>DASVUF010000275.1:0-12589 GCA_036387195.1 Pyrinomonadaceae bacterium | reverse complement strand
CGTTGATGAGGGCCGCGCCGCCCTTAGTCTTATCCGTTGACGAGGGCCGCGCCGCCCTGAGCCTTTGACTTTAGCCTTTGACCCTCGCCCCCGCGCCCGTCAGCCGATCTTGACGCCGATGGCTTCGAGGAATTTGGTCGGGCGGTCGCCGCCTATCATGGCGAAGATGAAGTCGTTGGGGACGGTCGCCTTGACCTCCCCCGTGCGCGCGTTCATCAGCACGACCTCCTCGTCGCGTATCTCCTTGATGGACGCGCCGAAGAAGACCTTTATCTTGCCCTCGTCAATGCAGTCGTAGACCTGTAGCTTGTTGCCGAACTTGAGGTCGTTCTTCATGTCGGAGCGGATGACGAGCGTCACGTCGTTTATCTCGGAGTCGGGGCGGAACGTGATGCGGTCGCCCTGCCGCGTGGCCACAAGGTCCACGGCCGCCTCGACGGCCGAGTTGCCCGCGCCGACGACGATGACGCGCTTCCGCCTGTAGGCTTCCGGGTCGGCCAGCTTGTACTTGACCTTGTCCTCCGTCCGCCCGTCGCGCGTGACCTTCAGCTCCTCGCCCGGCGTCTTCAGCTTCATCGGCGTCCCGCGGTTGCCGAGCGCGAGGACGACGCGGCGCGCCCTGTAGGTCTGCTTCGACTTCTCGGCGCCGCGCTCGGTCTGGACGACGAAGTAGTCGCCGTCCTCGGCGCGCTTCACGGACTTGCAGCTCTCCTGCTCGTTGACCCGGACGCCCGTCTCGCGCATGGCGCGCGTCCACTCCCGGAGGATGGCCTCGCGCTGCGCGCCCGCGCCCTCGGGGCGGACGCCGCCGCGCGGCTCCATCGTCTCGGGCTTGAAGAAGACGTACTTGTTGGCCGGGTACGCCTCGATGGTGGCGAGCACGCGGTCCTGCTCGATGGCGGCGTAGGAGAGGCCGAGCCGCTGGGCGGTGATGGCGGCCGAGAGGCCGGCGGGGCCGACGCCGACGATGGCGACCTCGACCTCGGCGCGCGGCTCGGGCGGCGCGCCGCCCCTCAGCTCGTCGCGGATGAACTCGACGCAGTCCGCGCCCTCGTTGGTCGCGTTCTTGATGAGCGGCGTGCCCGAGACGTCGCCGACGATGAAGCAGCCGGGCACGTCCGTCATGAAGCGCGCGTCGCGGTTGGGCACCTTGCGCGGCGGAATCTTCTTCGTCGTGTTGACGACGATGCACGCCTTCGGGTTGACGGGGCACTCGACCTGGCAGGCCGTGTCCTCCATGCACTGGTCGCGCGCGACCGGCGTGGCGACGCCGCCGACGATGGCGAGCACGTCGTGCGGGCACGCGTCCACGCAGGCGTGGCAGCCGATGCAGCGCTCGGTGATGACGACCGGGTGCGGGTAGGAGGGCCCGTCCGGGTCGTACTGTTCGAGCTGCTCCCTCGTGAGCCTGATGCGGCCGTCGTCCTCCTCGGGCCTCGGCGGGAGCGGCTCCTCCAGGAGCAGGCGCGCGCGGCGCGCGTCGCGCAGGGCGAAGGCGCCGCCGGCGACGAACAGGAAGAGCCCCGTCCCGGCCCAGCCCCACCAGGGCAGGCCGCCGAAGAAGCCCTTGCTCGGGTCTTTCGTCAGGAGGTTGACGGCCGCGAGCATCGCCAGCAGCGCGATGATGACGAAAAGCTGTGATTTCTTCATCGTCAGGGTGTGTGCGAGAAGTCGGGCGTCGCCGCCGAAAGGTCGTTCAGGAGCGCGCGCCCCCACTCGCGCCGCGCCAGCGGGTGCTGGACGTGGCACGAGATGCAGTTGGGTTTGTCGTCGGCCAGCACCCGCTCGAACTTGCCGCCGCGGTCGCCGTTGTGGCACGCGGCGCAGGTCCGGCGCGGCGTCTCGCGGTCGATGGGGTTGAAGCCCTTGTGGCAGGTCGAGCAGGAGACTTCGCCGTCGCGGTTGCCGGGGAGCCCGCCCGTGAGTTTGACGCGGTGCAGGTGCAGCGCGTGGTACTCGGCGCTGCGCCGCAGGTCTTCGGGGTCGCGCCCCGAAGACCCCGGCCCCGCGACGAGCGCCGCGCGCACGGTCTGCACCAGCTTCTGCACGGCGGCGGACTTCTGCTGCCACTCCTCCTCGGCCAGCCCCTTCCAGCCCCACCTGCCGCCCGCCACGGGGTAGCCGTACGCGCCCCCGTGCGGCGTGCGGGCGGCGCGGCCGTTGTAGGTCTTCCTGTTGGCGTCGTCGTGGCAGGCCGTGCAGGTCTGGAGGCTGGCGACGGCCGGGCGGAACTCCGTCCCCTGGTGCTCGACGTGGCAGGCGGTGCAGCCGACGCCGGCCGCCCGGTGCGGCTCGGTGACGGTGGCCCTGAAGCCCGCCGCCCGGTGGCACGAGGCGCAGTTCGACTCGACGCCCGCCGTCATCGAGTGGCACGACGAGCAGGAGCCGGCGTTGGCGCGGGCGGCGATGGCGGGGCGCGCGCGCGGCTCGCCTGAGGCGTGCGCGGCCGAGACGGGCGCGGGCGCGTAGGCTTCGGCGTAGACGTAGGCGGCGACGGCCGACAGCACCGCGACGAGCGCCGCGCCCCAGACGAAGACCGAGAAGGGCCAGGGGCGCACCAGGTCGCGGGTCGGCGTCCAGTTGAAGCGCGCCTTGCCGAGCACGCGCATCGGCTTCTGCGGCCGCAGCGGCGAGACGCGCTGCATCTTGCCGGCCTCGCGCTTGCGCTTCTCCCAGAAGACGTTGAGCGCCTGCGCGACCTCGCCCGTCTCGCCCTGACCGCGCGCCGCGGGCGGCGGCGGCTGCGGCTGCGGCTGCTCGCCGCGGCTCTCGGCCTCGCCCGGCGTCGAGGCGACTTCGAGCCTAACGCTGATGTGGAGCGCGTCGCCGCGCCGGTCAATGCCCAGGAGGAAGGGGCCTATCTGCACGACGTCGCCGTCGGCCAGCACCTCGCCCGACTCGGTGGCGACGACGCGGCCGTTGAGCGCCGTCCCGCTGGAGCTGCTGAAGTTGTAGAGGTAGTAGCGGCCGCCGGCGAGCGTGACGCCGGCGTGCAGGCGCGAGACGGTCGGGTGGTTCAGAACCAGCTCGCAGCTCGGCAGGCGGCCTATCCTCAGCCCGTCGGCGACGAGCGCGACGGGGTCAACGTTCAAGTCCTCGCGCTCGATGTGGAACTTGCTGGCCTGTGTCTGCATTGGTCACTCTCAGCGGGCGGCGAAGAAGACGACCTGGGCGATGTGGACGAGCATCAGCGCCAGCATCAGTGAGGTCGCGACGACGTGCGGCGCGAGCCAGAGCTTGAGCAACTGGTGCAGGTAGATGAGCGAGTCCACGCGGCGGAGCGTCACCGTCGCCTCGACGGCTTCGAGCAGCAGTTGGCGCGACTCCGGGTCGAGGCTGCGCGCCTCCGACTCGTACGTCTCGCGCGCCGCGGCGAGCAGCGCCGTCAGCTCCTCGCGCCTCAGGTACTGGCGCAGCAGGTAGCGGAACGAGAAGACGCGGCCGCGCACCTTGCGGCGGATGAACTCGCGCAGGTGCTCGCCGCCGCGCTGGCCGATGTCGGCCAGCGTCTCGCTCAACTCCTCGCGCCGCGCGCGGAGGTCTTCGACGAGGAGCGGCTCGCCCTCGATGCTCGTCATCACGCGCGGCGCGACGAGGTAGACCGCGACGCCGAAGACGCCCGTCACGATGACGGCGTCGAACGAGACCATCAGCAGCGACGTGAGCAGCCCCCCCGTCGTCCGCCCGCCGTGGAGCAGCAGCACGAGCCCCGCCGCCAGCCCGACGTAGACGTGCATCAGCATCCAGTAGCGCAGCGCGCCCGCGCGCCGGCGGTAGACCTGCTTCCGCAGCGGGTACGTCATCACCGCCGCCACCCCGCCGAGCCCCAGAAGCCCCGTCACCCACCGCACCGTCAGCCACGTCCCGCCCAGGCCCTCGTCCATGCCGAAGCGCCGGAGCGCCCAGACTATCCCGCCCGCCAGCCCGGCGACGAGCAGGACGCCGACCGCGTGCCACAGAAGCGCGAGGGGGTCGCGCCGGTGGATGTTGCGGCCGATGGCGTGCGTCTGGTCGCGGAAGACGAGGCCGATGCGGCCGTTGACCTCCGAGAAGTGCTCGCGCGGGTTGACGCGCACGAGCGCGCCCGTCGGGCAGTTCTCCTGACACGAGAAGGCTTGCGTCTTCGCGCCCGGCGGGTTGAGCTGCGTCCCCGCGCAGAGGTTGCACTTGGTGGCGAGCAGGTTCTCGGTCGCCGTCACGGGCTGCGGCGGCGCCTGCGGCGCGAGGCTCAGCCAGCCCTTCACGCGGCCGGCGAAGGTCGCAGGCTTCGGAACCTCCGCCTTGCGCGGGATCATCGTGATGGCGTTGTAGGGGCACTGCGTGGCGCAATCGCCGCAGCCGATGCAGGTCTTGGGGTCGATGTCTATCTGGCCGTTGCCGAAGCGGCCGATGGCGCCGGTCGGGCAGCCCGTCAAACACTCCGGGTCCTGGCAGTGCATGCAGACCGACGGGACGAGCAGCTTCTCGCCCGAGACGCCGCCGTAGTTCTTCGGCCGCTCGATGTGGATGCCGCGCCGCAGCAGCCGCGACTGGCCGTGCACCTGGTGGCAGGCCATCGAGCAGTTGCCGCAGCGGACGCACTTGTCCATGTCCATCACGAGCAGGTTCGTGCCGTCCACGACGCCCGTGGCTATCTCCCGCTCGGTCGCGGCGACGAGCGACTTGTCGAGTTTCGTCGTCACGCCCACGTCGTCGTCCGCCAGCGAGAAGGCCGAGAAGGTCCGCACCAGCGTCTCGCGCAGCTCCGGGTCGGCGGCGAGGCGCGGCATCGCCACTTCGAGGACTTCCGTGCGTTGCAGGACGACCGCCGTGTAGCCCCAGCGCGCGCCGCCCGCCGCGCCTTCGAGCCCGAGGCAGTTGCCCGCGCCGAGGAAGTCCACGCCCACGTCCTCGGGCAGCCCCTCGACGAGCAGGTCGCCGACGACCGCGCCGTAGCCCAGCCCGCGCACGCGCCTGACCCACCCGTTCTTGATGAAGACGACGCGGTCCACGGGGTCGCCCTCGCGGAACAGGACGTGGTGCTTGGCGTAGACCATGAAGCGGGCGGACTTGCCGAGCCGTTCGAGGAGTTGCTGCGGGAAGTGGTCGCCCGTCGCGTGGTCTATGTCAACGAGCGTGCGCCCCAGCCCGTGCTTGCGGTAGTTGGCGTCGAGCATCTCGCCGAACTTCGGGAGCTTGCGCAGCAGCCGCAGCGCCGGGCGCGTCACTTCGAGGACGCGCGCGCTCGAACCCTCGGGCACGCGGACGGTGGCGTTGCGCGGCACGCCCGCGAGGATGGACATCTCGCCGAAGGTGACGCCCGGCGGAATCTCGCCCACCTTGCGCTCGCCGCCCCTTTCGAGGTCGCGGACGTAGACGTCGAGCCGGCCGCCGACCGTGACGTAGAAGGTGTTGCCGCCCCAGTCGCCCTCGCGCACCACCTCCTCGCCCCCGCCGTACTCGTAGAGGTGGACGTAAGGGCCGACCTTCTTCCCGTTGTAGTTGCGGCCGTAGGCGATGACTTCCAGGTCCAGCTCGTGCCGGAAGTGGCCGTCGTCCTTTTCGAGCAGGTCCGAGATGATGTCAACGCTGCGGATGGCTTCGAGGACGGTCTGGTGCTTCTTGATCTCTTTGGGCATGGCCGCTCGGCGACTGAAAAAGTATTCAACTGGGGTTTGAAAAAAAGGCCCCGCGACGAAGAGTGCTGCGGAAGTGACGACCGACGAAAAGAGCCGGCATTATAGCATCGGGCGGCGGGGGCTTTGGAATCAAAAAAATCGGCCGCGGCGGGCGGGCGGGGGCGGCCCGCGACCCGCCCCCGCCCCCCCCGCCCGAAACCCGCTTTTTTGGAACCGGCGGGCGCGGGCCGGCGTGTAACGAGAACGAGTTCGGCCGGGGTGAGTGTATAATTTACGCGCTCGGCTTTCCCGGCTGTCTCCGGCGGTGAGACGTCGCACGCGCGGCGGCCGCTCGCGGCCCCGGGCGTTGAAGAGGAAAAGCCCCACTTTCCCTGATGAGCGCGATCTCGACAACCGACGAGCTGGTCTTCTCCGTCGCATCGGCGGGGGCGCCGGTGCGCGCCGGGGAGGAGACGGTCGGCGAGATGACCGACCACCGCCTGCTCGAAGAGACCAAGGCGGGCGACGGCGCGGCCTTCGCCGAGATCGTGCGGCGCTACAGGAACCAGATTACGAACTACGTCTACCGCATGACGAACGACTACGACCTCGCCGTTGACCTGGCGCAGGAGACGTTCATGCGGGTCTACGCGGCGGTCGAGCGCTACCAGACGGGCTACGCGTTCTCGACCTACATCTACCGCATCGCCACCAACCTGGCGATATCGGAGTTGCGCCGCCGCAAGCGCCGCCGGCTGGTCTCGCTGACGACCTTCTTCGGCGAGCGCGAGTCGCCGTCCGACTCCTGCGAGCTGGAGATGCCCGACACGGGGCCGCTCCAGGACGCCACGTTCGTCGAGGACGAGCGCCGGGCGGCCGTGGCGCGCGCCATCGCCACTCTCCCCGAGAAGTACCGCGCGCCGGTCGTGCTCCGCGACGTCGAGGAGCGCAGCTACGAGGAGATAGCGCGCATCCTCGGGCTCAACGAGGGCACGGTGAAGTCGCGCATCAACCGCGCGCGCGGGTTCCTGCGAGAGAAGTTACAGGCGTACCTGTAGGGGAAGTGCTTTCTATGTCCGACTGCAAAGCGTACCGGGAAGAGATTTTTGAAGCCTCAGACGGCGGCGGGCTGAGCCGCGGCGCGCGGGCGCACGCCCAAGCCTGCGGCGCCTGCGGCGAGGAGTTGCGCGGGCGCGAGAGCCTGAAGGCGCTCGTCCGCGGGCTCGGCCGGGTCGAGGCGCCGGCGGACTTCGACTTCCGGCTGCGCTCGCGGATGGCGCGCGCCGACGCCGCGCCGCGCCGCGGCCCTTTCCGCGGGCTGCGGCTCGTCTACGCCCTCGCGCCGGTCGCGGCCGCCGCCTGCCTGCTCTTCGTCGCCGCCTCGCTCTACTTCAGGCCGGACGCGCGGACGGACGCCCCGCCCGCCGTCGCCGCGTCCCGCCCCGCGCGGACGGACGCGCCCGCGCCGCCCGCCCCTGCGCCCGGAGTCGAGAAGGTCGGCGGGGTGAATGGGACGGCCGGGGTCGGCGTCGAAGTCGCGACGGCCACGACGCACGCGCGGCCGTCGCCGCCGGCGGCCCGCAGGCAGCGCGCCGCGGCGTCGCAGCGCCCGACGACGGAAGTCGCCTCGAAGTCCGAGGCGCGCGCGGGCGGCGAGCGCAACACGACGCTCGCCAGCTTCGGCTCCGCGCCGGTCATCAAGGGGCAGGGCGTGACCATCGCCCTGCGCGCGCCGGGCGAGCCGCTGCGCATGATTCTGCGGGACGAGCGCGGCGCGGGCCGCGTCGTGCCCATGCGCTCCGTGAGCTTCGGCTCGCAGGCGCCCATCGTGCGCGAGGGCGCGCCGCGGCGCTCTCCGGCCGCCGACGACGAAGGGGTCTGGTAGTCGGTCAAATGTTTTACGCTGACCACATCTCAGCCGGCGTCTTGAAGCGGCGCGCCCTCGGCGCCGCCTTCATCCTCGCCTGCGCAGTTTCGCCTTCGGCCGCCCACGCGCGGCGGCAGGCGGCGACGCCCGCGGCCGCGCCGCAGGCCCCCGCCGCCGCCGTCGCGCGCCCGCAGCCGCCGAAGCCGCAGCGCGCCGTCCAGGGCGCGGTGACCCGGCGAGCGCCGCGGACGAGCCCGGCCGCGACTGCGCCGGCCGCCCCGCGGGCGCCCACGCAGGCCGCGCCCCAGCGCGTCCCGGCGGCCCCGACGCCGATGACGGCGCCGACGCCGCCGCGCGAGGTCGTCACGGTCGTCCACCGCCTGACCGGCTGGAAGCTTCTGGCGTGGCTGGCCGCCAGCGGCCCCGCGCTCGAACTGGACGAACTGCCGTCGCCGGCCGACGCGCACACCAACATCGTCGCCGGCTACATCTACGACGACGGGCGCAGCGTGGTCGCGCGTCTGCCGCAGGCGGAGGTCGAGCTGGAAGCCTTCGCGGCGTCGTCCATGCCGCCGGGCTTCTTCGCCCCGCGAGACGCCGCGCTCCGGCCCGAGCCCGAGTATCTGCTCGTCACCGCCGACGGCCGGCGCGTCGAGGCCAAGTTCGTCGGGCTCGACGCCGCGACGGGGCTGACGCTGCTCGAAGCCGGGGAGCGCCTGTTCGCCGGCGGGCCCACCGGCGACCAGGGCGACACCGAGGACCCGACCGTCGGCCAGCGCGTCCGCCTCTACGCGCCCGCGCCCGCCGCGCCCGCGCCGGCGGTCGCAGGCGCCGCGCCCCGGCCGCCCGACGGAAACTACATCTACCTGAGCATTGACCAGAAGGAGGGGCGCCTGACGCAGGTCGTCCATGCGCCGTCGGGCAGGCCCTCGCGCGTCGTGGCGAGCGCCGCCGACGTGTCGCAGGAGTGGACGGGCGCGGTCGCGGCGAACGAGCTGGGGGAGGTCGTCGGCATCGTCTCGCAGAGCCGCGGCGGCGAGACGCAGATCGTGCCCATGGCGACCGTGCGCGGCGCGTGCGAGCGCGTGCTCAGGCTGCGCGGCAGCGCGCCGCAGCCGTGGCTCGGCGCGCGCGGCGACGCGGCCTTCCAGGCGCCGCTCGACGCGTGGGTCAACTACGGCTGGACGGCGGAGCTTGCGCGGCCGCACATCGAGCGGCGGCGGGGCGTCTTCCTGACCTCGGTCGCGCCCGGCACGCCGGCGGCGCTGGCGGGTCTGAAGCCCGGCGACCTCATCGCGGGCGTCGGCGCGCGCGAGGTGCGCGGCGTCGAAGACCTCTCGTTCACGCTGAAGGAGGCGGGCGTCGGCTCGACGGTTGACCTGACGGTGTGGCGCGCGCTCGCGCCCGAGCCGCTGAAGCTCTCGGTCGAGCTGAAGGGCGCGAAGAATCCGGCGCTCGCCACCGCCGAGGCCGAGGAGCGCGCGGTGCGCGACGCGCTCGCCGAGTCGCAGCGCGAGGTCGGCGAGCTGAGGTCGGCCGAGGCGAAGGTAAAGTCCGCGGACGTGGCCGAGCTGTCGCGCCTGCGCTCGCTACTCGAAGCCGACGAGGGGCGGCTCGCCGTCCTGCGCGAGAAGCTTGAGCTGGCGCGCGCCAAGGTCAGCATGTTGCGCGCCTTCGTCTTCAGCGGCGAGCTGCCCGCGCCCCGGCCGGCCGAGGCCCCGGCCGGGTTCGCCGCGGCCGCGCGGCTGAGGATGTTCGGCCTCAACGCCATCGGCCTGTCGCCCGTCGCCGCGCGCCCGCTCGGCGCGAAGGGCGGGATGCTCGTCGTCGCCGTCCGACCCGAAAGCCCGGCGGCCGCCAGCGGCCTCGCCGCGGGCGACGTCATCGAGACGGTCAACGGCCAGCCGCTCCTGCGCGCCGAGCTGCGCCGCCTGCTCGCCGCGCCCCAGACCTCGACGCTCTCGCTCGGCCTCGTCCGCGCGGGCCGCCGCCTGACCGTCAACTTCTCGCCCTCCTTCGCCGCCGAGCCGCGGCGCTGAAGCCCGCCCGCCGCGCGGCCCGGCCGCCGGCCGGCGCGCGCTTTTTACAATCCCGCCCGCATCTGTGCTACTCTTGTCTCGCCGCTCGTTCAACTAAAGCAGGGAAGTTCTCAAACAGCCATGCTGCACGAGGCCGTCGAGTTCTATCACAAGCTGCTCGAAGACGGCGAGGTCGCCGAGTCCTCGCGCCGGATGCTCGACGAGGGCTTGGAGCGGGCCAAGCTCGTCTTCGGCGGCCGCCGGCTCTCGCCCTACCTGCGCCCGCACTTCGTCACCGAGGCCGACTTCGCGCGCGTCACGCGCGTCTGCGAGACGGTCTGGGGCGCCATCCAGAAGGTCAAGGACGCGGCCGTCGGCAGCCGCGAGCTGATGGACGAGCTGGGGCTCACCGCGGTCGAGCGCGACCTGGTGAGCATCGAGCCCGGCTACCGCGCCGTCTCGCCCACGGCGCGGCTCGACTCGTTCCTGACCGGCGACTCCTTCAGCTTCGTCGAGCTGAACGGCGAGAGCCCGGCCGGCATCGCCTACGCCGACGCCGCCTACGAGATATTCTCGGGGCTGCCCGTCATGCGGCGCTTCGGCGAGCGCTACACGCTGCGCACCTTCGAGGGGCGCCCGCTCCTGCTGGGCACGCTCCTGGAAGCCTACCGCGAGTTCGCCGGGGCCTCGGCCAAGGCCGCGCCCTCCATCGCCATCGTGGATTTGAAGGGGCTCCCGACGCAGAAGGAGTTCGAGCTGTTCCGCGAGTACTTCGAGGCGGAGGGGCACCCCGCGGCCATCTGCTCTCCGGACGAGCTGGAGTTCTCGGGCGGGCGGCTGCGCTGCGGCGAGTTCGAGATCGACGTCGTCTACAAGCGGCTGCTCGTCAACGAGTACCTGCCCATCATGGGCGAGCACCCGGCGCTGGTCGAGGCGTGCCGCGCCGGCGCGGTCTGCCTCGTCAACAACTTCCGCTCGAAGATGATTCACAAGAAGGCGCTCTTCGCCGTGCTGACCGACGAGCGCTACGCCGGCCTCTTCGACGGCGCGGAGCGCGAGGCCGTCCGCCGCCACGTCCCCTGGACGCGCGTGGTGCGCGAGGGCCGCACGCGGAAGGGCGGCGCCGAGATAGACCTGCTCGAATACGTCAGGGCCAACAGCGGCACGCTCGTCCTCAAGCCCAACGACGACTACGGCGGCCACGGCATCTACATCGGCTGGAGCTGCGACGCCGCCGCGTGGGACGAGGCGCTCGCCGCGGCGCTGGCCGACGGCGACTACCTGGTGCAGGAGCGCGTCAAGACCGCGCGCGAGACCTTCCCGGCGCTGGCCGACGACGGCTCGGTCGTCTTCGCCGAGCAGTTGGTGGACCTCGACCCGCTGCTCTTCAACGGCCGGGTCGGCTCCGCCTTCACGCGGCTCTCGTCCACCGAACTCGCCAACGTCTCTTCGGGCGGCGGGATGGTCCCGACCTTCGTCATCGACCGGAAGTCTTGAGCGCGGGGCGGGCCGCGCCGCCCCGCGAGCGGAGGAGCCAAGCAGCGATGAACTTTGTCAACAGCCAGGAGCCGCACGAGGAGCGCCGACGCTTCGAGCGCTCGCGGCTCATCATTGACGTCTTCTTCGACGGCCACGACCTGACCGGCGTCGCCGGCACGAAGGACATCAGCCCCGGCGGGCTCTACATGAACACGCAGGCCGAGATACCCGAGGGCTCGGTGCTGACGCTGCGCATCCCGCTGGCCGGCCGCGACGTCGTCTGCAACGGCGAGGTCGTCTACAGCAACCCGGGGCGCGGCGTGGGCGTGACCTTCCAGGGGCTCTCGGACGAGGACCGCGGGCACATCGAGGCCGCGCTCAAGTCGGCCTGACGCGCCCGGACGCCGCGACCCCAGCTCGCGGCAGGAGAACTTCCGCATGACGCCAGAACACTACACCTTAGGCATCGAGGAGGAGTTTCAAATCGTGGACCCGCAGACGCGCGAGCTGCGTTCGCACGTCTCCGAGATGCTCGAAGAGGGAAGGATGATGCTCGGCGAGCAGGTCAAGCCCGAGATGATCCAGGCGCAGATAGAGGTCGGCACCGGCATCTGCCGCAACATCGAGGAGGCGCGCCGCGACATCACGCGGCTGCGCTCCATCGTCTCCGGGCTGGCGCGCAAGCAGGGCCTCCGCATCGTCGCCGCCTCGACGCACCCCATCTCGCAGTGGAAGGAGCAGTTAATCTACGACGACCCGCACTACAAGCTCCTCATCGAGGAGTTGCAGATGGTCGCCCGCTCGCTGCTCATCTTCGGCATGCACGTCCACGTCGGCATCCCCGACCGCGAGCGGCAGATTCACATCATGAACGCGGCGCGCTACTTCCTGCCGCACGTCCTGGCGCTCTCGACCTCGTCGCCCTTCTGGCTCGGGATAGAGACGGGGCTCAAGTCCTACCGCTCCGAGGTCTTCAAGAAGTTCCCGCGCACCGACATCCCCGACCACTTCGACACCTACGCGTCGTTCCAGCGCTACATCAAGCTGCTGCTCGACACCAACTCCATCAGCAGCCCGAAGAAAATCTGGTGGGACGTGCGGCCGCACCCGTTCTTCCCGACGCTGGAGTTCCGCGTCTGCGACATCCCGACGCGCGTGGACGACACGGTCGCGCTCACGGCGCTCTTCCAGGCCATCGTCGCGCGGCTCGACAAGCTGATAGACAAGAACCTCGGCTTCCGCCTCTACCGCCGCATGCTCATCCAGGAGAACAAGTGGCGCGCGGTGCGCTACGGCCTCGACGGCAAGCTGCTCGACTTCGGCAAGCAGAAGGAGGTGCCGGCGCGCGACCTCATCCGCGAGCTGCTCGACTTCGTTGACCCGGTGCTGGACGAGCTGGGCTCGCGCAAGGAGGTCGAGCACGTCCACACCATCCTGGAGCGCGGCACCTCCGCCGACGACCAGATACGCGTCTTCCGCGAGACGGGCGACCTCAAGGCCGTCGTAGACCGCCTGATGCAGCTCACCATCGAGAACGTCCCCGACGAGTGGAGGGAGGACGCCGCCCACAACTAGCGCGCGGGCGGCGCACGGCCGGACAGGCGAACGCGGGCGCGGGGCGCGCGGCT
>DASVUF010000274.1:0-10726 GCA_036387195.1 Pyrinomonadaceae bacterium | reverse complement strand
AGAGTGGGGGCGTGCCCGCGTCCACTCTGTCCCACGGCCCCCGGCGCCCGGTACTAATTTGATCTGTAGTTCGAGTACTGCATGTTGATGCCGAAGTCTTTGGTCTTGAGCTGGGCGATGACGTCCTGGAGGATGTCGCGGTCGCGCCCCGTGACGCGGACGACGTCGCCCTGGATGGCGGCCTGCACCTTGAGCTTGGTCTCTTTGATGAACTTGACTATCTCCTTGGCCTTGTCCGAGGGGATGCCCTGCTGGATGGCGGCCTGCTGGCGGACCGTGCCGCCGGCTGCCGGCTCGACCTTGCCGTAGGAGAGCGCCTTGAGCGGCACGCCGCGGCGGACGAGCTTCTGCTGGAGGATGTCGTTCATGTTGCGCAGCCGCGTGTCGTCCTCGGCCGTGAGAATGAGTTCCTTGTCGCCTTCGAGGCGCACCTCGGCGTGGCTGCCCTTGAAGTCGAAGCGCTGGCGCACCTCTTTCATCGTCTGGTCGAGCGCGTTCTTGACCTCGGCCAGTTCCACCTGCGAAACGATGTCGAATGAGTTTTGCTGGGCCATAAGAAGTGACGGGAGTTCGGCGGCGTCGGGCGCGCGGGTCGTTCCCCAGCCGGCCGCGCCGAGCCCGCCGGGCTCCGTGTCTTTATAACATTTAAGGGCGGTCAGGAAAAGTTTGATTGCGCGGCGCCCCGCGCGGCGGCTAGGGCGAGGGCGGCGCGACCCGGAAGAGGCGCGCGAAGTTCTCGGAGGTGGCGCGGCCCAACTCCTCGTGCGTGACGCCGCGGAGACTGGCGAGGAGGCGGGCGGTCTCGACGACGTGCGCGGGCTCGTTGCGGCGGCCGCGCAGCGGCACGGGCGAGAGGTACGGGCAGTCAGTCTCGACCAGCAGCCGGTCGCGCGGGACGGTGAGCGCGACCTCGCGCAGCGCGTCCGCCTTCTTGAAGGTGACGTTGCCCGCGAAAGAGATGTAGAAGCCCAGAGCGAGCGCGCCCTCGGCCAGCGCCGGCCCGCCGCCGAAGCAGTGCATGACGCCGCCGCGCGCGGCGCCCGCGTACTCGGCGCGCAGTATTTCGAGCGTCTCCTCGTCGGCCTCGCGCGAGTGGATGATGACGGGCAGGTCCTCCGAGCGCGCGAGCCTGAGCTGGCGGGCGAAGACCTCGCGCTGCGCCTCGCGCGGCGAGTTGTCGTAGTGATAGTCGAGCCCTATCTCGCCCAGCGCGACCGCGCGCTCGCTGCCGCGCAGGACTTCGAGCAGGCGGCGCTCGGCCGCGTCGTCGTACAGGCGCGCGTCGTGCGGGTGGACGCCGGCGGCGGCGTAGACGCCCTCGTACCGCTCGGCCGCCGCCACCGCGCGCTCGAAATTGCCGCCGTGCGGGTCGCCCGTCCCCACGTTCAGAATCGCGCGCACGCCGGCCGCGCGGGCGCGCGCCACCACCTCGTCGCGGTCGGCGTCGAACTCCTCACCGTCAATGTGTGCGTGCGAGTCAACGAACATGGGAAGCCCGACGGCCCGGCGGCTATTTCAATCTCGCGCCGTTGGGCACGTCCTCGGCGAAGGTGGCGAGGACGGGGCGGCCCGCTTCGCCGACCGAGGCGGCGAGCACCATGCCCTGCGACTCGAAGCCGCGGAGCTTGCGCGGCTTGAGGTTCGAGACGATGACCAGCTTGCGGCCGACGAGCTTTTCGGGCTCGTAGTGCTCGGCGATGCCGGCGAGTATCTGGCGCGGCTCGGGCTCGCCGACGTCCACCGTGAAGCGCAGGAGCTTGTCCGACTTGGGCACGCGCTCGGCCGTCAGCACCTCGCCCACCTTCAGCTCGACTTTGACGAAGTCTTCGATGTTGATGTAGGTGGCGACGCCTTCGGGCGCGGCGGGCTGGCCCTGGGCGGCGGCGGCGGGCGCGGGCTGCGCCTCGGTCGCGCCCTTCTGCGGCGGCTCGGGCTTCACGTCGGCGGTCGGCGAGCCGGGTACGGCCGCCTGCGTGGCGTGCGCGCCCGAGTTCTCGCCCGTCGCCGCGTGCTCCGTCGAAGAGGTGGGGGCATCGCCGCCCGCCGCGGCTTCCCTGCGCTGTGCTATCTCTTTCTCTATCTCTGACATCGTTTTCGCCTTGTCTATTCTCGGGAAGAGCGGCGCGACCTTGCCGACGCGGTCGCCGGCGCGCAGGCCGCCCCACTTGAGCCCAGCCGGGTCAACCGACGCCGGGTCCCCCTCCAGCCCCAACTGCCTCCAGACGGCCGCGGCCGACTCTGGCATCACCGGGTAGAGCAGCGCCGCCAGCCAGCGCAGCGTCTCGGCCGGGCGGTAGAGCACGGCGCCGAGCGTCTCGCGCTGCTCCTCGCCGCGCGCCAGCTCCCACGGCTTCGCGTCCGAGATGAACTTGTCCACGCGCGCTATCATGCCCCAGGCGGCTTCGAGCGCGCGGTGGAAGGCGTAGTCCTCGACGCTGCGGACGAACTGGTCGCGCATCAGCTCAAGGCTGCTCGAAAGCTCCTGCGCGTCCGAGTCCACGCCGGCGCGCTTGGCCAGCAGGCGCTTCGGCTCGGGAATCTCGTCGGCGGGCAGCACGCCGCCGAAGTACTTGTGAATCATCGTCAGCGTGCGGCTGACGAGGTTGCCGAGGCCGCTGGCGAGGTCGCTGTTGGAGCGGTCGAGGATGACCTCGTAGTCCACCTTGCAGTCCTGCCCGAAGGACATCTCGCGCAGCAGGAAGTAGCGCACGGCGTCCACGCGGAAGTGCTTCAGCAGCGTCGGCAGCTCCAGGGCGTTGCCCAGAGTCTTCGAGCCCTTGCGCCCCGTCTGGTCGAGCCAGAGGCCGTGCGCGACGACGCCGGCCGGCTGCTCGACCCCCGCCGCCATCAGCATCGCCGGCCAGAGGACGGCGTGCTGGCGCAGGATGTCTTTGCCGAGCAGGTGGACGCCGGGCCAGAACCTGGCGAAGAGGTCTTCGCCGGCCTCGGCCCTGCGCCGCTCGCTGCCCCAGCCGAGCGCCGTGATGTAGTTGATGAGCGCGTCGAACCAGATGTAGACCGTGTGGTTCTCGTCGCCGGGCACGGGGATGGCCCAGCCCACCGACGACTTGAGCCGGCTGATGGAGACGTCTTCGAGCCCGCCGCGCACGAGGCTCACGACCTCGTTGCGCCGCGCCTCGGGGCGTATGAAGTCGGGGCGCGACTCGTAGAGCGCGAGCAGCGCCTCGTCGTAGTCCGAGAGGCGGAAGAAGTAGCTCTCCTCCGACACCTTGTCGAGCGGGCGCTCGTGGATGGGGCACAGGGGGAGGCCGCCCTCCTCGGGCGCGGGCAGCATCTCGGCCTCGGTCTTGAAGGTCGCGCACGGCGCGCAGAACCAGCCCTCGTAGAAGCCCTTGTAGATGTTCTCGCGCCCCTTCGGCGTCCGCCCCGCGGCGGCGCGCCGCCAGAACTCGGCCGCGCCCTCGTAGTGGAACGGCTCGGTCGTGCGCATGAAGATGTCGTAGCCGCCGCCGCCGCCGCCCCCGCCGTCGAGCCCGAAGGCGGCGAACATCTTCTTCAGCTCGCCGACGATGTAGTCAACGTGCTCCTTCGGCGTGCGCCCCGCGCGGGCCGAGGCGCGCTCGATGTTCGTGCCGTGCTCGTCCGTCCCCGTGAGGAAGTATGTCTCGAAGCCGCGCTGCCGCCTGTACCGCGTCAGGAAGTCCGCGACGACGGTCGTGTACAGGTGCCCCATGTGCGGCAGGCTGTTGGCGTAGTAGATGGGGGTCGTGACGTAAAAGGTTTTCATTTGAGCGGAGGCGGCCTCGCCTCTGATTCGTCGGTCTCGTTGGAAAGTCGGGCTGCGCTCAGCCTTTTTTATAACGCCCGCCGCGCGGCACAGTCCAGACGTAGACCGTGCGGTAGAGGTTCTTCCAGGGGACGCGCACCGTCCGCTCGGGCGGCCAGTCGCCCATGCGGAAGTCGTGCGAGACGATGCGCGCGCCCGGCCGCAGCTCGCGCAAAAGCTTCGGCCGGAGCATGACGTTGAGCGTGTTCGACAGGTAGAGCGTGACGACCGTCGCCTCGCGGACGTCGGCCGCGAACATGTCCGCCAGGCGGAAGCTGACCAGTTGGTCGAGCCCCTCGCGCCGCGCCGCCTCGTTGGCCTCGGCGACGAGCTTCGGGTCAATGTCTATGCCGACGGCGCGGACGCCGTACCGCCTCGCCGCCGCCAGGGGGATGCGGCCGTCGCCGCTCCCGAGGTCGTAGAGCACGTCGCCCTTCTTCAAATTCGCCTGGCGCAGCAT
This sequence comes from Pyrinomonadaceae bacterium, assembly GCA_036387195.1. GTDB lineage: Bacteria > Acidobacteriota > Blastocatellia > Pyrinomonadales > Pyrinomonadaceae > QHXN01. The sequence continues at coordinate 6,479 of DASVUF010000274.1, read as the reverse complement.
CTCGTCCACCGTCTCGGGCGGCGTCGGGACGAAGATGACGTCGGGCCGGCGCAGACGCCTCCGCCCCCGCCTGCGCGCCGCGGCCGGGCGGCGCCTCGCCTGCGGGGCGCGCGCGGCCTGCGCGGCGGCGCCCGCGCCCGCCGGGGTCGCCGGAATCGGCCGCGCGGCCCCGGCGGCCGGCGTCGCGCAGGCCGCGAGCAGGGCGAAGGGCAGCGTGATTCTCCTCAGCGCTTCTCTCACCTTCTACCTCTCCCTGATGAGCGACATCGCCTCGGCGCGCGTGCGCGAGTCGGTGCGGAAGCCGCCGCGGATGGCCGACGTGATGGTGACGGCGCCCGGCTTCTTCACCCCGCGGATGGTCATGCAGGTGTGCTCGGCCTCCATCACGACCATCACGCCGAGCGGCTTCAGCCCCTCGAAGAGCGTGTCGGCCACCTCCGAGGTCAGGCGCTCCTGCACCTGCAGGCGCCGCGCGAAGGTCTCGACCAGCCGCGCCAGCTTCGACAGCCCGACGATGCGCCCCTGCTTCGGGATGTAGGCGATGTGGCACTTGCCGACGAAGGGCGCGAGGTGGTGCTCGCAGAGCGAGGCGAAGTGTATGTCCCTGACGATGACCATCTCGTCGTGGCGGTCGCCGGGCAGCGCCGCGACGTGCCCGGCCGGGTCTTCGCGCATCCCCTCGGTCAGCTCGGCGTACATCTCGGCCACGCGGCGCGGCGTGCGGCGCAGCCCCGGGCGGTCGGCGTCCTCGCCCACGCCTTCGAGGATGAGCCTGACGCCGCGCTCTATCTTTTCGAGGTCCACGCCTGCCCTTTCGGCCCGGCCCTCGGGGCTCTCGCCCTCGGAGCCCCCGTCCGGCCCGGCCGCGGAAAAGTGGGTCGCCATCTCGTCTACACCCCTTTAAGACTTCGACTCGCGGAAGGCGGCCCGCGCCGCCTCCTGCACGTCGCGCAGCGAGACGCCGCGCGCGAGCGCCGCCGCGCGGCACTCCTCGAACTCCGGCGCCGCGACGAGGACGCGGCCCCGGCCGTCGCGCCCGACCTTGACGGCAATCGTACCGAACTCGGTCTCGACAGTCACGGACTCCCTCTCCAGCGCGCGCCGGCTGACGCCGTAGGCGCGCACGCCGAGCGTCGGCGTCTCCTCGAAGAGCAGCGCGGTCAGCGCCTCGCGCTCCGGCGGGCGGCAGAGGACGGAGACGAGCACGCCGGGGCGGTTCTTCTTCATCTGGACGTGCGTGAAGAAGCAGTCGAGCGCGCCGGCCGCGAGCGCGCGCTCCATCAGGTGCCCCAACACCTGCGGCGAGACGTCGTCCACGTTCGTCTCGACCATCAGCAGTTCTTCGTCCGACGGCGAGCCGCCGCCGCCGCCCGCCCCCGACTCCGCCTCCGCCTCGCCCACGATGACGCGCAGGACGTTCGGGAAGTTCTTGTAGTCGCGCGCGCCCGCGCCGTAGCCGGTCGCCTCGACGCGCATCCGCGGCATCGGGCCGAAGCCCTCGCAGACGGCGGCGACGACGGCCGCGCCGGTCGGCGTGACCAGCTCGCCCGCGACGTCGGTCGAGTAGACGGGCGCGCCGCGCAGAAGCTCGGCGACCGCGGGCGGCGGCACGGGGAAACGGCCGTGAGCCATCTCGACCATCCCGCTGCCGACGTGCAGCGCCGACGAGCGGAAGCTCTCGACGCCCAAAAGCTCGAAGCCGATGCACGCGCCGACCACGTCCACGATGGCGTCCACCGCGCCGACCTCGTGGAAGTGTATCCGCTCGACGGGGACGTTGTGGACGCGCGCCTCGGCCTCGGCCAGCCGCCCGAAAATCTTCAGCGCGCGCTCCTTCACCGAGTCCCCGAGCCGCGAGCCGCGGATTATCTTCTCGATGTCGGAGAGGTGTCGGTGGTGCTTCTCATCGCGTGTCAGGCGGACTACGGCGCGCGTGGCGCTGATGCCGCTGCGGTCAACCGTCTCGAACTCGACCTCGTAGCCCGGCACGTCGAGCAGCGCCAGCCGCCCCTTCAGCTCGCGCGCGTCCGCGCCCGCCGCCACCAGCGCGCCGAGCGTCATGTCGCCGCTGATGCCGGCGAAGCAGTCAAAATAGAGCGTACGCATTAAACTGGAATCTCACACCCCGACCCTGAAATCTCAAACCTCAAATCTGAAATCGCTTCCGGCCCCCGCGCCCACGCTCTCAGACTTCCAGCCGCGGCAGCACTTCGCCCGCGGCGCCGCGCAGCGTCACGTCGCAGACGCCGGAGAGCGGCGTCTCCTCCGGGTTGACCTCGACGAGAAAGGCGCCGGCCTCCTTCGCCGCGGCGGGCAGCCCGGCCGCCGGGTAGACGACGGCCGACGTGCCCACGACGAAGCAGACGTCCGCCTCGGCCGCGCGCCCCGCCGCCTCGGCCCACACGCCCTCCGGCAGCATCTCGCCGAAGAGCACCACGTCGGGGCGCATCAGGCCGCCGCACGCACGGCACGCGGGCGGGCGCACGTCGGCAGGCTTCTCGCGCACGTCCTCCCCGCCCCCGCAGTTCAGGCAGCGCGCGCGCCAGACGTTGCCGTGCAGTTCGAGCACGCCGCGTGAGCCGGCCTCGGCGTGCAGGCCGTCAACGTTCTGCGTGGCGAGCGTGAAGCGCGGGAAGCGCTCCTGCCAGCGCGCCAGCGTCTCGTGCGCAGGGTTCGGCCGGCACGCCCCGAGCACGCCGCGCCGGTAGTCGAACCACTCCCAGACTTCGCGCAGGTTGCTCCTGACCATCGCGGCCGACGAGATGACCTCGAACGGCATCCCCTTCCACACCGCCGTCCGGCCGCCGCCGCGGAACGTCGGCACGCCGCTCTCGGCCGACACGCCCGCGCCCGTCAGCACGAACACGCTCCGCGCCGCGCGCAGACGCCCGCGCAGCTCTTCCGGCATGGACGGTTGTTGATTGACGGGCATTGAAAACGCTCTGGATGGTAGCAGAGCGCCGCCGCCGAGTGTCAAGCAAGCGGGCTCGGGGGGATATTCGACGGGCGGCGGGCGGCAAGGCCCCGCCCCGCGGGCGCCGACGAAGAGGCCGCCGGCCCGAACCCGCGGAGGCTTTTCCGCCGGCCGCCGTCCGTCTCCGCCGGCCGCCGGCCGCCGTCTGTCTCCACGGCCTGCCGTCCGCTCCCCACGTTAGCGCCGCGCGAAGCGGCTGCGTTATACTTTCGGCTTTTCCGGTGAACTCTTTTTTGCCGAGGGCCGGCCCGTCGGGGCGTCCGCCGAGACAGTCAAAGGAAGCAGCAGCCTTGAACCTGATAGAACTGCAACAGTCCCTGCGCGAGCGCGTGCGCGCCGCGGCCTCCGCCCGTTTCGGCGTCGAGTTGGAGCACGTCGCCTCGGAAGTCCCGCCGCGCACGGAGCTGGGCGACCTGGCCTTCCCCGTAGCCTTCGAGCTGGCGAAGCGCATCAAGCAGGCGACCGGCGAGAAGCGCAACCCGCGCGCCATCGCCGAGGAGCTGCGCGCCGAGCTGCTGACGGCCGAAGAGGTCGAGCGCGTCGAGGTCGCCGGCGCGGGCTACCTCAACCTCTTCTACGACCGCGCGCGCCTGCTCGCGGGGCTCTCGCAGGCGGGGGGCGCGGCGGCGGCCGCCGCGCCCGGCGAAGACGCCCGCCCGAAGCGGATGGTCGAGCACACCAGCGTCAACCCGAACAAGGCCGCGCACATCGGCCACCTGCGCAACTCGGTCATCGGCGACACCTTCGTCCGCATCCTGCGCGCGCGCGGCGAGCGCGTCGAGGTCCACAACTACATAGACAACACGGGCGTGCAGGTGGCCGACGTGGTCGTCGGCTTCGTCCACCTCGAACGGATGACGCTCGAAGACGTGCGCGCGCTCGAAGCCTCGCTCAAGGAAGACTACCCGTTCGACTATTACTGCTGGGACCTGTACGCGCGCGTCGGCCTCTTCTACCGCAACGGCGACGCGGACGCCAAGGAGGACCCCGAGCGGCTGAGGCTGCGCGTCGAGACGCTGCACGCGCTCGAAGAGGGCGGGAACGCGACGGCCGAGCTGGCCGAATACGTCGTCACGCGCGTCGTCAACCGCCACCTCGACACGATGGCACGCGTCGGCATCGGCTACGACCTGCTGCCGCGCGAGTCCGAGGTGCTGCACTTCCTCTGGTCGCACGCCTTCGAGCGGATGAAGGAGTCGGGCGCGCTGCGCTTCGAGGCCGAGGGGAAGAACCGCGGCTGCTGGGTCATGCCGATGGAGACGCACGAGGGCAGCGACGAGCACGAGGCCGACAAGGTCATCGTCCGCTCGAACGGCACCATCACCTACACCGGCAAGGACATCGCCTACCAGCTCTGGAAGCTCGGCCAGGTTGACCTCGACTTCTACTTCAAGCCCTTCCGCGCCGAGCCCGGCGGCCACACCGTCTGGACGACGACGAGCGAGCGGTCGGAGTCGTCGCCCGACGCCCCGCGCTTCGGCCGCGGCGCGACCGTCTACAACGTCATAGACACGCGCCAGGCGTACCCGCAGGAGGTCGTCAAGCGCGGCGTGGCGGCCGTCGCGCCGCAGGTCGGCGAGGACGCGAGCGTCCACCTCTCCTACGGCATGGTCACGCTCTCGCCGGCCGCGGCCGAGGAGCTGGGGCTCGAACTGAGCGCGGAGGAGAAGGCGCGCCCCTTCGTCGAGATGAGCGGCCGGCGTGGACTCGGCGTCAAGGCCGACGACCTGATAGACACGCTCGAAGCGAACGCGTTCAGCGAGGTGCGCGAGCGCCACCCCGACGTGCCGCCCGCCGAGCAGCACCGGGCGGCGCGCATCCTCGCCGTCGGCGCGCTCCGCTACTTTTTGATGAAGTGGACGCGCAACTCCGTCATCGTCTTCGACTTCAAGGAGGCGCTCTCGACGAAGGGCGAGGCCGGCCCCTACTGCCAGTACGCGGCCGTGCGCGCCAACTCCATCTTTCGCAAGTTGCAAAGCGGCGAGCCGGAAACCGCACAACGCCTCGTCTCGGAGGCGGCCGCCGCCGGCGGCGAGGCGGCCGGGCGCGTCGGCCGCGTCTTCGGGGGCGAAATCGGCGGCGAGATTTGGGCGCTCGTCAGCCTGGCGGCGCGGCTCCCCGAGGTGCTGGCGCAGGCGGCCGGCTTCGCCGAGCCGGCGCACGTCGCCAAGTACGCCTTCCAACTGGCACAGGCTTTTAACTTCTTCTACAATCGCGACGAGAACCGCATCCTCGAAGAAAAGGACGAGACGCGGCGCGCCGTGCTGGTCTACGTCACGGACTTCGTCCGCGGCCGGCTGACCGAGGCGCTGGCCGCCCTCGGCATCGAGGTGCCCGAGAGGATGTAGCGCCCGCCCCCCGGGCACGCGGCTTGCCACCAAACTCCCCCGAGTTGATTCCGACACGTTCCAGAGGTGACAGATGCTCATCGTCATGAAGGCCGACGCCACCGAACGCGACATCGCGGAGGTCGAGCGCCGCATTACGGAGCTGGGCTACCGCCCGCACACCATGCCCGGCGCGTCGCGCACGGCCATCGGCGTCACGGGCAACGACCGCCCCGTTGACGTCACGCGCTTCGAGACGCTGCCCGGCGTGGCCGAGGCCATCCGCGTCACCAAGCCCTACAAGCTCGTCTCGCTCGACCTGCGCCCCGACAAGTCGGTCGTCCGCGTCGGCGCCGACGCCGAGATAGGCGGCGACGAGCTGGCCATCATCGCCGGCCCCTGCGCCGTCGAGAGCCGCGAGCAGCTTTTCGCCATCGCCGAGGCCGTCCGCCGCAGCGGCGCGCGCTTCTTCCGCGGCGGCGCCTTCAAGCCGCGCACGAGCCCCTACGCCTTCCAGGGCCTGGGCGAAGAGGGCTTGAAGCTTTTGGCGGAAGTCCGCGAGGCGTTCGGGCTGAAGATTGTGACCGAGGCGGTGGACGAGGCGAGCGCCGACCTCGTTGACAGGTACGCCGACGTCTTCCAGGTCGGCGCGCGCAACATGCAGAACTTCTCGCTGCTGAAGCGCGCGGGGCGTTCGAGCCTGCCGGTGCTTTTGAAGCGCGGGCTGTCGGCGACCGTGGACGAGTGGCTGCTCGCGGCCGAGTACGTCATGGCCGAGGGCAACTACAACGTCGTGCTCTGCGAGCGCGGCGTGCGCACCTTCGCGCAGCACACGCGCAACACGCTCGACCTGGCGGCCGTGCCGGCGGTGCGGCGCATCTCGCACCTGCCGGTCGTCGTAGACCCCTCGCACGGCACGGGGAAGAACCACATGGTGACGCCGCTGGCGCGCGCCGGCGTCGCCGTCGGCGCCGACGGACTCATCATCGAAGTCCACAACCGGCCCGAGCAGGCGCTCTCCGACGGCGCGCAGTCGCTCACGCTCGAACAGTACGAGCAGCTCGTCCACGAAGTCCGCGCCATCCGTGAGGCCATCGCCCCCGCCCACGTCGGGTAAAAGAAGGCGAAGGTAAAAAGGCAAAAGGCAAAAGTGAGGAAGGGGCGCGCGCCTCCCGTCT
>DASVUF010000273.1:0-9212 GCA_036387195.1 Pyrinomonadaceae bacterium | reverse complement strand
GCGGGTAAGAATGTCCGAGACATTTTTCTCACCGCCCGCCGCCCGGCCGCCCGGCCGCCTGGTCACTTCTTGATTGGTGTCGCGTAGATGTCCGTGAAAAGCTCTTCGGGCGCGGGCTCGGGGCTCGCGTCGGCGAACCTGACCGAGCGCTCGACCTCCTCGCGGACGCGCGCCTCGATTGCCTTGAGCCCCTCGTCGTCGAGCAGCCCCTTCTCGCGCAGGTTGTCGCCGAAGACTTTGACGGGGTCGCGCTCCTGGTAGCGTTCTATCTCGGCGCGCGTGCGGTAGTGGCCGGGGTCGGACATCGAGTGGCCCATGAAGCGGTAGGTGCGAATCTCGATGAGCGACGGCAGGTGCTCCCTGCGCGCGCGCTCGACGGCGCGCTCGACGGCCGCGCGCACCGCCAGCACGTCCATGCCGTCCACGAACTCCGACTCCATCCCGTAGCCGCACGCCTTCTGCGACACGTCGCTCAGAGACATCGCGCGCTTGAGCGACGTGCCCATGCCGTACTGGTTGTTCTCGCAGATGTAGACGCAGGGCAGCTTCCAGAGCTGCGCCATGTTGAGCGACTCGTGGAACGCGCCCTGGTTGACGGCCGCCTCGCCGAAGAAGACGAGCGTCGCCTGGTCGGTGCCGCGGTACTTGGTGGCGAAGGCGACGCCGGTGGCCAAGGGAATCTGGCCGCCGACGATGCCGTGGCCGCCGAGGAAGTGCTTGTCGGCGTCGAAGAGGTGCATCGAGCCGCCCTTGCCCGCCGAGCAGCCGCCGGCGCGGCCGAACAGCTCGGCCATCACCTCGTCGGGCGACGTGCCCATGACGAGCGCGTGGCCGTGGTCGCGGTAGCTCGTCAGCACGTAGTCGTCCGGCCTCAGGGCCGAGAGCGCGCCGACGGCGACGGCCTCCTGGCCGATGTAGAGGTGGCAGAAGCCGCCGATCTTGCCGAGCGTGTAAGCCTCGGCCGCCTTCTCCTCGAAGCGGCGGATGAGGATCATCTGGTAGAGCATGCGGAGCAGAGTCTCGCGGTCTACCCCCTCGATCTCCTTGAGCTGCGACTGGTGCCGCCGCTCGTGCTCTTCGCTCAGCTCGGCCGGGTCGACGCGGTCGCGCTCGTCGCCGCCCTGCTGCTCGTCGCGCCCCTCGGCCACGCCCGCGCCGGCCGAGCCCCCTTCGGACTGTGTGCGAGGTTTCATCGGTGTCACTTTAAGCTCACTCATGTCTCAATTCTCGCGCGCGTGCGGGCGCTTCCGCCGACGCCGCGCCCCCGGCTCCGGGGCCGCGCGTCGCACTCCTACCGCGACTGTCGTTGTTCAGTTGTGACGGGAAGGGATTATACGCGACTTTAACCCGCGCGGCAAAAACGGCCTCGCCGGAAGGGCGAAGGCCGGAGGGCGAAGGGCGAGGCGACGGCCGAAAGCCTCACCTTCATTCCTTCGCACCCCGGCCTTTACTCTGCGGCCTTCGGCCTCGCGCTTCAGCGGTAGGTGTCGAGGGAGACGACCGCGGCGGGGGCGTGCGCGTGCGCGCGTGCGCGGCGGTCTTGCAGGAGGTCGCGGGCGGCGGCTTCGAGGAGGTCGTCGGCCGTCTCGCCGTCGGCCGGGTGGCAGGCGGTCCCGACGCTGACGACGAGCTGCGCGTTGCGGCCGGTCTTGACGTTGAAGCTCTCGGACTCGACGGCGGCGCGGACGCGCTCGGCGACCACGCGCGCCACCTGGCCGGAGGCGCCGGGCATGACGGCCAGGAACTCGTCGCCGTCGAAGCGCGCCAGCATGTCCATCTGCCTGAGCTGCCCCTTGATGAGCGCGGCCAGGGCGGCCAGCAGGCGGTCGCCGACGCCGTGCCCGAACTGCTCGTTGACGGCGCGGAAGTCGTTCACGTCGAGCCGCAGCACCGAGACGACCTCGCCCTCGTAGCGGCGGCACTCGGCCAACCGGTGTTCGAGCATGAGCCGCAGAGCGCGCGCGTTCGGCAGCCCGGTCAACTGGTCCGAGAGCGCGCTCTCGCGCGTCCGCTCGTGCGTGAGCGCGTTGCCGAGCGCGCCGGCGGCGTGCAGGCAGACGGATTCGAGCAGCCGCAGGCGCTCGGCCGTGTACGCGCCCGCCGTCTTCGAGTAGAGCGTGACGGCGCCGAACGCGCCCTCCTCGCGCGCGAGCGGCGCGGAGATGACGTCGGCGACCTCCGAGGCGACCTCGGCGGGCGCGCCCGCCAGCTCAAGCTCGGGCGGCGTGTTGTGCATCCCGCGCGCGTTGGCGATGACCCAGCCCGTGATGCCTTCGCCCACGGAGACGCCTCGCGCCGAGAGGAACTCGGCCCACTCGCCGGCCGCGAAGACCGGCGCGGCGCGCCCCGAGCTTTCCTCGACGGCGTAGATGACGCAGGCGTCGAAGGGGACGATGGAGCCGAGCTTGGCGGCGACGAGCGCGGCCGTGTCCTGTAAGTTGAGCGAGGAGCCGATGAGCTGCGCCATCTCGTGGAGCGCGGCGACCTCGCGCTGTGCGCGCGCGATGGAGCGGAAGCCCTCGGAGCCGTCGCGCGGCGGCGCGGCCGAGGCGGCCGCCGCGGAAGCGGCCTCGGCGTCGGCGGAGGCGGCCGACGCCTGCACCTGCTCGCGCAGGTCTTCGGGCGAGAGGAGCGCGTCGAAGTCGTCAACGTGCCTGACGAACGTCTCGACGACGACGGGGTCGAACGACTTGCCCGCCATCCGCCGGAGCAGCGCCAGCGACTCGTCGCGCGTCATCCCGGCGCGGTAAGGGCGCTCGCAGCGCGTCGAGTCGTAGAAGTCAACGGCCGAGATGATGCGCGCCACCAGCGGGATGCGCTCGCCCTTCAGCCCGCGCGGGTAGCCCGTCCCGTCCCAACGCTCGTGGTGGTAGCGCACTACGTCCTCGACCGGGTAGGGGAAGCCTACGCGCCTGACGACGTCGCCGCCGACCGTCGTGTGAACCTTCATCTTCTCGAACTCGGCGGGCGTCAGCCGTCCCGGCTTGTTCAGGATGTAGACGGGGACGGCGAGGTTCCCTACGTCGTGCAGGAGCGCGCCCGCCCTCAGGGCCTCCAACTCTTCGGCGCTCACGTTGAGCAGGCGGCCCAGTTCGAGCGCGTAGACCTGCGTGCGCCGGACGTGGCCGTGCGTCGTCTGGTCCTTGGCGTCAATGGCGATGGCGAGCGACTCGACGGCGCGCATGTGCAGGTCGGCCGCGGCGCGCGCGCGGCCCAGCCGCTCGGCGTCGGCGCGCCCCGCCTCGCGCAGCGCCCGCCGGTGGCCGAAGGGCAGCCAGCCGAGCAGCAGCAGCGCGAGCCCGCCCGCGACCAGAACAGAGAGTTCCGCCGCGGACGGCCCGCCGCGGCTACAGAGCGCCAGCGCGACGAGCGAGGCCAGGAGCCCGGCCGCGACGACACAGTAGACGAGGGGGGGCAGGAATTTCGAGCCGTTAGGCGACATCGTGAATCGGGAAATAATCGCGGGAAAGGGAAATGAGCGGGGCGTCCCGGCGCGGGTTCGGGCGCGGCGGCCAACATTGTTGGCACGTCTAAAAGTATCGTTTTCGGGAGGCGGAAGTCAAGGCAAATGTTCGGCGGGCGGGCGGCGCCCTCTCGGGGCTATCTTATTGAACGAGGCCGATTTCCTGTGTTAAAGTTCGCGCCTTCTTCGTGGAGCCGGCGCCTTCGGGCGGGAGGGGGAGCGTTTGAGCTGGATAGAGCGTTCGAGCCGCGTCACCTGGCGCTTCGTCACGGACCCGGCGGAGTTGCGCGAGGCGGCGGCGGCGCTCGCCGGCGAGAAGCTGCTCGGGCTCGACACCGAAACCTGCTGGGACTTCAAGAGCGACCGCTCGCAGGAGGTCGCGCTGGTGCAGGTGGCACCGCCCGCCGGCGACGTGCTCGTGGCCGACGTCCTCTCGACAGGCGTCGAGCCACTGAGGCCGCTCCTCGAGTCGCCCGAGACGAAGATGGTCGCGCACAACGCGCGCTTCGACGAGGGCGTGCTGCGCGGGGCGGGCGTGCGCGCGGCGGGGCTGATAGACACGCTGCGCATGTCGCGGATGGCGCTCACGCTCCCGTCGCACAGCCTCGCGGCGCTCACCGAGCATCTGTTCGGGTTGCCGATAGACAAGACGCTCCAGAAGTCGAACTGGCGCAAACGGCCTCTGACGCGCGCGCAGATAGAGTACGCGGCGCTCGACGCGCGGATGGCCCTGCTCGTCTACGAGGAGCTGAGCCGGATGCTCGCAGAGGAGGGGCGGCTGGAGCTTGCGCTGCGCGCCTCGGAGCTTGCGCCGGCCGCGCCCGAAGAGCCGGGCAAGGAGCCGCGCAAGAAGCGCAAGGCGCCGGCGCTGCCCGAAATCGTCCTCACGCCCGAGGAGAAGCGGCTCGTCACGGCGCTCAAGAAGTGGCGTTTGGAGCGCGCCAACACGCAGCGCGTCCCGGCCTACATGGTCTGTCCCGACCGCACGCTCCAGCACCTCGCGCGCGAGCGCCCCGAGACGCTCGAAGCCCTCGCCGCCATCTACGGCCTCGGCGAGTCAAAGATAAAGAACTTCGGCGAAGACCTCCTCCGCGCGCTGCGCGAGTCCTGCGGCTGAGCACGCAAGTTTAATCACGGACACGCGAAGAAGCGGCTCGAAGACTGACGCCTTCGAGCCGCTTCTTCGCTTCGAGCCTTCCGGCTTTTCTTCCCGGCTTTTCTTCTTGGCGTCAGCCTTCGGCGGCGCGTCCCGCCTCGCCGTCGAGTTGCGCGGCCAGCTCCTCGGGCGTGTTGACCGGCCGGAGGCACGCGTAGTTCTCGCAGACGTAGGCGGTGGCGCGGCCGCCGACGGCCGTCCGCTCGCGCAGCAGCGGGACGAGTTCGGCGGCCGCTTCCGTATCCACGCCCGCCGAGGGCGCGACGACCTTGTTGGGGAGGTAGCGCGTCCAGACCTCGCGCCGCAGGAGCGCGGCCCCCTCGTCGTCGGGGCCGGAGACGACGACGACCTCCTTCGGCTTCGAGAGGTGGAAGTCGAACGCGCCGAGCGCATAGCCGAAGGCCGACGGGTACCGCTCGACCCCGTCGCGGACGAGGCGGAGGACGTTGACGGCTTTGCGCGCGTAGTCCTGATTCGCGGTCAGCACGGAGAGCCGGAGCAGCGCCTCGGCCGCGACCGAGTTGCCCGAGGGCGTCGCGTTGTCGAAGAAGTCCTTGCCCCGCACGATCAACTGCTCGCCGCTCCGGCCGTTGTAGAAGAAGCCGCCGCCCTCCTCGTCCCAGAACTCTTCGATCATCCTGTCGGCCAGCGCCACGGCCTCGCGCAGCCAGCGCAGGCGTCCCGTCGTCTCGTAGAGCGTGACGAGCCCCGAGACGACGTACGAGTAGTCGTCGAGGAACCCGACGTGCTTGGCCCGTCCGTCCTTGTAGACGTGCAGCAGCAGCCCGTCGCTGACCAGCGTCCCGAGGATGAACTCGGCGTTGCGCTCGGCGACCTCGCGGTAGTCTTCGCGCCCGAGCGCGGCCGCCGCCTCGGCGAAGGCTTCGAGCATCAGCCCGTTCCAGGCCGTGATGACCTTCTCGTCGCGGCCGGGCTTGACGCGCCGCTCGCGCTCGTCGAAGAGGCGGCCGCGGCCGCGCTCGACCGCCTCGGCCAGCCGCAGGGGCGTCACCTTCAGCTCGCGCGCCACGTCGTCGGCCGCGCGCGGGACGTTCAGGATGTTGCGCTCCTCGAAGTTGCCGCCCTCGGTCACGTCGTAGTAGGCGCAGAAGAGGCGCGCCTCCTCAGTCCCGAGAAGGCCCTCGACCTCCTCCCTGTCCCACACGAAGAACTTGCCCTCGACGCCCTCCGAGTCGGCGTCCTGCGTCGAGTAGAAGGCGCCCGAGGCGTCCGTCATCTCGCGGCGGACGTAGCCGAGCGTCTCACCGACGACGCGGCGGAAGAAGTCTTCGCCCGTGGCCTGGAACGCGTGCAGGTAGAGGCGCGCGAGCAGCGCGTTGTCGTAGAGCATCTTCTCGAAGTGCGGGACGAGCCAGCGCGCGTCGGTCGAGTAGCGGTGGAAGCCGCCGCCGAGCTGGTCGTACATCCCGCCCCGCGCCATCCGCAGGCAGCTGTGCGTCACCATCTCGAGCGCGCGCGTGTCGCCCGTGCGCTTCCACACGCGCAGCAGGAAGTCGAGGCTCATCGAGGAGGGGAACTTCGGCGCGCCGCCGAAGCCGCCGTGCTGCGGGTCGTAGGCGCGCGCCAGCCCGCGGAAGGCGTCGTCGAGCAGTCGCGGGCCGATGGGCTCCGACGACTCGGGCGCGGCGCTCATCCGTCGCAGTTCGGAGAGGATTTCCGACGCGGACTGCCGGACCTCGTCGGGCCGCGTGCGGTAAGCCTCGGAGACGGCCGCCAGCACCCTGGGGAAGCCGGGCATCTGGTGGCGGTCTTCGGGCGGGAAGTAGGTGCCGCCGTAGAAGGGGACGAGGTCGGGCGTGAGGAAGACCGTCAGCGGCCAGCCGCCGTGGCGCGTCATCATCTGGACGGCGTTCATGTAAATCTGGTCGAGGTCGGGGCGCTCCTCGCGGTCAACCTTGATGTTGACGAACTGCTCGTTCATCTGCCGCGCGATGGCCTCGTCCTCGAACGACTCGCGCTCCATGACGTGGCACCAGTGGCAGGCCGAGTAGCCGATGCTCAGGAGGATCGGCTTGTCCTCGGCCTTCGCGCGCGCCAGCGCCTCGTCGCCCCACGCGTGCCAGTCCACGGGGTTGTGCGCGTGTTGCAGAAGGTACGGGCTGGTCTCGCCGGCCAGGCGGTTCGTGTGCTTGTGCTCGGGCATCGAGCCTCCCCCCTCGTCCTCGGATTGTTCGGTTCGGCCTTGCGGGCGATTATGTGCCCGGCGCGCGCGATAGGCAAAGGCAAAGCCCGTTTTGCCATTTCACCGCCGCCTCGGATAAACTGAATGGCGATTCATTTTTTTCTCTACGCCCGTAAAAATAGGAGCGCGAGCGATGGAACGTGAAAGCATCGAGATGGACGTCCTCTTCGTCGGCGCGGGGCCGGCGTCTTTGAGCGGCGCGCTGCACCTGTCGCGCCTCGTCGCCGAGCACAACGAGGCGGTGGCGAAGGGGACGCGCAAGGGCCGCGCCCTCGGCGAGATTCAGATAGCGGTCATCGAGAAGGGCGCGGCCGTCGGCTCGCACATCCTCTCGGGCGCGGTGATGGACCCGAAGGCGCTCCGGGAGTTGATGCCCGACTTCCTCGAACAGGGCGCGCCGGTCGAGTCGCCCGTCAACGAGGACCACTTCCTCTACCTGACGAAGACGCGCGCCATCAAGTCGCCCGTCACGCCGCCGCCGCTGAAGAACCACGGCTACTACATCGTCTCGCTCAACAAGCTGACGGCGTGGCTCGGCGAGAAGTGCGAGGAGGCCGGCGTCAACATCTTCCCCGAGTTCCCCGGCGCCGAGGTGCTCTACGACGAGCGCGACCGCGTCGTCGGCGTGCGCACGGGCGACAAGGGCGTTGACCGCGAGGGGCGGCGCAGGGCCAACTTCGAGCCGGGCGTGGACATCCTCTCGAAGGTCACGGTGCTCGGCGAGGGGCCGCGCGGCTCGCTCACCAAGCAGTTGACGCAGCGCCTGGGCCTCAACGACGGGCGCGAGCCGCAGGTCTACAGCATCGGCGTCAAGGAGCTTTGGGAGCTGCCCGACGACCGCTACCCGGCCGGGCGCGTCACGCACACGCTCGGCTTCCCGTCGGACGCCAACACCTACGGCGGCGGCTGGATTTACGGGATGCAGAACCGCATCGTCAACCTCGGCTACGTGACGGGGCTCGATTACCAGGACCCGCTGCTCGACCCGCACGCGGAGTTCCAGCGCTTCAAGGAGCACCCGTTCGTCGCGAAGCTTTTGGAGGGCGGCAGGATGATCCGCTACGGCGCGAAGACCATCGCGGCCGGCGGCTTCTACGCCATCCCGCAGTTCCACGGCGACGGCTTCCTGCTGGTCGGCGACTCGGCCGGCTTCCTCAACTCGCAGCGCCTCAAGGGCATCCACACGGCCATCAAGAGCGGCATGCTCGCCGCGCAGGCCATCTTCGAGGCGCTGCTCGTCGAAGACTATTCCCGGCAGCAGCTCAAGCGCTACCGCCAACTGGTCCGCGAGAGCTGGATCACGCAGGAGCTCAGGCGCGTGCGCAACTTCCACGCCGCCTTCAAGCACGGCCGCTGGCTCGGGCTCGCCAACGCCGGCCTCCAGTTCATCACCGGCGGCCGCTCGTGGGGACTCTTCGACCGCGCGAGCCTGGAGCCGGGCCACTCCGCGCTGAAGAAGCTGAAGGACTACGGCTACCGCGGCGACGACATCAACCAGCGCTACGGCAAGCTGCGCTTCGACAACAAGCTGACCTTCAACAAGGTGACGGACGTCTACCACGCGGCCGTCTCGCACGACGAAGACCAGCCCGCGCACCTGCACGTCCTCGACACCAACATCTGCTCGACGCGCTGCGCGGAGGAGTACGGCAACCCGTGCCAGCGCTTCTGCCCGGCGGCCGTCTACGAGATGGTCGAGGACGGCGGGGGCTCACGCAAGCTCCAGATAAACTTCTCCAACTGCGTCCACTGCAAGACGTGCGACATCATGGACCCCTACCAGATAATCAACTGGGTCACGCCCGAGGGCGGCGGCGGGCCCGACTACAAAGGCATGTGAACGGGGGACGAAGGCGGGAGGCCGGAGGGTTCGTGAGGGGAGGCGGTCGGCCGCCCCTTCGTCGCCCGGCCTCCCGCCTTCAGCCTTCAGACGATGCGCCTCTCAGACGAATCCCGCGAGACGGTCCAGCGGTTCTTCCGCGAGCACAGGGGCGAGCCGGGTCTGAGGCTGCCGCCCGTCCGCGTCCACGCGGGCGCGGCGGCGCGGCTTTTGACGGGGCTGGCCGGCGCGTCCGGGATAACCTTCGGCCGGCGCGTCTTCGTCAGGCCGTCGCTCGTCGGGCGGGACGGGCGCGGGCGCGCCGTCGTCCCCGCGGCGCTCCTCGTGCACGAGGCCGCGCACGTCTTGCAGTACGAGGAGCGCGGCGCGGCGCGCTTCCTGTTCGACTACCTGCGCGGCTACTGGCGGGCGCTGCGCGCGGGTCGCCGCTGGGGCGCGGCCGGGCGCGTGCTGGCCTACCTCGCCATCGAGGAGGAGCGCGAGGCTTACGCCGCCGAACAAGCCTTCACGTCCCGCGCTCCGCGCACGTGAAGAGGCGTGCCCCCCGGGG
>DASVUF010000272.1:0-16868 GCA_036387195.1 Pyrinomonadaceae bacterium | reverse complement strand
ACTGCTGTCTACTGTCCGCCGTCTACTGTATTTTATTCCCATGTCGAAGAAGGAAGGGGCGCTCTACCTGGTCGCCACGCCCATCGGGAATCTGGAGGACGTGACGCGGCGCGCGCTGCGCGTGCTCGGCGAGGCGGACGTGGTCGCGTGCGAGGACACGCGGCGGACGCGCGCGCTGCTCGAACACTTCGGGGTGCGCGCGCGCACCGTCAGCTACCACGAGCACAACGAGCGCGAGCGCGCCGGGGAGCTGGCGCGCGTGATAGAGGACGGCGGGACGGTCGCGCTCGTCTCGGACGCGGGCACGCCCGGCGTCAACGACCCCGGCTACCGTCTGGTGAGCGCCTGCGCCGAGAGGGGGCTGCGCGTCGTGCCCGTCCCCGGCCCGACGGCCTTCGTCGCGGCCGTCACCGCCTCGGGGCTGCCGACCGACGAGTTCTACTTCGGCGGCTTCCTGCCGGCGCGGACGCACGCGCGGCGCGAGAAGCTGGCCTCGGTGCGCGCGCTCCGCGCCACGCTCGTCTTCTACGAGACGCCGCACCGCATCGCGCACGCGCTCGCCGACGCGCGCGAAGTCCTCGGCGAGCGCCGCGCGGCGGTCGCGCGCGAGCTGACCAAGCTCCACGAGGAGATAGCGCGAGGGCGGCTGTCGGAGTTGGCCGCGCGCTTCGCGGCCGAGGGCGCGGCGCGCGGCGAGATGGTGCTCGTCATAGACCGCGACGCCGTCGAGGACGAAGGCGCCGCCGGGTCGGACGCGGAGGCGAGCGTCGCCGGGCTGGTCGCCGCGTTCGAGGCCGAGGGGCTCGACCCGCGCGCCGCCCTCAAGCGCGCCGCGCGCCAGCTCGGCCTCACGCGCGACGAGGCGTACCGCCGGCTGACCTCCGAGCGCCAGTCGAACAGGTGACGCGCCGGGCGGCGCGCGCGGAAATCTGTTGACAGCCCCCGCGGCCGCCCATAAGCTTCCCGCGTCTGACGCCGCGCGCCGCAGCCCTTACCGCGGGGCGCGCGCCCCTAGACCCGCACGCGACCCCGAAGACCCGCCGAACCCTTTGAAGGGAGCGACCACGTGACCCCGGACTCGGAGGAGACCGACGACGCCAGAATCGCCATCACGCGCGCCGAGTTAGTCATGCTGGTCGTGCTCGTCGCGCTCGGCGTGGGCGTGTGGGCCTGGGTGGACGCGCAGGTCGCCTCCTACACCAGAGGGCGCGAGCCGCGCGAGGAGCGCGCGCAACTCGCGCACGACCTCCGCCGGCTCGAAGCCGAACTCAACCTGACGCGCGAGGAGCACAGGCAGACCGGCGAACAACTCATCAAAGCGCGCCTTGAGCTGTACCGGCAGGAGGCCGCGCTCGCGGCCGCCGCGGCGCGCGCTGCGCCCGCGCCCGCGCCGACGCCCCGCCCGACGCCGACGCCGCGCCCGACGCCCGCGGACAACGCGGCGGAGGGCGCGGCCGCTTCCGATTCCGAAGCGCAGGCGGGGGGGCCGCCGAGTCCGCCGGCCGCGAGCGACGCGGCGCGGGACGCCTCGGTCCGCCACGTAGAGCTGCTGGCGGGGCGGCTGGCGACGCTTCAGAAGGACGCCGACCGCCTCGCGCTCGAAGTCGAGGGGGCGCGCACGCGCGCCGCGGCCGACTTCGGGCGCGAGCAGTTCTGGCACAGGCTTGAGCGGCCGGCCCTCACGCTCTTGGCGACGACGCTTTTGACGCTCCTGTTGACGGGCGTGCTGCTGCTGGCGTGGAGGCTGGCGCGGGGCGGGCGCGGCGGCGCGGGCGCGCTCCGGCCGCACACGCCGACGCTGGCGTGGCTGCTCTGCGGCCTGCTGTTCGTGCTCTACGCCTACCAGGCTTTCGCGGTCGCGGGCGCGGCCTTCGCGGGCGCGTTCGTCCTGATAGTCTACCTCGCGCGCGCGCCGTGGGAGGCGCGGCGCGCGGGTTGAAAAGGGGGACTCCGAAGGGCATGACTCAGCCGGGGGAGTGGCGGCCGCGCGGCGGCGTTGACGCGCCGGTGGACGACCCGTCGGGCGACCTCCTCGACGTGGACGAGGAGGCGCGCGGGCTGGCCCGCTACATCGAGGAGAAGGTCACGCGCCTCCCCTTCACGCTCGGCATCTTCGGCGAGTGGGGCGAGGGGAAGACGACGCTCGTCAGGCTGCTGCGCTACCACCTCTCGCGCCCGGAGGGCGGCCCCGAGCGCGAGGTGGACTTCGTCAACTTCTCGGCCTGGCCCTACAACACGTCCGAGAAGCTGTGGCGCGCGCTCATCATCGAGATAGCGCGCACGCTCTACGGCCCGCGCGCCGATGCGCGCGGCGGCGGCGAAGGCGGCGAAGGCGCCCGGCCGCGCAAGGGCCTGAGGGGCGGCGCGCTCGGCGCCGTCTCGGACTTCCTCGCGGGCGAGGTCGTGCTGCGCGAGCGCGCGCCGAGCCGCTACGAGACGTTCCTGCGCAGGCTCGACCGCGCGGACTACGGCGCCGTGGCGCGGCGCGGCGGCGAGGAGCAGGCGGACGAGGGCGCGACGATGGCCGCCTTCGTCAAGGGCGCGGTGACGGCGCTCAGCACCGTCTCGCCGCTGGCCGCCGGCCTCCGCGCCTTCTTCGGCTTCGAGGCCAAGGACGACATCGCCAAGATAGTCCGGCAGAACAACGAGGCCGAGCGCGAGGGCATCGAGGCGCTGGCCAACTTCCGCCAGATATTCGAGGACATGATCGAAGGGCGGCCCGAGGCGCGCAAAAGCGCCGGCCCCGTCTACGTCTTCATTGACGACCTCGACCGCGCGCAGCCCGACGTGGCGCTCGACATCATGGAGTCCGTCAGCGTCGCGCTCGGCGGCGTCGAGTGCGTCTTCATCGTCGCCGTGGACAAGCGGCTGATTGACGAGGGGCTGCGGCTGCGCTACCCGAAGCTGTTCGCCGACGACAAGGGCGCGGGGCTGTCGGGCAAGGGCGGCCAGTACCTCGAAAAGATCATCCAGTTCCGCACGCGCGTCCCGCCGCGCAGGCCCGAGCAGGTGCAGGGGCTCATCGCCGCCGAGTACCCGGAGTGGGCCGCCGTCGGCGACATCATCCGGCTCGTCGCCGGCACGAACCCGCGCCGCGTCAAGCAGTACTGCGAGCGCCTGAGCTTCCAGCAGATGACCGGGCGCGGCCTCTTCGCGCTCAGCCGCGACGCCGCCGCCCCGCCCGCGGCGGCGTCGCGCGCGCCCGACGCCGCCGCCCCGCCGCCCGAAGTCAAGCGCGCCGACCTCGCGCGCCTCCTCAACAAGCTCGGCGACGAGACGCTGCGTCAGCTTTCGCTCAACCGCGGCCACAGGTTCGGCGCCGACGGCGGGTCATTTACAGACAAGGTGGAGGCGTTAGTCCTCAGTCAGAGTGACGAGGGCATCCGCTCGCTGGTCGGCGAACTCAGGAGCACGCACCCGCGCCTGTTGGAGGAGCTGGAACGACCGCCGCAGGGAAGCGATGAACGAGAAGACGAAGCGACTCTTTCATAAGCTGGTCGAGCTGAACAAGCGCGCGCCCGGCGTCCTGGCGGTCGTCAGGGCGCTCGCCGCCGCCGACGCCGGGGAGTTCGCGCGGGCGATGTCGTCCGTCGAGCTTTGGCTCCGCGCGCTGCGCGAGGCGGAGAAGGCCGCCGCCGCCGCGAAGGACGCCGCTCCGGCGAAGGACGCCGCCCCGTCGAAGGGCTCGAAAGCCCCGGCGAAAGGCGCGGGCGCCGCGGCGTCGGGCGGGGACGGCGGGCCGCACGCGCCGCCCCCGGCCCCGCCGCCGCCCGCCGCGCTCGCGGCCGGCGAGTGGGAGCTGTTCTGCCGCGGCGTCGAGCGCTCGGGCCCGCTGCGCGCGCTCTTCGGCTCGGACGACTGGCGCTTCTCCGAGGCCGAGCCGCGCGAGGTGGCGACGCTCGCGGGGCTGGCCGACGTGACGCCCGACCGCGGCGGCGGGCTCTACACGCAGGACGCGGCCTTCATGAGCGTCCTCGAACTCGCGCACGCCGAGCGCGTCGAGACCGCCGGCCAACTGCTCTCCGACACCCTCGCCAGCCTCATCGGGCTCATCTACGGCCAGCGCGACGCGGCCGCCGCGCTCTACGGCGTGGCCTCGGGCCCGCACTGGCGCGACGTCCTGAGGATGCTCGAAACCGGGCGGAGGGGAGGGGGCGAGGGGCAGGCGGCCGCGGTCACGCTCTACGAGGGCGTCGTCGGGCTCGTCCCGCCGGACGCGCGCCAGACGCTCTTCCGCGACCCGCACCTCTCGCGCCTCACGACGCCCGAGATGTTCCGGCTCGCGTGGGACTCGCAGGCGACGTTCGACAAGGCGCTGGCGGCGCTGGCGCCCGAGCTTCAGTCGTCGTCGGCGCGCAGGAGTTACCAGGCCGAGGCGGCGCTCGAGATGCTGCGCGCCGACGAAGCCGCGCGCGCGACGCTCGCCCGCTTCGAGGAGGAGATGGGGCTGCGGCTCGACCTCGTCAGGCATCTGCTCGACGTGCGGCAGGCCGTCAAGCGCGACGCGCTCGTCCACGAGTGGCCCGAGGCGGCGCTGCTCGCCATGTCGAACTTCGAGAGCCTGAAGGAGATCGAGAAGCTGGTCGTCGGCCACACGCGCGACGCGCTGCCGCCGCCGCCCGCCGCCTTCCAGCACGAAGAGTCTTACGCGCTCTACGACCTCTGCAAGTCGGACGAGCGGCTGGTGCGCTACCTGCGCCTGCTGCCGCGCTTCAGCGAGATGGACATCGCGGACTTCGCCGGCGGCGCCTACTCGACCGCCCTCGCCATCGAGGCGCTCGACCACGGCGCGCCGCCCGCGCCGCCGCCCGCGACCGCCGACGCCGCGCCCCCCGATACCAGGAAGGGCGGGACGGCGACGGAAGGGGCGACGCCCCCCGCCGTCAAGCCGTCGGTCCCGCCCGCCCCGCCCACCGGGATGCCGCCGCCCGAGACGGCCCCGCGCCCGCTGCTCGAAGCGACCATCCACATCATCCGCCCGTTCCCTCCCCCCATCGAGGACGGCGGCGAGTCGGCCGACTACGACTTCGGCATCTCGCTCCACGGCAAAGAGGCCGAGATGGCCACCGTCAACTTCCGCCACAACGAGGTCGTGCAGGACATCTTCAAGGCGCTCAAACTCCCCACGGAGGGCGAGGCCTACCGCTACCTCGCAGACCTCTTCCGCCGCCCGGACGCCATGCGGCGCGTGACGCAGGCCGGGAGGAGGCTGACCGACCTGCTCGCAGTGTCGCTCAACGAGGAGGCGAGACTGTGGTTCGCGGACTTCGCGGAAGCGTTCGCGCTGGGCAAGGGCGAGTCGCGCCTGGCGGTTGACACCGACATCGAGAGCGTCGCGGCGCTCCCGTGGGAGTGGCTGACTTTCTACGGGCAGGACGAGAGCTACACGCTGCGCCCCGGCTCCTCGCTCGTCCGCCACGCCGGCCACACGTCGAAGACGCTGGGTCTCTCCACGCCGCTGCGCGTGATGGGCGTCGCGACCGGGCCCAACGCCGTGGCGCAGGACAGGGCGGCGAAGAGGCTGGAGGACGTGTTCAAGCCGCTACATAACGACCCGCGCGTGGAGACCTTCGTCATCGACAAGGTCGTCACCTTCCAGGCATTCGCAAACACGGCGTGGAACTTCGCGCCGGACGTGCTCTACCTCGACGCGCACGTCTTCCGGCGCGGCGAGCCGGCCTCCCCGGAAATCGGCTGGGGACTGGACGAGTACTCCACGGTTTCGGCGCTGGGTGATGTCATGAGGGGAGCGGAGGTGCAGCTAGCCGTCTTCGGCGACAACCCCACGGGCGACTTCCGGGAGAACTCGCTGCTCGGGGGCGTCATCGAGCTGATGCGGGCCGGGCTGCCGGCGGCGCTCGCGCCGACGCGGTTCGTCGAGGAGGGCACGTCGGTCAACTTCCTGCGCAACTTCTTCGGCGCGTGGCTCGCCTCGCAGACGCTCGAGGCGTCGGTCGCCTCGGCGCGCGACGCGCTGCGCAACGGGCGCCGGGGCGACTGGTCGGCCTTCGCGCTCTTCGCCGGCGCCGACGCGCTCCAACGTCTGCGCCTCTAGGCCGCGCCGCCCCGCGACAGCAGCCGGTCGAGCCACAGGTTCGAGAGCTTCTCCTGCACGGTGTTGGCGCGCAGCCGCGCGTTGAGGTGCTGGAAGTCAACCAGGTCGAGCGGCTGGTCCTGGTTGAAGCAGGAGAAGACGAAGGACTCGGCGCCCGTCTCGGGGTCGACGTGGCGGCAGAGGCACTGCGCGCAGACCTCCTTCATCATGCACTGCATCGGACTGTTGATTGAGCCGACGCCGACGTGCCCCGGCTTCAGGTGCGGGGCGAGCACGCCGTGGCGCGCGGCCTTGACCGCCGCCATCATGCGGTCCGAGCCGATGGCGATGACGCGGTCCACGTCGCCCAGCGAGAGCGGCGGCGGGCCGAACCGGCCCTCGGCGTAGGCGAGCATCGCCTGGACGATGTTGCCGCGGAAGTGCCGGTCCTGCGGCCGGCGCGGCTCGACCGCGGCGCCCGTGTCGGTTGACCAGACGACGACGTCGGTCGCCTCCTCTATCTCCTCGCGCTTGAAGAGGTCTTTGCCGTCCTTGTAGCCGGCGAAGTAGACGACGCGGTTGCCCGCGGCCTTCAAAGCCTTGGCTATCGAGAAGAGCACGGCGTTGCCCAGGCCGCCGCCGGCGAGCAGCACCGTCTCGCCCTCGGGTATCTCGGTCGGCGTCCCCGTCGGCCCCATGACGACGACCTGCTGCCCCGGCCTGAGGAGCGCGCACTGGCGCGACGACGCGCCCATCTCCAGCACGATGAGGCTCAGGAGCCCCGCCTCCTTGTCCACCCACGCGCCCGTCAGCGCCAGCCCCTCCATCGTGAGGCGCGTCCCCTCGACGACGGGCGCGTCCGTCTCGTAGTTCTGCAGGCGGTAGAACTGGCCGGGGTGGAACTTGCGCGCCTGCATCGGCGCGCGCACGACGACCTCGACGATGGTGTCCGTCAGCCGCCCGACGCGCTCGACGCGCGCCACCAGGTTCTCGTCCAGCGTCTCGACCAGCCGCGCGAAGGCCGCGTCGCGCGCCGGCTGGTCTTCTGCCCTCAGCGCCGCCAACTCCTCCGCGAACAGCGCGACGACCTCCGGGAAGCCGTCCTTCGCCGACGCCATCGCCTTGACCACGTTGCCCGCGTAGACGGGGTGGTTGTCGCCGTAGTAGCTGACGAAGCGGCCCGAGTCCTCGTAAGAGGTGAAGAAGCCGCGCTCGCCCTTCGCCGCCGGGACGAGGTGAAACTTCCCGTCGCCGTTCTTCTCGGCCCTGTGCGGCGCGAAGAACTCTTTCCAGTCGTCGAGCGCGAAGGAGCCGGGGCGCTCGCGCTCGTAGATGGTGTTGGGGCTCGTGCCGGCGGCGACGCAGACCGTGCGCGCGGGGACGCGCAGGCGGTCGTCGCAGTTGATGTGCCACTTGCCGGTCGCCGGGTCGCGCGTCACGCGCTCGAAGACGAGGGCGGCGACCGCGCCGTGCTCGTCGGCGACGGCCTCGGCCGGCGACATGTTCTCGACGAAGTGGATGCCCTCTTCGAGCGCCTTGGCGACCTCCTCGTGGTTGAGGCGGTAGGCGGGCGAGTCCAGCAGCCGCTTGCGGTAGACGATGGAGACGCCGCCCCACGCGCGCACGAGCCCTACGAAGTCCGGCTCCTCGCCGGCGGCCGCCGCGCGCTCGCGCTCGGCCCGCACCGCGCGGCCGTGCGCGACGTACTCTTCGAGCGTCGCGCGCTCCTCGGCGTCGAAGCGCCGCCAGACCTCGTCCTCGCCGAACTCGGCGGCGAGCGCCTCGAAGCGCCCCAGCATCTTCTCGACCTGCACGGGGTAGTAGGCGAACAGCTCCGTCGCCGTGTCTATCGCGGTCAGGCCGCCGCCGATGACGACCGCCGGCAGCCGCACCTGCAAATTCGTCATCGAGTCGCGCTTGGCCGCGCCCGTGAGCTGCAACGCCATCAGAAAGTCCGACGCCTTGCGGACGCCGCGGATGAGGTTGTTCTTCATCGAGACGAGCGTCGGCTTGCCCGCGCCCGTCGCCACCGCGACGTGGTCGAAGCCGAGCCCCCACGCGTCTTCTATCATGAGCGTGCCGCCGAAGCGCACGCCGCCGTAGAAGCGGAAGCGCTCGCGCCGCGCCAACGTCAGGTGCATCAGCGTCAGGAAGTTCTTGTCCCAGCGCACGGTGATGCCGTACTCCGAGACGCCGCCGAAGCCCGCGAGCACGCGCTCGTCCAGCTCGGCCTCTATCTCGCGCGCGTCGCGCACGGGGCGCGGCGCGCGCCGCCCGCCCGCGCCCGTCAGCTCCTCGTCCAGCGGCTCTATCTTCAGCCCGTCAACGCCGACGACGCCGAAGCCCTCGTTCAGGAGGAAGTGCGCCAGCGTGTAGCCGGCCGGCCCGAGGCCGACGACGAGCACGTTCTTGCCGTTGTAGGGGAGCGCGTAAGGCCGCTTCGCGTTCAAGGGGTTCCAGCGCGTGAGCAGGCCGTAGATTTCGACCCCGAAGGGGAGCGAGAGCACGTCGGTGAGGACGCCCGTCTCGGCCTGCGGGATGTTGACCGGCTCCTGCTTCTGGAAGATGCACGACTTCATGCAGTCGTTGCAGATGCGGTGCCCCGTGCCCGGGCACATCGGGTTGTCTATGACGACGACCGCCAGCGCCGCCAGGGGGTCGCCGTCGCGCTGTAGGACGTGCATCTCCGAAATCTTCTCGTCGAGCGGGCAGCCCCCGAGGGTGATGCCGAGCGGGTTCTTCCTGAAAGACCCGTCCTTCTCCTTCAGCCCCTTCGAGCACGAGTCCTTGTCGCGCTCGTGGCAGTAGAGGCAGTAGTTGACCTCCTCCAGCACGCCGCGCGAGTCGTAGCGGTTGTCGGTGAGCTTGAAGCCGTCGCGGCGGCGCAGGTTCGCGCCGAGGCCGCGCATCAGCTCGGGCAGGTCGGCCTCCGGGCGTTCGAGCTGGACGAGGTGTTCGTAGTTGAGCGGGTGCGGGAAGCGGAAACTCACCCAGCCCTTCACGCGCCCCTTCAGGTCCGGCCGCAGGGCGTGCGCCGCCGCCCACGCCTCGGCCAGCCTCACGGCCGCGCGCACGAAGGCGCGGCTTTCGTCGTCGCCCTCCCCGTGCCCTTCCCCGTCGCCCTCCGCGCTCCACGCCGCGAGCGCCGCCCCGGCCTGAGTCCCCGTGACGGCCTCCAGCGCCGCCCGGGTCGCGCGCGCCCTCTCGTCCGACCAGGGCTCCTGCTGGCGCGCGCCCTCCTTCGGGTAGTTCTTCTCCCATTCGAGCAGCCGCACGACCGTCCGCGCCACGCCCAGCTCGCGGTCGTCCGAGAGCGTGTCCTCGAACGCCGCGTGGCGGAGCCGTTCGAGCGCCGCGTCCGCCGCCTCGGCGTCCACGGCCGCGGCCTTCTCCGCCGGGAAGCTCTTGGTCGCGCGCCGCTGGACGAACTGCTTGAACTGGAAGACGGGGTCCTGCGCCCGGATGCCTGCGGCGAGGCGCTCGCGCTCGGCCTCCACGCGGAAGAGCCGCGCGACGAACCGCGACAGGAGCGGCGCGGCCGCGATGAGGAGTTCCGACTCGGCGCGCGTCCCCTTCAGGCTCTCGCCGCGCGAGGCGACGTAGCCGGCGAGCGCCGCGTGCAGCGCCGCGTCCTCCCGCTCGACCTCCGCGTAGAACGCCTCGGCCAGCGCGCGCAGGCGCTCGGGCCGGTGGAGGTCGCCGTAGGTGAAGCCCTCGATGCCTAGTTTGAAGTCTGCTGGCGGCTGGCTGTCTGTCCGGGGCTGGCGGCGTGCGGCGTCGTCGTCCGACTCGACGAAGAGGTTCTGTACCATTTAGAAAGTGTCCGACCCTCTGAAGACTTTCCCAAGGGGGAGCGTTCCCCTGCGGCGCGCGGACCGGCGGAGAGGCGCGCCCCGACGGAGTATAGCACCGCGCGCGCCGCCGCCCGAAAGAGGCGCGCCCGCGCGCCCCGCCCACGCCCCGCGCGCTTGCCAACCAACACCCCGCCCTTTATAATCGCCTCGTTTTTGGCGCGTTGGTGTAGTCGGCTAACACGCCGCCCTCTCAAGGCGGAGACCACGGGTTCGAGTCCCGTACGCGCTATCAGGTTTTCCACTCCCAACAGTTGGCGAAGGCTAAGGCCGCCGGGATTTCTGGCGGCTTCTTCATTTTCCGCGAGACGGCGCGCGCCGTGACGCGCAGGGCGTCGGGCCCGCGTCCGGTGTTATAATCGCGCGCCCTTGACGCGGAAAAGGTCGAAAGGAACTTGAGGCGCGTGCTGCTCGACGAGGAGAACAGGAGGCTGGCCGCGGGGGTGCGGCGGACGCTCGACGCGCTGGTGGCGCCGCTCGGCGAGAGCATCCGGATGGTGTGGCGCGGCGGGGGCGAGCCCGACGCGCGCTCGGTGCTCGACAACCACCTCAAGCTGACCGCGCAGCGCTTCATAGACCTGCGCGAGGCTTCGGAAGAGGCGAAGCAGCGTTACTACGAGGAGGTCTGCCGGCTCTTCCTCCTCGCCCCCGCGCCCGACACGTTCCCCCTGCGCGACTCGTCCGACCTGCCGCCGCACCTTTTGAAGAGGCTCGACCGCACGCCCGTCGGCGTCTCCTACCTCGAAACCTACGACTCGCGCCACGGCACGAACCTGGCCGACCGCGCCCGCGGCGCGCTCTTCCACTTCGCCAACCTCGTCATCAAGAGCGACGGCGGGGTGACGCCCGCCGAGGCCGCCGCGCTCGCCGATTTCAAGCGGACGCTCTACCCCGGCGCCGCCCACGACGCGGCGCCGGACGACGCCCCCGTCGCGGGCGCGAAGGGCGGCGCGGCGTCGCCGCCCGCGCCGCCCGAGGAGGAGCTGCCGCCGCCGCGCCCGCTCGAAGAGCTTTTGGCCGAGCTGGACGCGCTGGTCGGGCTCGACCGCGTCAAGGCGGACGTGCGCCAGCTCATCAACTTCCTGAAGGTGCAGAAGCTGCGCGAGGAGCAGGGGCTCAAGAGCCTTCCGGCCTCGCGCCACCTCGTCTTCTACGGCAACCCCGGCACGGGCAAGACGACGGTGGCGCGGCTCGTCTCGCAAATCTACCGCACGCTCGGCGTGCTGCGCCGCGGCCACCTCGTCGAGACCGACCGCGCCGGGCTCGTCGCCGGCTACGTCGGCCAGACGGCGATGAAGGTGCGCGAGGTGACGACGAAGGCGCTCGGCGGCGTCCTCTTCGTGGACGAGGCTTACACGCTCGCCACGGGCGGCGAGAACGACTTCGGCCGCGAGGCCGTCGAGACGCTCCTCAAGATGATGGAAGACCACCGCGACGACCTCGTCGTCATCGTCGCCGGCTACACGCAGAGGATGCAGGACTTCCTCGACTCGAACCCGGGGCTGCGCTCGCGCTTCAACAAGCACATCCACTTCGACGACTACGGCGTCGAGCAGCTCGTCGCCATCTTCAAGACCTTCTGCCTCAAGGCCGAGTTCAAGCTCGCCGGGCCGGCGGAGGGCGAGCTGGCCTCGGTCTTCGGCGTGCTCTGCGCCTCGCGCGACGAGACGTTCGGCAACGCCCGCGCCGCCCGCAACCTCTTCGAGGCCACGCTCAGCAAGCAGGCCAACCGCCTCGTCTCGCTCCCCAAAGTTGACCGCGAAATCCTCTCGACCATCGAGGCGGCCGACATCCCCGGCCACGAGGAGCTGCGCTCCTCGGGCGTCCTCGGCGACGGCTGAGCGGCCGGCCGGACCGCCCGTTTGTTCCCCGCCACAATTAAATGAAGGCGGCGCGTCGGCCCCCGCGGCGTCAATCAATCCGCCGCCGTAAACGGTCATTTATTGCTTGCGGGCCGCCGGCGGGCGTAAGCTTGCGGTCGTTGAGCACACTCCTTCTTTCTTGAGGCGGGTATGGAAGTAGAAAAATTATTAAAGCTCGGCGTCGAATACCTCTCGGAGTACCTGCGGGTCTTAATCGCGACCCTCCGCAGCCCTAAACTCGAATTCGAGCCCCTTCGGCTACGGGTGAAGAGCCGCCTCATCGCCGAGGGCCGGGAGGCGGGGGACGACGGGTCGCGCCTGAACCCGAAGCTCATGGGCTTTCTGCTCGTGAGCATCTTCATCGCGTCAATCCTCAACGCCAACGTCCCCGGAAGGGCTCCCGCGCCGGAGCTTATGATAACGACCGTGATAGTCGTCGCGTACTGGATGCTCCTCGGCTCTCTGATTCATGTGATTCGCGGCCTGTTCACGGGGCGCGAGCCGTTCACGCGGACGCTGTCGCTCAACCTGCAAGTGTTGGCCGTCATCCACGTGATGAGTAGTCTGGCGGCATTCCTGTGGGGCGCCGTCACGACGGCGTTGGGGACGGGGGAGGCGATGGCCGCGCTGCAAAATCTGATAGGCGAGACGGCGACCCGAAAGCCCGTCTACGCCTATTTCGCCGTTCAATTCCTACTCGCCTTAATCTACCTTCCTCTGGCTAACAGGCGGGGCCATCGGTTCGGCTTTTCGCGGTTGCAGGGGGCGGTCTCAAGTCGGGCCTTATCGGCGGCGCTCATGCGGGCGCAGGCCGCCCTGTTCTACGCGGTCTTCTTCGCCCTGTCCTTGATGGTGGTCGAGGTGAGCATGCTCAACTATCAGGCGAACAACGTCCTGCTCAGTCAACCCGAGCGGGGCGTGATAGCACGGCTGTGGGAGTGGCAAGAAGGGTGGTGGGACGACCCGCGGCGTCTCGTACAGATGAAGCTCGATGTCGAGAGCCTTCGCCGGCAGAACGAGGCGCTCCGGCGCGACGTGGAGCGCCTGCGCAGCGACCCGCGCACGAGGGAGAAGTCCGCGCGCGAGCGCCTGAACATGGCAAGGCCGGGCGAGGCGGTCGTCCCGCTGGATTAATTGCCGGTGGCGCGTAAATCAGGCGGCGGCGCGCCACCCGCAATCGAACGGCGGGCCGGCGCCGCGGCGGGCGGGGCCGAATCAAGACTCTGCCGATTTGACCAAAGCGGCGCGTCTGAGCGATGCTACGACGTTACAAAATCAAACTTCATCCGTGTGGGAATTTAAGCCATGAGTAAAGCAGCGACAGAAGCTTACGGGGCGGGGCCGCTGACCTCGTACTCCGAGGACGAGACGATGTTCCGCGCCTCCGTGCGCGAGTTCGCCGAGGGCGAGATTCGCGGCCGCGTCGAGGAGATGGACGAGCACGCGAAGATGTCGCCGGAAGTCCTCAGGCAGCTCTTCGACCTCGGGCTGATGGGCGTCGAGACGCCGGAGGAGTACGGCGGCACGGGCGCGTCGTTCTTCATGGCCATCATCGGCGTCGAGGAGCTTTCGCGCGTGGACCCCTCGGTCGGCGTGCTGATGGACGTGCAGAACACGCTCGTCAACAACGCCTTCATCCGCTGGGGCAGCCCCGAGCAGAAGAAGAAGTACCTGCCGCGGCTCGCCTCCGACACGGTCGGCGCCTACGCGCTGAGCGAGGCCGGCTCGGGCTCCGACGCCTTCGCCATGGGGACGCGCGCGGTGGACAAGGGCGACCACTACGAGCTGACCGGGCAGAAGCTCTGGATCACGAACGGCAACGAGGCCGAAATCTTCGTCACCTTCGCCAACGCCAACCCCGAGGCCGGCTACCGCGGCATCACGGCCTTCGTCGTCGAGAAGGGCTTCGAGGGCTTCGCGGTCGGCAAGAAGGAGAACAAGCTCGGCATCCGCGCCTCCTCGACCACCGAAATCATCCTCGACGGCTGCAAGGTGCCGAAGGAGAACGTGCTCGGCGAGCTGGGCAAGGGCTACAAGGTCTCCATCGAGACTTTGAACGAGGGGCGCATCGGCATCGGCGCGCAGATGATCGGCCTCGCCCGCGGCGCGCTGGAGCACGCGCTGCGCTACACCGGCGAGCGCGAGCAGTTCGGCAAGCCCATCAACCAGTTCCAGGGCGTGCAGTTCCAGCTGGCCGAGATGGCGACCGAGCTGGAGGCCGCGCGCCTGATGGTCTACAACGCCGCGCGGATGAAGGACGCCGGCCTCAACTTCGTCAAGGAGGCGGCGATGGCCAAGCTCTACTCGTCGCGCGTCGCCGAGAAGGTCGCCTCGAAGGCCATCGAGCTGTTCGGCGGCTACGGCTTCGTCAAGGACTACCCCGTCGAGAAGCTCTGGCGCGACTCCAAGATCGGCGCCATCTACGAGGGCACGTCCAACATGCAGCTCCAGACCATCGCCAAGCTCATCATCTCGGGGCAGCAGCCCCGCGTGCAATAAGGGAAGAAGGACCGGGCGCCGGGGACTGAGGGCTGAGTAAGGGGTTCTCGTCTTTCCACTCAGTCCCCGGCGCTCGGCGCTCAGCACTCAATATTTCTTATGGCCGCTTCCAGAATAGAAGTCTTCCGCATGATGCTCGAAGGCGACCCCGACAACACGGCGGTCCTGTTCGGGCTGGCGAAGGAGTACGAGAAGGAGGGGCGCGACGCCGACGTGGTCGAGGCGCTGACCGACTACCTCCAGCGCGCCGACGACGAGGGCAACGCCTACGGCATGCTGGCCGCGGCCTACCTCCGCCTGGGCAACCGCGAGGCCGCCCGCAAAGCCTACGAGCGCGGGGCCGAGGTGGCGCAGGCGCACGGCCACCCCTCGATGGCGCAGGACTACCGCTTCGCGCTCGAGAACGACTTCGAGGATTAGAGTCATCTATTTTTTACAGAGGGAATTAAAGTATGGCGACCGAAGTGAAGGCGCGCGAGCACCGCGGGCTGGGGCGGGAAGAGATGGTCGGCATCTACCGCACGATGTACCTCTCGCGGCGCGTTGACGACAAGGAGATTCAGCTCAAGGGGCAGAACAAAATCTTCTTCCAGATTTCGGGCGCCGGGCACGAGGCCGTGCTGACGGCCGCCGGGATGGCGTTCCGCGCCGGCTACGACTGGTTCTACCCGTACTACCGCGACCGCGCGCTCTGTTTGCAACTGGGGATGACGGCGACCGAGCAGTTGCTCTCGGCCGTCGCCGCCGAGGCCGACCCCAACTCGCACGGCCGCCAGATGCCCTCGCACTGGGGGCACAGGCGGCTCAACATCGTCTCGCAGTCCTCGCCGACGGGGACGCAGTTCCTACAGGCCGTCGGGTGCGCCGAGGCGAGCTACCGCGCGACGCTCGTCGAGGAGATAAAGGACAAGGTCGCGGGCTTCCGCGGCGACGAGGTCGTCTACTGCTCGACCGGCGACGGCACGACCAGCCAGGGCGAGTTCTGGGAGGCGCTGAACACCGCGAGCAACCTCAAGCTGCCGGTCGTCTTCCTCGTCGAAGACAACGGCTACGCCATCAGCGTCCCCGTCGAGGTGCAGACCGCGGGCGGCGACATCTCGCGCCTCGTCGCCGGCTTCCCCGACCTCTACGTGCAGAAGTGCGACGGCACCGACCCGGTCGAGTCGCTGGAGACGCTCAGGAGCGCCGTCGAGCACTGCCGGCGGAGGCGGGGGCCGGCGCTCGTCCACGCCAAGTGCATCCGCCCCTACTCGCACTCGCTCTCGGACGACGAGAAGCTCTACCGCCCGGACGAGGAGCGCACCTCGGACGCCGAGCGCGACCCCATCAAGCGCTTCGGCGCGCTGCTGGTCGAGGAGGGCTTCGTCACGCAGGACGAGCTGCAAAGAATCAAGGACGAGGTTGACCGCGAGGTCAACGAGGCGGCCGACGTCGCGCTCGCCAGCCCGCAGCCCGCGCCCGACACGGCCGCGCTCTACGTCTACTCCTCGGAGGTTGACCCCACGTCCGCGGAGTTCGACGGGGAGGACGGCGTCGAGTTGTCCGGCAACCCGGGCACGATGGTTGACCTCATCAACCGCTGCCTGCACGAGGAGATGGCGCGCGACCCGCGCGTCCTCGTCTTCGGCGAGGACGTGGCCGACGTCTCGCGCGAGGAGCACATAGACAAGGTCAAGGGCAAGGGCGGCGTCTTCAAGGTGACGGCCAACCTCCAGCGCAAGTTCGGCGGCGCGCGCGTCTTCAACTCGCCGCTCGCCGAGGCCAACATCGTCGGCCGCGCCATCGGCCTCGCCACGCGCGGCCTCAAGCCCGTCGTCGAGATACAGTTCTTCGACTACATCTGGCCCGCCTACCACCAGATTCGCAACGAGCTGGCGCTGATGCGCTGGCGCTCGGGCGGCGAGTGGAAGTGCCCGGTCGTCATCCGCTGCCCCGTCGGCGGCTACCTGAAGGGCGGCGCCGTCTACCACTCGCAGTCGGGCGACACCATCTTCACGCACGTCCCCGGCTTGAGGGTCGTCTACCCGTCGAACGCGCTCGACGCCAACGGCCTGCTGCGCACGGCCATCCGCTCGGACGACCCCGTGCTCTTCCTCGAACACAAGCACCTCTACCGGCAGGCGTACAACAAGTCGCAGTACCCGCCCGACGGCTTCCTGATACCCTTCGGGAAGGCGAAGACCGTCCGGCCGGGCGCCGACCTGACCGTCGTCACCTACGGCGCGCTCGTCCAGCGCACGCTCGTCGCCGCCAAGCAGGCCGAGCAGCAGCAGGGCATCAGCGTCGAGGTCATCGACCTGCGCACGCTCGCGCCCTACGACTGGGAGGCCGTCGCCGAGAGCGTCCGCAGGACCAACAAGCTCATCGTCGCGCACGAGGACGCGCGCACGCACGGCTTCGGCGCCGAGATAGCCGCGCGCGTCTCCGAGGAGCTGTTCGAGCACCTGGACGCGCCCGTCCGCCGCGTCGGCGCGCTCGACACCTTCGTCGCCTACGCTCCTCAGCTCGAAGACGCCATCCTCCCGCAGGTGGACGACCTCTACCGCGCCATCACGGAGCTTTACGCCTACTGAGCGGGACGAGTCCCGGGTTTAAAAAGTGTGTGGGGGCGGGAGTCAGGCT
>DASVUF010000271.1:0-30638 GCA_036387195.1 Pyrinomonadaceae bacterium | reverse complement strand
GGCGCGCGGCGCAGGCTTAAAAGCTATGAGATCCGGAAACAGACTCGCGCCGCGGAAGCGCGCGCTCGGCGCGCTGGCCGCGTGCGCCTCGCTCCTCCTGGCCGCGCACGCGCAGGCGCAGGGCGATTTGACGGGCGGCGTCGGCCAGTTCGCCGTCCAGCCGAAGAAGGAGCGCGTCGTCGTCTCGGCCCGGCCGAAGCCGCCCGCGGTCAAGGCGGGGCCGAAGGCTTCGGCCAACGACCGTTTGCTGGCGGCGGCCGCCGGCCGCGACGCCGCGGCCGCCTCGAAGCTGCTCGGCTCGGGCGCGGACGCCAACGCGCGCTCGAAGGAGGGCTGCGCGGCGCTCGTCTACGCGGTCGCGGCGAAGAACAGGGGGGCGGCCTCGGCGCTGCTCGCCAGGGGGGCGGACGTCAACGGGCGCTGCGCCGACGGCGTGACGGCGCTGATGGTCGCGGCCGAGGCGGGCGACGCCGAGGCGGCGCAGGAACTCGTCGCGCGCGGCGCGGACGCGGGCGCGAAGACCGCCGACGGCCGCACGGCGCTGATGTTCGCCGCCTCCAACGGCCAGTTGGCCATCGTGCGCGCGCTGCTGGCGAAGGGCGTGGACGCTAACGCGCGCTACAGGGACGGCCGGACGGCGCTCACCTTCGCGGCGGCCAACGGCTTCGGCGCGGTGGCCGAGGAGCTTATCGCCAAAGGCGCGGACGTCAACGCGCGCGCCGACGACGGCTGGACGCCGCTGCTGTGGGCCTCCTGGTTCGGGCACGCGGAGGCCGCCAGGCTGCTGCTCGCGCGCGGCGCCGACGCGAACGCGCGCGACAGGGACGGCGACACGGCCTTGATGAAGGCGGCGACGCAGGGGCAGGTCGCGGTGGTGCGGATGCTTCTGGAGAGGGGCGTGGACGCCAACGCGCGCGGCAACGGCGGCGGGACGGCGCTGCTGTTCGCCGCCTCGCGCGCGTCGGGCTACGAGGTGGCCGAGGCGCTGCTGGCGAAGGGCGCCGACGTCAACGCGCGCAACGACGCCGGGATGACGCCCGTCATCCTCGCCGCCGCCTACGGCCGCGTCCCGACGCTCGACGTGCTGCTGGCCAAAGGCGCGGACGTCAACGCGCGCACGCCCAAGGGCTTCAGCGCGCTCATCGCCGCCGCCAACAAGGGGCTCGCCGCCACCGTCCAGCTCCTCGTCGAACACGGCGCCGATGTCAACGCCAAATACGAGGACGGCCGCACCGCCCTCGCCTTCGCGCAGGAGAACGGCCAGACCAAGGTCGTCGAGTTCCTCAGGAACGCCGGCGCGAAGTGACAAAAAAAGCGCCGAGGACTGAGTGAAGGCGGGACGCCTCTCGCCACCCGGTCCCCGGCGCTCAGTCCCCGGCGCTCGGTTTTTACTCTTCGGCGCTTTCGATGGTGACCTTCCGCATGACGACGTCCGTCTTGGGGCGGTCGCCGGGGTTGGTGGGCGTGGTGGCTATCTGGTCAACCACGTCCTGCCCCTCGATGACGCGGCCGAACTTGGTGTAGGAGGCCGGGAGCGGGTAGTCCTTGTGCATGATGAAGAACTGCGAGCCGTTGGTGTTCGGCCCGGCGTTCGCCATCGCCACCGTCCCGCGCTCGTACGCGCCGCGGTAGAGTTCCGACGAGCGGTTGATCTCGTCGGCGAAGCGCCCGCCCCACGCCGACTGGCCGCCGCGCCCCGTCCCCTCCGGGTCGCCGCCCTGAATCATGAAGCCGTTGATGACGCGGTGGAAGATGACGCCGTCGTACTTGCCCCCCTCCGCGAGCAGCCGGAAGTTCTCCGTCGTCTTCGGCGCGTCGTCCTCCAGCAGCTCGAAGCGGATGGTGCCCAAATTCGTCTCGATTCTCGCGATGCGTTTTGCCATAAGTCTCCTTCGAGTGGTCGGCAGCCAGTAGCCAGCAGCCAGTAGAGAAGCCTTCACGGTCGGGCCGTCGGCCCGGCGTCGCGGGGCGCCGCCGGCCGCCGGCTACCGTCTACTGACTACTTCTTCAAGAACAAATCTTTCGATGGCGGCGGCGACGCCGTCGTCGTCGTTGGCGGCGGTCGTGTGGAAGTCGCCGCGCCCGCGCAGCGCCGGCTCGGCGTTGCCCATCAGGACGCCCGTGCCCGCCCATTCGAGCATTTCGAGGTCGTTGAAGTTGTCGCCGACGGCCATCACCTCCTCGCGCGCGAGCGACGCCTCGGCGGCGACGGCCGCGAGCCCCGCGCCCTTCGACGCCGCCGGGTGCAGCACGTCGAGCAGCGCGAAGTCGGTCCGCGGGTAGAGCGTGAGCAGCAGCTTGACCGACCCGCCCAGCTCGCGCTCCATCACGCCGGCGAGCCGCTCCATCGCCGCGCAGCCGCCCGAGAAGGCGACGTGCAGCGGGTCGTGGTCGAGGTACTCTTCGAGCGAGTCCACGCGGCGGATGGCGGCGGCCGCCTCTTCGCCGACGACGCGGCGCGACCAATCGACGTACTTGGCGAGCGCCGTGTTGCCCGGGCTGATGTGGTCGTAGACGAGCAGCCCCGCGCCGACGTGGTCGTCGCTGACGAGCGCGTCGGCGCCGTGCGCGGCCCCCGTGCGGACGACGGCGCGCGCCGCCTCGACCGGCATCAGCAGCGCCGCGACCGTCTCCAGCGAGTGCGCGTGCTTGGTGAGCGCGCCGTTGTGCGCGACGACGGGCACGTCGAGGCCGAGTTCGAGCGCGAGCGGGCGCGCGTCGCGGAAGCGGCGGCCCGTGACGAGCGCCACGGCGACGCCGCGCCGGCGCGCCTCGGCCACGGCCGCGCGGTTGCGCTCCGAGAGTTGGCCGCGCGAGTCGAGCAGCGTCCCGTCAAGGTCGAGGGCGATTAAGCGGATTGCCATCTTCGGTGGCTCGACTCTAGCACCCGGCCCGGGCGCGCGCAAACACGGCCGCCGGGGCTCCGCGCCGCCCCCCCGCGCGCGCGCCGAAAAAATTTACCCGCCGGGTAATCCCGCCCGCGGGCCGTTTACGCCCCGGCCGACGGGAGACGTTCGCACGCCCTCAACCTCGCCACCCCCAACCCTCTGAACCCTTCCCAAGGAGACAAAAGATGAAGCTTATACAGAGAGCCCCCGCGCTGCTCGCGCTACTACTGCTGCTGCTGTCCTGCGCCGGGCCGGCCCAGGCGCAGACCTACCAGGTCGTCGCCACCGAGACGACCGAGGTCGCGCCCGGCCTGAAGAAGACCGTCACCACCGTCCAGCACGGCCCCAACCCCCTCGACCGCTTCCTCGTCACCCGCGTCCGCGGCGCCGCGCAGGGGCGCGCGCGCAGGGGCGCGCTCCTGCTGCTGCCGCCCCTCGGCAGCGGCTTCCAGAACTACGAGGTCGGCGACGGCGGCGACTACGACAAGTCGTTCGCGGGCTTCTTCGCGCGCCGCGGCTTCGACGTGTGGGGCTACTCGCAGCGCGTGCAGGGCCTCGGCTCGGGGACGTGCGAGTCGGGCGCGGCCGACTGCTCGGCGATGGCCGGCTGGGGGATGCAGACCATCCTCGACGACGTGGCCTACATCCGCGGGCAGATAGAGATAGGCCGCCCGGGCGGCAAGGTGGTCGTCGGCGGGCTCTCGCTCGGCAGCATCGCCTCCATCGCGGCCATCAACCAGCGCCCGCAGGACTACGCGGGCGCCATCCTGATAGAGGGCTCGCTCTACACGGCGAACCCCGAGGAGCGCGCCATCAACGCCGGCTTCTGCTCGATGTTCGACGGGCTGCTCGCGGCCGGCGTCTACTACGACGGCCAGAACACGCCCGGCTTCAAGCTGCTCAGCCACCTGGCCGAAGTCGCGCCGGACGACCCGACGCCGCTGCCCGGCTTCCCCGCGGGCTTCACCAACCACCGCGCGTGGGTGGCGGCGATGGCCGCGCCGCCCGTCAGCCCGACGACGCCGCGCCCCGGCTACGCCTTCCTCGCGGGCAGCGTCGAGCGCGACGGCTTCACCTACGCCGACGAGGCGCTCGTCCACGCCAACATCCGCGGCTTCGTGGACTACGTCGCCACGCGCACCGTCCGCGACGTGAGCTGCGGCCTCGCCGGCGAGACGACCTACACCGGCAACCTCCACGGCTTCGGCGGGCCCGTCCTGATGCTGGCCGGCGGGCGCGGCTTCGGCCCCGAGATGCTGGACACGAAGGCGCTGATGACGAACGCCACCGTCACGCTGGACTACAGGGAGGACTACGGCCACGTTGACCACGTCTTCTCGACCAGACACATGCGGGAGGTCGAGCACCCCGTCCTCGCGTGGCTGACGCGCGAGGTCAGGTAGGGCGGCCGCGGGGCGGCGGGCGTAAAAGCCCCCGCCCGCCTGCGCCGAAGGGAGGGCCGCCCGCCGGGCTTTTAAGTCCCGGCCGGCGGCCCTCCGCCTTTCCCGCCGCGCGCGGCGGCGACGCGCCGCAGCAAGGGCGCTCCACCTGACAGGTCGGGCGGCGCTGTGAGAGACTTGAAAGTGTCACAAGCGAGGGGGGCCGGGCGCGCGTCGGCGGCGTAAAATGTCGCGAAATTCGGCGAAATTCCCGCGGCCGCGCGCCCACGTTCGCATCTAATTCGCCGGAAAATCCGGCGGCGGGAAGGGGCATCAGTCGGATGAACGTCACACACCTGGAATGCGCCGCGTGCGGCAAAACTTACGAGGCACGGCGGTTGCACAACCTCTGCGTCGAGTGCGCGCGGCCGCTGCTGGTGCGCTACGACCTGAAGGCCGCGGCGCGCTCGCTGACGCGCGAGAGCCTGCGGGGAAGAAGGGCCGACCTTTGGCGTTACGCGGAGGTGCTGCCCGTCGAGCGCGAAGAGAACGTCGTCTCGCTCGGGGAAGGCTGGACGCCGCTGCTGCGCGCCCGCCGGCTGGGCGAGCGGCTGGGGTTGAGCGAGCTGTACATCAAGGACGAGTCGCAGAACCCTACGCAGAGCTTCAAGGCGCGCGGCATGTCGGCGGCCGTCTCGATGGCGAAGGAGCTGGGCGTCCGCAAGTTGGCCGTCCCCTCGGCCGGGAACGCCGCCGGGGCGCTGGCCGCCTACGCCGCGACCGCCGGGCTGGAGGCGCACATCTTCATGCCGAAAGACACGCCGCGCGCCAACGTCGTCGAGTGCGAGCAGACGGGCGCGCGCGTCACGCTGATGGACGGGTTGATAACGGACTGCGGCGCCGAGGTCGGCCGGCGCAAGGAGGCCGAGGGCTGGTTCGACGTCTCGACGCTCAAGGAGCCGTACCGCGTCGAGGGCAAGAAGACGCTCGGCTACGAGCTGGCCGAGCAGTTGGGGTGGGAGCTGCCCGACGTCATCGTCTACCCGACGGGCGGGGGCACGGGGCTCGTCGGCATGTGGAAGGCGTTCGCCGAGATGGAGGAGATGGGCTGGATAGACGGCCGGCGGCCGCGGATGGTCACCGTCCAGGCCGAGGGCTGCGCCCCCATCGTCCGCGCCTTCGCGGCGGGGCGGCGCTTCGCGGACGAGTTTGAAAATGCGGCGACCATCGCCTCGGGGCTGCGCGTGCCGAAGGCCGTGGGCGACTTTCTCATCCTCGACGCGCTGCGCGAGTCGGGCGGGGCGGCCGTCGCCGTCAGCGACCGCGAGCTGCTCGAAGCCGTCCGCGAGGTCGGCGCGGCCGAGGGGCTGTTCGTCGCGCCCGAGGGCGCGGCCTGCGTGCCGGCGCTGCGCAGGCTCGTCGCGCGCGGCGAGGTCACGGAGGGCGAGCGCGTCGTCCTCTTCAACACGGGCGCGGGCGTCAAGTACCTGGAGAGTTTCGAGGGCGGCTCGGGCTGAGCCGCGTGAATCAAGTCGGCGGGGAGTTTTATGAAGTTCAAGAGAGTGTTCGTGACGGTGTTGACGGCGGCCGCGCTGGCGCAGGGCGCGCTCGGCCAATCGAAGCGGGCGGGCGGCGCGGCGGCGGCCGCCGCCGGCGGGACTGAGAGGGCGGCGGCCGCCCCCGCGTTCGACCAGCGGCGCTTCGACGCGATGCGCGGCGAGGGCTTCGACGCGCTCTACAACCTCGACTACGAAGGCGCGCGCCGCCGCTTCCGCGAGATGACGGCCGCCTTCCCGGACCACCCGGCGGGCTACCAGTTCCTCGCCGCGGGCCTCTGGCTGCGCACGCTCAACGAGTCACGCCGCCTTCAGGCTTCGCTCTACAACAACGAGGGCTTCTACAAGGAGAACGACGACAAGGTTGACCCGAAGGTCGCGGCCGAGTTCGACGAGTTGACGCGCAGGACCAGGGAGCTGTGCCGCGCGCGCCTCGCGCGCGACCCGAAGGACGCCGACGCGCTCTACTACCTCGGCGCGGCCGAGGGGCTCAAGGCCGCGTGGGGCAGCATGGTCGAGCGCAGCTTCACCTCGGCCATGTCGAACGGCAAGGACTCCGTGAGCCACCACCGCGATTTGCTCAAGATTGACCCGACCTACACCGACGCGATGGTGACGGTCGGGATGTACGACTACGTCGTCGGCTCGCTGCCGGCGCTCGCCAAGCTGGGCGCCACGCTCATCGGCTACCGCGGCTCGAAGAAGCGCGGGCTGGCGACGCTCGAACAGGTGGCGCGCGAGGGGCGCTGGGC
This sequence comes from Pyrinomonadaceae bacterium, assembly GCA_036387195.1. Classification (GTDB taxonomy): domain Bacteria; phylum Acidobacteriota; class Blastocatellia; order Pyrinomonadales; family Pyrinomonadaceae; genus QHXN01. Next base: position 24,063 of record DASVUF010000271.1, on the reverse strand, counting down.
GCGCGACGACGCCAAGTCGCTCCTCATCGCGCTCCTCAAGCGCGAGCGCCGCTACCGCGACGCCTACGTCTACGCGTCGGAGCTGGCGGCGAAGTACCCGCGCAACTACCTCTTCAAGATGGAGGCGGCCGACGCGCTCGTCTCGCAGGCCGAGGCCGACCGCGCGACCGACCCCGCGGCGGCGAAGAAGACCGAGGCCGAGGCGTTCGCCGTCTTCGACTCGCTGCTCGCCCCGGCGCACGGCCCGAACGCGCCGAAGGCGCCGCTCGACCTCGTCCGCTACAACTACGGCGACGCGCTGCTGGTCGCCGGCCACGCCGAGCGCGCGGCGAAGGAGTTGACGGCCGCCGCGGCGACGCCGGGCGCGGAAGCCTCGTTGGTGACGCGCGCGCGCCTGCGCGCCGCCCAGGCGCTCGACCTCGCCGGCCGCCGCGACGAGGCGGTCGCGCACTACAAGGCCGTGCTCGCGCGCCCTAACGTCTACGACTCGCACGAGGACGCGCGGCGCGGGCTGAAGGAGCCCTACCGCCTCGCGCGCAAGGCGGGCGACGCCGCCAACGGCGGCGGTGAGACTTCGGACGCGAAGGCGCGTTAGCCACACGAACCGGGGGGAATCTTATGAGCATCGTCTGTCCGTCGCACGACCAGACGCGGCGGTTCGCGGCGCCGCCGGAAGAGGAGGCGGGGGCGCGCCCGCGCCTGCGCGCCGTCGAGCCGCAGACGCGGCCGCGCCGCCTGCTGCTCTGCTTGGACGGCGTGCCCTTCGAGGTCGTCCTCGCCGCGAAGTCGCGCGGGATGTTCGACGACTTCAACGAGCCGGCGCGGCTGCTCTCGCCGTTCCCGACGCTGACGAACGTCGCGCTGGCCGAGATGCTCGGCGCGACGCCGCCGCAGGGGTACGAGAGCCTCTACTTCGACCGCGACGCGCGGGAGCTGCGCGGCGGCGTGCGCAAGTACATCGGCCGGCGCACGCCCGACAAGATTCCCTCGTCCTACATGGACGAGCTGGACTACCAGGAGCCGCTGGCCTTCGAGTTCCTCATCTACGTCGCGACCGACGCGGTCTGGCGCGCCGACATGCGCCGCTTCCGCGAGCGCTTCCTCTCGGCGCCGCCGTCGCGCGACTTCTTCGGCTTCCTCAAGGCGACCGACGGGCTGCTCCACATCGGCGGCCCCGGGCGTCTGACGGCGGCGCTCCAGTCGCTCGACCGGCTCCTGCGCGAGATACGGAGCGCGGCCGGCTCCGAGACGGAGGTCGTCCTCTTCTCCGACCACGGCATGAACCTTGAGGAGAACCGGCGCGTCAACCTCCAGACGCACCTCGCGCGCAACGGCTACGAGGTGGTCGGCCACATGCGCCGGCCGCGCGGCAGGCGGCGCGTCTCGGCGCCGGCCTTCGGGCTGTGCGGCTACGCGGCGCTCTACTGCGGCGAGGAGACGGGGCGCGCCGAGCTGGCCGAGTCGCTGCGCGAGCTGGAGGGCGTGGACTTCAGCGTCTACCGCGAGGAGGGAGACGGCGCGGCCGTCGTCGAGGGCGCGAAGGGCTCCGCGCGCATCCTGCGGCGCGAGCGCGGCGGCGAAACCTTCTACCGCTACGAGCAGGCGGGCGGCGGCGACCCGCTCGAACTGGCGGGCGTCGCGCTCGCTCTCGGCGCCGAGGGGCGGCTCGACGCCGAAGGGTTCGCGCGCGACGCCGACTGGCTGGCGCGCACCTGGTCGCACGCCTACCCGGACGCGCTCGCCAACGTCTACGGCTCGGTCTACGCGCCGCGCGTGCGGCAGACGGCGGACGTGCTCGTCTCGCTGCGCGACGGCTACTACTACGGCGCAACCTCCTTCAGCCGCATGGTGCGCCTGCTCGCCACGCACGGCAACGCCCTGCGCTCAAGCTCGCACGCCTTCCTCATGAGCACGCACCGCACCTTCGACACGCACGTCCGCTCCTCCGAAGCGCGCCCCGTTCTCAGGGGGTAGACGCGCTGCCGGCGGACGGCGGCAGGGAACGCCGAGGCGGCGCGCCGCGGCATCGGCCGAAGACGCGCCGCCCGCTTTTTGTCTGCCGACCGTCGAATGCCGACCGTCGAATGCCGGCTGTTGACCGCCGACCGTTGGCCGCCGACTACCGCCCCTTTTCCAGCCGCCAGCGGAAGCCCGTGTTGGGCTCGGCGTTCGCCATCCGGGGGAAGTGCTCCGCTAAGTAGCGCCGCCAGTGCGGGCGCGAGCCGTCAACGTCCGTGAAGCCGTACTCCTCCGCGAGCCCCCAGGAGCTGTAGAGCCCGCCGGACTTCTCCAGCACGTTCGGGTCGGAGGCGAGCGCGGCCACGGCCCGCCCGACGAAGAAGGGCGTCTCGGAGCCCGCGAGCCCCATGCCGCGCGCCTTGGAGCTTTTCTCGGCCACCTCGCGCCAATTCTCCTCGGTCGCGCCGAAGTGTTCGAGCACGACCTCGGTGCGCATGAAGCCGGGCGTGACGGCGAGCGACGCCACGCCGTGCGGGCGCAACTCCTCGGCCCAGGCGTATGCGAGCCGGCACACGCTGACCTTGACGAGGTCGTAGAAGAGGTTGCCGCGGTAGTTGAGCGCGTCGCCGTCGCCGACTTCGACGACGAGCCCGCCCCCCCGCTTCAACATCAGCGGCGCGGCGTGGCGCGTCGTGATGACGTGCGTGTGGACGCCCCGGCGCAGCGCGCCGAGCCCCCTGTCGGGCGAGAGCTTCCAGAACGGCTTCCACTCGTGCGCCTCGCCCTCGGAGATGTCGTTGACCAGCACGTCGAGCCGCCCCTGCTCGCGCCCCACGCGCCTGAAGAGCGCCGCGACCTCGCGCTCGACGAGGTGGTCCGTGCGCACGGCGACGCCCCGGCCGCCGCGCGCCGTGACCATCTCGGCCGTCTCCTCTATCGTCTCGGGGCGGCCGGCGTAGGGCGGCTCGGCGTTCGGCCGCCCGCGCGAGTTGCGCCCCGTGCAGTAGACGACCGCCCCCGCCTCGCCGAGCATGCACGCGACGCCGCGCCCCGCGCCCCGCGTCGCCCCCGCCACCACGGCCACCCTGCCTTCCAGACTCTTCATCCCCGGGCCTCCTTTTGAAGCTGTCGCCTGTTAGCCGTTAGCCGTTAGACGGAGAAGCCGCCCGCCGGGCGAGCGCCCGGGGCCGGAAGGCCGACGGGTAACAGCCGACAGCTTTACTTGCTAAGATACGCGCCGGTTCCTGACACCCTGTGTCATATTCGGCGGGCGGCCGGGAGATTTTCGGGGAAGGAGTTTGTGCGATGCGCGCCGACCGTTTGCTCTCCATCATGCTGCTGTTGCAGCTCTACCGGCGGCTGACCGCGGCCGAGCTGGCGCGGCGGCTCGAAGTCTCGGAGCGGACGATTCACCGCGACATGGATGCGCTCTCGGCCGCGGGCGTGCCCGTCGTGGCCGAGCGCGGGGCGGGCGGCGGCTGGGCGCTGGCGGGCGGCTACCGCACCAACCTGACGGGGCTCAACGGCGACGAGGCGCGGGCGCTCTTCGCGGGGCTGCCCGCGCGCCTGCTCGCCGACCTCGACCTCGAACGCGCGGCCGACGCCGCGCACGTCAAACTGCTGGCGGCGCTCCCCGACGCGGCGCGCGCCGCCGCCGAGTACGCGCGCCAGCGCCTGCACGTGGACGTCGCCGGCTGGGGCGGCGCGGAGGAGTCGCCGCCGAGCCTGCGGACGATTCAGGAGGCGGTCTGGGGCGGGCGCAGGCTACTGCTCGCGTACGGGTCGGGGCGCGACGGCTCGCCGCCGCAGGAGCGCCCCGTAGACCCGCTCGGGCTGGTGGCGAAGGGCGGCGTGTGGTACCTGGTCGCGCGCTCCGGCGAGGGGGTGCGCAGCTACCGCGTCTCGCGCGTCGCGTCGTCGCGCGCGCTCGACGAGCCGTCGGAGCGCCCCGAGGGGTTCGACCTCGCGGCCTTCTGGGCCGGCTCGGTCGCGCGCTTCAAGTCCGAGACGCCGCGCTTCCACGCCACGCTGCGCGCGCACAAGTCCGTCCTCCACCTGCTCCCTTACGCCGGCCGCTTCTCGCGCGTCGAGTCGCTGACCGGGCCCGGCGCCGACGGCTGGGCCACGGCGCGCATGCGCTTCCAGTTCGAGGAGGACGCCTGCGCCGTCGCCCTCGGCTTCGGCGCGAAGGCCGAAATCGTCGAGCCCCGCGGCCTCAGGGACAAAGTCCGGAAGATGGCCGAGGAGGTCGCCGCCTTTTACCGAGGGCGGGAGGGCGATGGATGAAGGGAGCGCCGCCGGCTGTCCCCTCGTCCCTCGCCCCCGCCTTGCGCCTTCCCGCCCGCCATTCCGCCTTGCGCCTTGCCGCCCGCCATTCCGCCTTCTTCCTTTTCTCCGCTTGACCCGTGCGGCGGGGGGCGCATACAAAGGTGCTTATGGACGCCAGCACAGCCGCCGGCGGCGCGCCCGCCGTCGAGACGTTCGACCTCGTGCGCCGTTTCGGCGACTTCACCGCCGTCGGCGGCATTGACCTGCGCGTCGAGCGCGGGCAGTTCTTCGGCTTCCTCGGGCCGAACGGGGCGGGGAAGTCCACGACCATCAAGATGCTGACGGGGCTGCTCGCGCCGACGGCGGGGCGCGTCCGCGTGCTCGGGCGCGACGTGGCGGCCGAGCCGCTGGAGGTCAAGCGGCGCATCGGCGTCGTGCCCGAAGACCTCAACCTCTTCGAGCGGCTGACCGGCGCCGAGATGCTCTCCTTCACGGGGCGCATGTACGGGCTCGGGCGCGAGGAGACGCGGGAGCGCTCGCGGGAGCTTCTGGAGCTGATGGAGCTGGACTCGGAGCCGCGCCGCCTCGTCGTCGAGTACTCGCACGGGATGAAGAAGAAGCTGTCGCTCGCCTGCTCGCTCATCCACCGCCCCGAGGTGCTCTTTCTCGACGAGCCGTTCGAGGGCGTGGACGCCGTCGCCTCGCGCACGCTCAAGGAGCTGCTCTCGCGCCTCACCGCGCGCGGCCTGACCGTCTTCCTCACGTCGCACGTCCTGGAGATAGTCGAGCGGCTCTGCACGCACATCGCCATCATCGCCGCGGGGCGGCTGGCGGCGGCCGGCCCGCTCGAAGAGTTGCGGCGCGGCATCAGCGTCGGGGGCGGCGAGGGGGACGCCGGCGCGCTCTCGCTCGAAGACTACTTCATCAGCGTCGTCGGCGGGACGCGGGAGGCGGGCGCGGGCGCGCTCGGCTGGCTGGGTTAGCCCGCCCGCCCCGGCATTCGTCTCGGCAAAGCGAAGAGCCCGCCCCGCTGTCGAAGCGGGGCGGGCTCTTTCGGTCTGTGTCCCGGCCTCGTGCGGCCGGGGCGGGTTACGGCAGCGCCTCGACGATGATGTAGAAGCGGAACTTGCCGGGCGTCTCGATGCCCAGCTCGAAGTGCAGGTTGATGCTCGCGCCGTTGGCCAGGGGCGTCGCCGCCGTCACCGTCCCGGCCGCCAGCGTCGAGTTGTAGCCCCCGCCCGAGCCCTGCGCCGGCGGCTGCTCCAGGGTCGTCCCCAGCACCGTCACCGTGCACGGCGTCGCCGCCGGAGAGCACGTCCCCGGGTCGTTAACCGCCGACACGCTGATGTTCGAGGAGCTGAGCGCGCGGAGGTCGGACTGGCCGCCGCCCGGGCTCGGGAACGTCGTCAGCTCGACGATGCGGAACCGCAGCCTCGTCACCGGCGACCCCGTGTTGTTCACCACCCTGCGGCGAATCGAGAGCCGGCCGAAGGTGGCGTTCGCCCCCGAGGTCAGGTCGCGGTGCCTGTTCGGCTCGGCCGACGAAGGCTTGGTCGAGTCGAGCAGCGGCGCCGACACCCCCGCGTTGTCGCGCCTGCGCGGCGACGAAGCATTCTCGGGGCCGGGCGCGCCCAGCCTCTGCCCGACGCCGGCGATGGCCGCGCCGTCCGTGCTGGCGAACAGGAAGTCCGCCGCGTTGTCGTTCGAGTCCTTCGGGTCGCCGCCCGTCGGACAGCCCACGCCCGAGACGAAGTCGCACTCCTTGCGGAAGAAGCTGTACTCCGCCGTCGAGCCGGCGGCCGCGCCGAGGTTCGTCCCCTCGCGCATCAGGTCGCAGACCCCCGCGCCCGTGTTCGCGCCGAAGCCGACGGCGTCGAGGCGGCGGGCGGACGAGACGGCGACGACATCCGACGTGGTGAAGACGGCCACGTTGCGGTCGGCCTCGATGTCGGCCGTCGTCACGTTCGGGGCGGCGGCGCCCGTCCCGCCGTAGTTGGCGAGCGAGTAGGCGGGGCCGGCCAGCAGGTAGTAGCGGCGCGCGGGGATGACCGTCCCGTTCGGGATGGTCCCGAGCAGCACGGGCGACGCGTTACAGTCGGCCCCCATCTTGAATACGCCGTAGCCGGCCGAGGCGTCGGAGGCCGCGACCGTCAGGTCGGAGTCCGTGTTGTTGTACAGCTCGACGAAGTCGTCGCCCGCGCCGCCCGGGCCGGAGGTGCGCAGCTCGGAGATGAGCAGCGTCCCGGCCGCGGCCGTCGGCGTAATCGTGCCGACGGCCTGGGCGTCAACGATGTTGCCGCCGGACGGGGCCGACAGGTTGAGCAGCAGCGTCTCGTTCGTCTCGGAGCCGTCGGCGTCGGAGCAGACGTTGACCGAGACGGTCTTGACCTGCTCGCCCGCGGCGAAGGCGAGCGTGCCGGCGGCGGACTCGTAGTCCACCGCGCCGCCGCACGAGGCGCCGCCCGTCGCAGGAGTCGCGCCGCCGTCGGCCGTCGCGTAGTTGACCGAGACGCCGCCGGCCGGCGCCGGCGCCGAGAGCGTCACCGTGAAGAGCAGCGGCGTCGTCCCCGAAGAGGGCTCGGCCGCCGTGCCGTCCTGCGCGGCGATCTTGATGGAGTTGATGGGCGTCACCGTCACGTCGGCCGAGCCGGCGCCGTCGGGGTCGTCCGTCTTCACTTCCGCGAAGTTCGTGCCGTTAATCGCGCCCTGGTTCAAGACCTCCGCCGGGCCCGAGTACGGGTTGTCAATGACCACCTGGAAGGTGATGGTCACGGAGTCGCCGGGGTTGAGCGTGCCGATGTTGAGCGAGATGGTCCCGCCCGAGCCCTTCGCGCCGCCTTCGCCGAGCGTGAGCACCGGCGGCCTGCTGGTCTTGCCGCCCTGCGCCCTGGCGGTCGCGGAGCCCGTCGCCCCGGACGCGGACGCGTCCTGACCGGCCGAGCCGGCCTTCTGCGCCGCGCCGAGCCTCGACGCGGCGTTCGCCGCCGCGCCGGTCTTCGGCGTGGCCTTCGCGGCCGCATCCGCCGCCGCCGCCCTGCGCGGCAGGCTCAGGAACGGGCGCGATGTGACGCCGCCGCCGAAGGCGCTCTCCGCGGCCTTCTCGCCGGTCGCCGTCGCGCCGGTCGAGACGGGCGCGCCGACGAAGGGGACGACGCCGTAGTTGGCCGTGAACGCGGGCGCGGCCGGGGGCGTCGAGCAGGCGACGCCGAACTGCGGCGTGCCGCTGCTGATGGTGACCGCCGCGCCGCCGTTGAGCGTGCTGAGGTTCGCTTGGCTCTGCTCCACGTTGAGCGTGCCGACGATTTCGCTGAGGTTTATCGTGCCCGCGCCGGCCGCGAGCGTGTTGCCGTTGATGTCCACGCAGAGCGTGGGGCTGCCGACCGCGGGCGAGAGCGTGTTGGTGTTGACGTTAATCTCGACGGCCGCGCCCGACGCGTTGGTCGCGATGTTGTTGTTCGTCGCGGTGGCGCTCATCGTCGAGTCGTTCTGGGCGCGGATGAAGAGCCCCGACGTGTTGAGCGCGCTGCCCGCGCCGCCGTTGCCGTTGCGTATCTGGTTGCCCGAGACGAGGACGTTGAGGAACGTCGGGGTGGCGACGTCGGAGCGGTTCTCGACGCGGATGCCGCTCTCGCCGCCCGCGCTCAGCACGTTGCCGCGGCCGACCGGGTTGGCGTCGGTGCCGACGGTGTTGTTCGTAATCTTCGCGTTGACGGTGGCGCTGCCGTTGTGAACGTCGGTCACGTCGAAGATGATGCCGGCGCGCTGCGTGTTCGTGATGACGTTGCCGTCCACGACGATGGTCCCGTTGACGTTGGTGTTGTCGTCAATCGAGATGTCGATGGCGCGGCGGCTCTGGCAGGGGAGCGTCCCCGTGCCCGCGCCGTCGCAGTCGCCCGCGCCCGTGCCGATGTTCTGGATGGTGTTGCCCGAGATGTTGAGCGCGAGCGAGTTGCCGGCGTCGAGGGCGTCGCCGTTGATGTCAATCACGCCGGAGTTGTCGGACAGGCCGAAGGCGACGTTGTTGAAGGTGTTGCCGGTGATGTTGACGGTCGCCTTGCCGCCTTCGAAGTGGGCCGCCGAGACGGTGTTCTGGCCGAGGTTCGGCGTGCCGGTGAAGGTGTTGTTGACGACGTTGAGGGTGTTGGTGGGGGCCGAGTCGGCGTTGAAGCCCGCGCCGTGCGTGATGGCCGCGCCGAAGATTTGCGAGAAGGTGTTCGGCTGGCCGGCCGACGCGCCGCCGACGTTCAGGGTCATCGTGGCCGTGCCGTCGCCGATGTAGAGGATGGCGTTCGAGCCGGCGGCCGAGTCCGAGAAGGTCGAGCCGTGGATGGTCAGCGTCGCCGTCCCCGTGCTGTTGAGCCAGCGCAGGCCGTCGCGCGCCTGCGTCTCCCAGTCGGTGATGGTCGAGTTGGTGATGGAGTTCGTGCCCGTCAGGTTGATGGCCTGGATGCCGTGGCCGCCCGTGCCCGAGCCGCTCCCGCCCGTCACGTCGAGGCCGGGCGAGTCGATGGTCACGCCGGAGAGGACGAGGTTCTGCGAGGCGCGCACGTCTATGCAGTCGTTGCCGCAGTTCGAGAGCGTGCCGCCGTTGAGGGTGAACGAGCCGGTGTTGCCCCGCAGGAAGATGGCGTTGCCGTCGCCGTCGTTGTCGGGGACGAAGTCGTTGCCGGGGTCGGTCTGGCCGACGGTCTGGTTGGCGTTGTCGATGGCGGTCGTGGCGACCGTGACGGCCGAGGTGGTGTCCTCGACGTGGATGCCGTCGCCGCCCGCGTTGCCCGTGTTCGGGATGTTGACGGTGGCGAACTGGATGGTGGTCGGCGTCGAGTTGTCAACGAAGATGGCGCCGCCGCCGTTCGCCGTGGCGCGCGTGTTGACCTGCGTCGTGCCCGTCACCTGGAACTTCGTGCCGGAAACTTCGACGAGGTGAATGCTGTTGCCGACGCCGCTCGTCGTGACGGCGGTGAAGGTCAGGTTGATGGGCGTGCGGCCGCCCGGGCCGTCAACGAAGACGGCGCTGGCGTTCGCGCCGCCCGAGGTCGTGACGTCGCCCGAGGTGACGGTCAGCGTCCCGGTGTTGTTCACCGCGTCGAGCCCGCGCAGGCCCGCGTCGGGCGTCATGTCGAGGTCGGCGAAGGTGATGGCGCCCGAGTTCGTGTTCAGGTCAACCGCGTCGCCGGCCGAGCTGTTGACGGTCGTGTTGCCGAAGCCGGCGACGACGGCCGAGTTCGCCATCAGGAGGCCGACGCCGGTGTTGTTCTGGAGGTTGGTCGTCGCCGTGGTGAACGAGCCGCTGCCGCCGCTGATGTTGACGCCGTTGGCGCCGCCGTTCGACGAGACGCCGGTGAACGTCAGGTTGAGCACGGTGTTGGCCAGCGAGGCCGCGCCGCCCCCGGCGGTGATGCTGCCCGTCGCGACGTTGACCGTGCCGGCGTTGCTGGCGTTGAGGCCGACGCCGTTCGACGTGGTGATGGCGAGCGACGAGAAGGTGGTCGCGCCGAGGTTGGACGAGAGGTTGACGCCGACGCCCGCGGTCGAACCCTTGTTGACGGTCGTCGCGCCGAAGCTGTGGTTCGTCCCGGCCGGCGAGTTGGCGACGTCGAGCCCCGTCCCGCCCGGGTTCGTGATGGTGGTCGAGCCCGTGACGGTCAGCGCGCCGCCCACGGCGTTGAGGGTCAGGCCGGTGAGCGCGCCCGTGTTCGACGCCGAGATGTTGGTGATGGACGCGGCGAGCGTGCCCGTCGCCAGGTTCAGCGCGCGGCCGTCGCCCGCGACCGAGAGGTTGCTGACGGTGAGCGTGCCGAAGGACGTGCCGGCGATGTCCGTGCCGGCCGCGCCCGAGTTGCCGGTGATGAAGCCGCGCAGCGTGTTGTTCTGGCCGACCGTGACGATGTTCGCGCCGGGGTTGTTAATCGTCGGCGGCGCGCCGGACGCCGGGAAGGGTTCGCTCCCCGCGGGCCGCGCGCCCGTCTCGGTTTCGAGGTTGAAGCCCTGGCCGATGAGCTTCTGGTTGTTGAGGAGCGTGAAGCCGCCGAGGTAGGGGTCGGTGTCCGCGGCGACGAAGATGATGTCGCCCGGCTCGTCGGCCGCCGTCACGTTGAAGGCCGCGATGGTGTTGAAGGGCGAGGTGATGCGCCCGTCGCCGCCCGCGGGCGCGTTGCCGTCAATGAACCAGATGACGGTCGGGCCGACCGTGACGTTGACGGTCGCGGTGTCGGTCTTGCCGCTGGCGTCGGTGACGGTGTAGGTGAAGCTGTCGGAGCCGTTGAAGCCCGGGTTCGGGTTGTAGGCGAACTTGCCGTCGGCGGCGACGGTGGCCTGCCCGTTCGACGGCCCCGTGGTCGGGCCCGAGGCGGTCAGCCCCGAGTTGCCGCTGGTGTCGGGGTCGTAGTCGTTGGCGAGCAGGTTGGGCGCGCCGTTGTCGGTCGAGATGCGGACGTTGCCGAAGGCGCTGACCGTCTCGGGCTGCGCGATGGGCTGCGTCTGCACGGAGCCGGGGACGAGCGTGGTGTTCGGGTCCACGCTGTCGTTGAAGGTGACGCCGGTCGCCGGCGCGTCGCCGGTGTTGGTGACCGTGACGGTGTAGGTGATCGTCTGGCCGGGCTCCGCCTTGCCGTCGGGCGTCGCGGTGTCGTCCCACGCGTCGGTCTTGGTCGCCACGATGATGGGGGTCGGGGCGGCGAAGGCGAGCGCCGCGGGCGCGGGGCGCGCGGCCGCAGTCTCCGCCGCGGGGGGCGCGCCCGCCCGCGACGGGCGCGCGGCGCGCGGCGCGGCGGCCAGCGCCAGCGGCGCCATCTGGCCGGCGAGCATGACGTAGGTGACGAGGGCCGCGGCGTAGGCTCTGAGGTTACGACGGCAGGGAATCAAAGTCCGGTGATTCATAAATCTCCTTGGGCTCGCTGGCTGGGCCGCGGCGTCCGCGGGTTGGTCCGACACTGAAACTTTCGGGCGAGTGGGCGCGCGCTACGGGCGAGAGGCGCGGCTCGCGCCCCGGGGCGGGGCGGGCATCCTTGCACAGGAGGCCGCCCCGCGCTCCGGGCGTCACGGCTTAGGGACGCTGCGGGAAGATGCCCTGCATGGCGATGCAGAAGTTGACCACCAGGTAGGGCATCATGTTGTTGTGGGGCAGGCTGCCACCCGCCGGCATTAAAGTCTGGGCGGCCATCTGCGTCACCGCGGCGGGCGTGGCGTAGATGGCCGAGCCGGCGCCGGGCGCGTTGTTGCCCGGGTTGTTGCTGGCTCCCGCCTCCTCGGTCACGCCGTAGGCGTGGGAGTGGACGGGCATCTCCGATTCGAGCAGCGTGACGAACGGGGCGCCGCCCTGCTGGCCGAGGAAGTACTCCGAGAGCCCCTGCCCCTGCCCGCGGTGCACGGTCGTCGAGCTTTGCAGGTCGGGCAGCGCGAAGGTGGACTTGCCGTCCCCGCCGTAGACGGTGCCGAGCAGCGCGAAGAGCGCCGTGTTCTGCGAGATCGGGAGCAACTGGCCGTTGCACTGTGCCCAGCCCGTCGGGGCGAAGTTGAAGCCGAACATGCGGATTTCGGCCAAGAATGCGTCTGACATTCTCTCTGTCCTCCTAGGTCTGCTGGGGGAAAATCCCGAAGAGCGAGATTATAAAGTTGATGCAGAGGTACGGCTGGATGTTCGTGTGCGGCTGGCTGCCCCCCGCCGGGCTGATGGACTGCGGCGAGAGGGTCACGGGCGACACCCCCGCGTAGTTGCTCGCGACCGACTGCGCGAACATGCCCCCGCCCGGCGTGGTCTGCGTCGCCAGCGAGTTCGAGCCGAGCGGCTGGTGGCTGTGGCCGGGTATCTGCTGGATGGTCAGCGTGACCTCCTCGACGCCCGCCATCTGGCTCAGGGGGTAGGATTGCAGCCCCGGGCCCTGCCCGGCGTGGATGGGCACGCGGCTCTGGAGGTTGGGCAGCGCGAACGTCTCCTGGCCGTCGCCGCCGTAGGTGGTGCCTATCAGGGTAAAGAGCGCGTCGTTCTCCGAGATGGGGAGGAGTTGGCCGTTGCAGAATTCCCAGCCGACGGGGTTGAAATTGCCCGCGAACATTCTGATCTCTCCGATGTATGGTTCAGGCACGTTCGGTCCTCCTCTAGTTCCGCGACGGGAAGATGCCCTGGAGGGCGATGATGAAGTTCAGCACCAGGTACGGCTGCCGGTTCTCGTGCGGCTGCGACCCGCCGACGCTGCCCACCGTCGGCGCCATCGCCACCAGGTTGGTCGCGGCCCCGTAGGCGTTGCTCGGGGCGGCCGAGATGATGACGGTCGAGTCGGGGGCGGTGGCCGTCGCCGAGTTGTTCGTGACGTTCAGCCAGTGCATGTGCATCGGCATCTCGTTGATGGTCAGCGTATGCACCTCCTGGCCGGCCGCCTGGCCCTGGGTGTAGCCTGCGGCCACGTGGACGGGGGCGCGGCCGCGGAAGTCGGGGAGCGCGAAGGTCGTCTGCCCGTTGCCGCCGTACATCGTCCCGAGCAGGGAGAAGAGCGCTTGGTTCTGGTTGATGGGCAAGAACTGGCCGTTGCAGAAGGCCCAACCTTTGGGGGGGTAATTCCAGGAAATAATCTTGATTTCACCCAGAAAGGGTTCGGACATGGTTCACTCCTTAGCGTGTGTGCTGCGAGATCGTGTCCAAAAGGATTTATCGGGGTCTGGCGGCCGGCCGGGCAGGCCGGGTGGTCCCGTAAGCTTGGACGAGCCGGAAAGTCAGACCTGGGTGCGCCCTGGGTACTGGTGGTGTTCGTAAGACCGGGATGCTTGCTCGCGAAGGCCATCTAGCGCGGCTATCAGGTAAGCAAAGCGGCCTGAATTTTAACCCCGACTAAAGGATTTTGCAAGAACGATGTTCCACAAATATAAAGGTTGTCAGTCGGGGCGCCCCTGACATACACTGCACGGCGCCCAAAGGCGGAGAAGGAAGGAATCGCCCCGCCGCCCACCCCTACGACAGGAGCACAAAGACAAAATGCACGTGACCCGACGCAGTTTTCTGAGGTCGTCGGCGACCGCCGTCCTGACGACGGCCGCCGTACTGTACGCATCCCCCCTGGCCTTCGCCCAAATCGGCGAGAAGCCCGACCCGAAGCATGACTTCAAGGCGCCGTTCGAGGCGCAGCAGAGCCCCCTCTTCTTCTTCAAGCGCGAGACGTTCCAGCCCTACGTCGGCGGCAAGTTCACCGTCCGCGCCGGCTCGCGCTCGGTCGAGATGACGCTCACCAAAGTCCGCGACTGCACGCCCGGCGCGCAGGGGCGCAAGCTGACGAAGCGTTCGCGCGAGTCAGACTGTTTCGCGCTCGTCTTCGTCTCGACGGGCAAGCTGACCGACCTCACCTCGATTTACGACTTCGAGCACGCCGCGCTCGGCAAGTTCGCGCTCTTCCTCACGCACCGCGAAGGCCCGGACGGCGAACACGTCTACGAGGCGGTCTTCAACCACGCCCTCTAAACCCGACTTTTAATTCACCCTCGCGCGGAGACGCGGAAGGCGCGCGCGCGGCCCGCCCCGGAGTCGGGGGCCGCGGCGCGTCCGAGGCGCGCCGCGTAAGCGCGCCGCCCGCGCCCCCGCCGGCGGCCGGAGGAGTCTTCTCGATGTCGAGCGGCCTGACGAAGTTGGCGCTGGGCGGCGGGCGCGAAATCGCGCTGCGCCCGGTGACCGCCGAGGACTACGAAGAATTGGTGGGCGTCTACGCCAGCACGCGCGCCGCCGAGCTGGCGGCGGTCACGTGGTGGGACGACGCGCAGAAGATGGCCTTCTGCCGGATGCAGTACGACGCGCAGAAGAAGGAGTACGACGCGCGCTACCCCGACGCGCAGTACGACGTGATTACGCTCGGGGGGCGGACGGCCGGCCGCTTCTGGGTCGGGCGCGGCAGGGACGAGATGCGCCTGCTCGACATCGTCGTGCTTCCCTGGGCGCAGCGGCAGGGCGTCGGGACGGCGCTCGTCCGGACGCTCATTGAGGAGGCGCGCGACTCCGGCAGGCGTCTGCGCCACATGGTCTTCGTGATGAACGAGGGGGCGCGCCGCCTCTACGAGCGGCTCGGCTTCGTGGTCTTCGAGGAGGTCGGCGGCGCCTACCTGCACATGGAGTGGCGCCCGCAGGCGGGTGACGTGGACGGCGGCCGGCCGGCGGCGGACGCCTGACGGCCGACGATGAAAGCCGACGCTCGACGGCGGGCGAGAAAAGCTAAAGCCGCGGGCGTCGTCAGGCGCTCCGCCCGCCGCCCGCCGTCAAAGGTCCGCCGCCGGCTTCAGCTTTTCTCGCCCGCGGGGGCCGGGGCGTCGTCTCTCGCGCCCTCGTCTTTGAAGTAGTTGAAGATGACCTCGTAGCGAAAGCCGCGCGCGTCCTGGCCGACGGGCACCATGAAGAGCAGGAGGTCGCCCATCTCGGGGTGTTCGAGCGAGAAGGAGCCCTGCGTGAGCATGATGTCGCCGGGGCCGTAGAAGAAGAGCGAGAAGCGCTCCATCCCGCCGGGCTCGTTGGGCTGCGAGCCGTAGCCCCTGACCTCGTCCAGCTCCAGCTCGACGGGGCGCGGCGCGTTGACGCGCACGGCGAACTTCGTGCCGAGGTGGCGCCTGAACTCCTCTTCGGTCGGTCTCGCGAGCATGCGGGTTGTTCTCCGTGGTCGGCGTCGGGCGGGGCGGCGCCCCGCGCGCGGAAAAATTGCCGGAGCAAGATAGCACGCCCGGCGCGGGCCGGCGCAAGCGCCGCGCCGCGGAAGGCCGAGGAGGGACGAGGATGGCCGGGGAGGTGAGCGCCGCCATGCGTTTCAAAGACGCGAGCGAAGCCGGCGTCGCGCTCGCCGCGAAGCTCGGCGGCACCGGCGTCGCGCGCGGCGGCGGCACCGCGGTCGTCATCGCCGTCGCGCGCGGCGGCGTCGGCGTCGGGCTAGAGGTCGCGAGGCGTCTGAACCTTCGGTTCGACGTGCTGCTCCTGCGCCGGCTCCTCGCCGCGCGCGGGCCGCTCCGCCCCGGCTGCGTGGCGAGCGTCGCCGGCTCGCGGCACGTGGACGAGGAGGTCGCGGCCGCGCTCGCGCGCGAGTCGGAAGAGCCCGCGCTCCACGCCTTCCTCGCGTCCGCGCTCGCCGAGTTCGACTCGCAGGCGAGCGCCTGCCGCGGCGGGCGCCCCGCGCTCCGACTCGCGGGCCGGACGGTCGTCCTCGTGGACAACGGAGTCCGCACCGGCTCGACCATGCTCGCGGCCTTGCGCGCGCTCCGCTCGACGTCGCCGTCGCGCGTCGTGGCGGCCGCGCCCGTCGCCGACGCGCCCGCGCTGGCGGAAGTCTCCGCCGCCGCGGACGAGTTCGTCTGCCTCGCCACGCCGGCCCCCTTCGGCCACGTCGGCCTCTGGTACGCGGACTTCCGCCGCCCCTCCGACGACGACATCCGCTCCGCCCTCGACGAAATGACGAAGCCTGAAGCCTGAAGGGTGAAGGATGAAGGGAACGCCGTCGGCCGTCGCTTCATGCCCTTGAAAGGGCGGCCAGGCTTCTTGAAAGAGGCGTCGGCCCGGGCTTCATCGCTCGGCCTTTATCGCTCGGCCTTCATCGCTCGGCCTTTATCGCTCCGTCTTCACCGCTCGGCCTTGGGCCTTCACCCTTCAGCTTCCGCCTTCGTCCTCTCCTTCAACGTGAGCAGCCCGGCGAGCAGCAGCACGGGGCCGGCGGCGAGCAGCCACATCATCGCGGCGAGGCCGTACTTTTGTGCGTACGCGCCGAGCGCGAGCGGGACGAGGCCGCCCGCCAGCCCGTAGACGTTCGCCGCCGCCAGCGCCGTCCCGCTCCGTTCGGGGAACTCCTCGTAGAGCTTCGCCTTCAGCACCGCGTACCAGCCGGCGTTGGCGAAGCCGAGGAGCCCGAGCAGCGCCAGCTTCGCCGCGAACCCCTCGGCCAGCAGCATCGCCGGGAAGAGCACGGCCACAGCCGTCGTGCTCGCGCGCAGGTAGCTCAGGCCCCGCACGCGTTCGAGCACGGGCACGACCGCGAAGTCGCCCGCCAGCCCCACCCACGTCCACGCCGCCACCGCCAGCGCCGCGCCGCCTTCGCCCGCCCCGACCACGTCCACGAAGTAGAGCGCCAGAAACCCGCGCAGCACGTCGTACGTGAAGTCGCCCAACTCCAGCAGCACCAGCCAGCGCAGCACCCTCCGCGTGCGCAGCGCCCGCAGAGCCTCGCGCAACCCCTCGGCGAGCGCGGCGCCCGCCCGCGCCCCTTCGCGCGCCGCCGGCGCCTCGAACGGGCTCCGCCACGCCGCGACCACGGCCAGCATCACAAAAGCGCCCGACGCCAGGAAGCCCCAGCGCCAGCTCGCCCCCGCCCACACGCACGCGCCGACGACCAGCGGCCCCGCCGAGTTGCCGACCGAGCCCGCCAGCGCCCAGCGCGCCATGTTCTGCGCGCGCCTTTCGGGCTCGGCGTCCATCAGCGTCGCCTGCGAGAGCCCGACGAAGGCGCCCGAGGCCGGGTTCGACAGCGCCGACGCCAGCAGCAGCGCCCAGAAGCCCGTGCTCAACCCCACGAGCAGCGTCCCCGCGGCGAACGCGACGCCGCCGGCGAGGACGAGCGCGCGCCTGCGCCACACGTCGCCGAGGACGCCGAGCGCCGGCTCGACGAGGTTGCCGACAATCGGGGGCACGCTCAGCGCCACGCCGACCTGCGTGTACGTCAGCCCCAGGTCGTCGCGGATGAGCGGCCACGCCGCCTCGCGGACGCCGAAGACCAGCTCGTCCAGAAACTCGACGGCGAGCAGCGTGAGGACGAACGCGGACAGACGCGTCCGCGCGCCCGCGCGCGCGGGGCGCGCCGTCGTCTTTTGTGCGGAAGACATAAGCGGTGATTCTCCTTTCCACGGAAGCCGGAACGTTTTCGTTTGGCGTCGCCTGAAAACGTCCCGCCGTGGCGGAGGAATCACCGAGCGCGCGAGCGCGCGCCGCAGGCGCCGCGACACGCGCGCGCGCGTCCGCGCGCCGCGCGCCGGGGCCGCGGGGCCGCAAGCCTTTTGGGAAGGGGCTTACCAGGGAGGGAAGCGCGTGTTCTCGCCTTTAAGCATGGCGCGTATTGCACACTCGCCGCGGTCGGAAGTCAAGAATTTTTTCGACGCCTACGCGCCGGCGCGCGAAGAGCGCCCGCCGCGGACGCGCTCCGTCTCCGACTCGAAGATGTAGGAGAGCGATTTGTAGATGAGCTTCGCGCAGAGGAAGGCCGAGGCGCTGAAGCCCTCGACGCGGGCGTACTCGGTCAGGTCCATCCCGACGACGCGGCGCGAGCGCGCCAGCGTGCGGATGAGCCCGAGCGTCTCGTACCAGCCGAGGCCGCCCGGCTCCGGCGTCCCCGTCTGCGCGACGAGCGACGGGTCGAGCCCGTCAATGTCAATCGTCAGGTAGACGTTCTCCGTGAGCCCCGCGACGGCCTCCTCCCACCAGTCCGTGCGCCCGACGATGTCCTTCGCCCAGAAGATGCGCGTCGGGAACTCGTCGAGCGAGCGCGCCTCCTCGGCCGAGATGGAGCGGATGCCGACCTGCACCGCCGGCAACTTCAAATCCCTCACGACGCGCGCCATGATGGAGGCGTGCGAGTGCGGCGTGCCGTCGTAGGTGTCGCGCAGGTCGGCGTGCGCGTCTATTTGCAGGACCGAGAGGTTCTCGTACGCTTCGGCGTGCGCCTGGATGACGGGCCCGCTCACCGAGTGCTCGCCGCCTATCATGCAGACGAACTTGCCGGCGCCGACCAGCTCTCTCGCGCGCGCGAGCAGCGCCTTCATCATCGCCTCGGGCGTCTCGGCGGGCGGCGTCACCTCGGTCGTGTGCAGCCCCAGCCGGTAGACCTCGGCGTCGGTCTCCTCGTCGTACAGCTCCATGTTGCGCGACGCGTCCACGACGGCCAGCGCGCCCTCGCCCGTCCCCCCGCCGTAAGAGACCGTCCCCTCGTACGAGACGGGCCACACGACCACTCGCGCGCCGTCGAAGCCCGACAGCTCCTCGTCCTCGATGCCGCCGAAGTTCATCGGAAGGTGTGCTGATTCGCTCATGCCCCGGAGTATAGCGCACCGCGTTTTCAACCACGAAAAACCTTGAAAGCCCGCCCGCCCGGGAGGATAGTCCGCGCGTGAGTGAAGAACCTGCCTCAAGACCGCGTGGGGCTGATTCCCGCCCGCCTCGACCCTGTTGACTCGCGCCTGGCCGCGCCCGAAGACGGGGTTGACTCCCGCGGCGCAGTCTTCGCCGCCGCGTTCCGGCGCGCGGGTCGTGGCCTAATCGAAAAGCAGGACACGAAGAAAGGCCGGCGTCCCTTCGAGCGCGGGGACTGCCGGCCTTGACGTTTTCGCGTCGGCGCTTTTCGCCTTACGGCACTTCGACGGTCAGGTCTTTGCCCATGAAGGTGAAGTTGGGGCGCTTGCGCCCCTTCATGTACTTGGCGGCGGTCTGCGAGAGCGCGGTGACGAGGATGGGGAGCGCGATGGTCGGGTCGCAGGAGACGTAGGCCGTCGCCGCGCCGCGCTGGAGCTTGCCGAAGACGAGCGACTCGTCGTCCGAGTTGGGGCTGGTGCGGCCGTTGTGCGCGGGCTGCTCGGTCGAAATCTGGATGGCGTACTTGTGGCCGCGCGCGGGCGTCTTGATGATCTCGGAGGCCGACTCCATCTGCTGGACGTAGCTGCGCGAGGTCCCGCCGCCGAGGTTGATGACGCCCGTGACGCGCGAGCGCGCGCCGATCTGCATCAGGTCGAGCGTGTCCTGCGCGAGGTCGAAGCAGAAGCTGTTCTTCTTCTCGAAGCGTCCGCCGGCGATGCCGACGGTGATGGAGCTGTCGGAGATGGTCGGGCAGAAGACGGGGATGCGCGCCTTGTAGGCCGACGTGAGGATGCCGTCGTCGGTGGCTATCTCGGCCAGCTCGCGCCCGAGCAGGTGCAGGAACTCGCGCGTCGAGTAGGAGCGCGCCTGGTCGAGCTGGTTGGTGAAGCCGCCGACCCACTCGTTGGCCTCGCTGTACTCCTCCTCGCTGGCGAGCACGTCCCAGAGGCGGCTGATCTGCGAAGCCTCCAGCTCGGCGTCGGTCATCGAGGGGTGCGCCTGGAAGTGCTGCCGGCCGAGCGTCTCGTGCAGGTCCTGGAAGAGCATCGCGCCCGAGCAGACCATCACGTCCACGAAGCGGTTCTTGATGACGTAGGCGAGGAGCCTGCGCATCCCGGCGGGGATGAGCGCGCCGTTGGCGGCGACGACGACCGTCGTGTTGTCGCCGAGCATGTCGAGCCAGATGCGGTGCGCCTCGGCGAGCTGCCGGGCGCCGAGCCCCGCGCCCTCCATCTTCTCCAGGAGCCCCGCGACCGAGCGGTCGCGGTCGACCTGCACGGGCCTGATCGGGGCGGTGAGATACTTCGTGGCTCGCGGTTTACGTTGGGTGACCATGTTCGATCCTTTGAATGAGCGCGAACCGCGGGCCGTAGACCGTGGCAAGGGCGGGCAGGGCGCGTCTCCTCGCGGCTCACGGCTTACGGCTGGCGGCCCACGGCCTTAACGCCTGCGGCGCTTCTCCTCCTGCTCGCCGTTGACGGCGAGGTAGGTGTAGGCGTTGAAGCGCGACTCGTAGAGTTCGATCATCCCGGCGGCGTCGGCTTCCGAGAGGTCGCCGCGCTTGACGCGCTGCGCGACGATGCGGCGGAACCCCTCGTGGAGCTGGCCGCGCTCGTAGCGCGCGCGGTAGAGCGCCTCGCCCACGGTCGTGCCGCGCACGACCTTCTTGATCAGGTAGCCCTCGTCGTCTATGTGGACGTGCGCCTCGTTGGGCGCGCCGAAGAGGTTGTGGTTGTTGCCCATCACCTCCTGGTAGGCGCCGACGAGCATCAGCGCGATGTAGTAGGGCTCGTCCTCGCTGACCTTGTGCAGCTCCAGCACCTGCTTGACGTCGTGGAGGTCCACGAACTTGTCCACCACGCCGTCCGAGTCGCACGTGATGTCGCAGAGCGTGGCGTACTCGGTCGGAATCTTGTTCAGGCGGTGGATGGGGATGATGGGGAAGAGCTGGTCGAGCGCCCAGTGGTCGGGCACCGAGCGGAAGACCGAGAAGTTCGTCAGGTACTTGGCGCGCAGGAGCCGGCGCAGCTCGGTGAACTCCTCCGACACGTACTCGGCCTGCTGCGCGTGCTTGTCGGCGCGCTCGCAGACGTCCCAGAAGAGCACCTCGCCCTTGGCGCGGTCCTCCAGGGTGATGAGCCCGAGGTTGAAGAGCGTGAACAGCTCGTCGCGGTGCTCCAGCGCGTCGTGGTAGAACTCGCGGTAGTTCTTGACCGAGATGTTCTCGCGCAGGTCGGCCAGCTCGATGACGACCTGCGGGTCGTCGTCGTCCACCTCGATGGGCGTGATGTCCTCGACGACCGTCTCGATCTCCGACAGGACGTTGGTGACGAGGATGGCGTGGTAGGCCGAGAGGTACCGGCCGGACTCCTGGATGATGGTCGGGTGCGGGACGTTCTCGTCGTCGCAGACCTGCATGATGGTGTAGACGACGTCGTTGGCGAACTCCTGCGCCGTGTAGTTGGCCGAGGAGTCGAAGGCCGTCTTCGACCCGTCGTAGTCCACGGCCATCCCGCCGCCGACGTCGAGCAGGTCGATGGGCACCTTCATCTGGACGATCTTGGCGTAGACGCGCGCGGCCTCCTTCATCGCGTTCTTGATGCGCTTGATGTCGGTGAGCTGCGAGCCGATGTGGAAGTGCAGCAGCTTGAGCATGTCCACGCGCCCGGCCTCCTGCACCCGCCTGATGGTCTCCAGGATTTCGGTGGTGGTCAGGCCGAACTTGGCCGCCTCGCCGCCCGACTTCTCCCAGCGCCCCGAGCCCTTCGAGTAGAGCTTGACGCGCAGGCCGATCATCGGCAGGCCGCCGCCCTCGAAGCGGTCGGCCATCTTGAGCACGTGGTCGAGCTCGTTGAGCTTCTCGATGACGATGACGACGCGCTTGCCCGAGCGCGCGCCGAGGAAGGCCAGCTCGATGAACTCCTCGTCCTTGAAGCCGTTCAGGACGAGGAGGCTCTCGCCCGACTGCTCCATGGCGAGCGCGCCGTAGAGCTCGGCCTTCGACCCGGCCTCCAGCCCGAAGTCGTAGCGCGAGCCCTCACGCAGGTACTCCTCGACGACCGCCCGGTTCTGGTTGACCTTCATCGGGTAGACGCACATGTGCGAGCCCTGGTACTCGTACTCGCGGATGGAGTTGCGGAAGGCGCGCTGGAGTTTGCGCACCTGGGCGGCGATGAGCTGCGGGAAGCGGAGCAGCACCGGGGGGTGGATGCCGCGCCGGCGCAGGTCGTCTATTATCTCGCGCACGTCGGCCGCGCGGTTCTGGTCCGACTCCGAAGGGTGGACGACGAGGTTCCCCTTACGATTGATGCCGAAGTATCCGGCCCCCCAGTTCTCTATGCCGTAGGTCTCAAGCGTCTGTTCGATGGCCGTGGTCAACTTCTAGCTCTCCTGCCTCCCTGCGGGTTCGTGCGCGTCGGGCAAACTAAGCGGTGGTAGCCTCCTCAGTAGGGCGCCTGTGCGGTTGAAGACATCAGGATTGGACTTGCTTAAGCGCGCAATTTAACAGAAAAGCGGGGGGCGGTCAAAAACTATTTTTTCCGCCCCCCGCCCCCGCCCCCCGCGGCTAAACGGCGTACGCGAAAGGTTTATCCGGCGGCGCGGCGCGGCGCGGGGCGCGCGGGGCGCGGCGGGCGCCGCGCGGGGTGCTTGACGGCGGGCGCGTGCGCGCGGCTATAATGCCTGCTTTTCAGGGCGTCAGGCCCTTCGCGATGACGCACTCACGGCTCTCTTTTCCGCCGCACCGAGCAGGCCGCCCCGAGAGGCGGCCGGCGCCTTCCACCCCCTTCGTCAGCACTTTCAGGAGAGATTATGGACGCAAAAGCGGTCTTGAAGTATTCCGAAGACCACGAGGCGAAGTTCGTCTCCTTACGTTTCACCGACCTGGTCGGGGCGTGGCACCACCTGACTTACCCGCTGCACGAGCTGGGCGAGGGCTCGTTCGAGGACGGCTTCGGCTTCGACGCCTCCTCGCTGCGCGGCTGGGCCTCGATTCACGAGTCGGACATGCTGCTCATCCCCGACCCGTCGCGCGCGTGGATGGACCCGTTCGCCGAGGAGCCGACGCTGTGCCTGATCGCCAACGCGGTTGACCCCATCACGAAGGAGGGCTACGGGCTCGACCCGCGCTCGGTCGCGCAGCGCGCCGAGAGCTACCTCAAGTTCACCGGCATCGCCGACACGGTCAACTTCGGCCCCGAGGCCGAGTTCTTCATCTTCGACGGCGTCGAGGTCAACAACGAGGCGCACCACAGCGGCTACCGCATCCACTCGGACGAAGGCCCCTGGAGTTCCGGGCGCGCCGAGGACGACGTCCGCGGCCCCAACCTCGGCTACCGCATCCGCGGCCGCGAGGGCTACGTGCCGACGCCGCCGGCCGACTCGCTCTCCGACCTGCGCTCGGAGATGGCGCTCACGCTCGAACAGTGCGGCATCACGGTCGAGTGCCACCACCACGAGGTCGCCACCGCCGGCCAGTGCGAGATAGACTTCCGCTTCTCGACGATGCTGGGGACGGCCGACAACCTGCAAATCTTCAAGTACGTCGTCCGCAACGTCGCCTACCAGTGGGGCAAGGCGGCGACCTTCATGCCCAAGCCGATGTACGGCGACAACGGCTCGGGGATGCACTGCCACCAGTCGCTCTGGAAGGGCGAGAAGCCGCTCTTCGCCGGCGACGGCTACGCCGGGCTGTCGGACATGGCGCGGTGGTACATCGGCGGGCTCCTGAAGCACGCGGCGGCGGTCGTGGCCTTCGCCGCGCCGACGACGAACAGCTACAAGCGCCTCGTCCCCGGCTTCGAGGCCCCGGTCAACCTCGCCTACTCGGCGCGCAACCGCTCGGCGGCCATCCGCATCCCGATGTTCTCGTCGAGCCCGAAGCTCAAGCGGCTCGAGTTCCGCCCGCCCGACCCGTCCTGCAACCCGTACCTCGCCTTCTCGGCCATGCTGATGGCGGGGCTCGACGGCGTGCAGAACCGCATTGACCCGGGCGAGCCGCTCGACAAGGACATCTACGACCTCGCGCCCGAGGAGCTGAAGAACG
This sequence comes from Pyrinomonadaceae bacterium, assembly GCA_036387195.1. GTDB lineage: Bacteria > Acidobacteriota > Blastocatellia > Pyrinomonadales > Pyrinomonadaceae > QHXN01. The sequence goes on along the minus strand of DASVUF010000271.1, from coordinate 724 downwards.
TCCCCTCGCTGCCCGGCTCGCTCGACGAGTCGCTCAACGCGCTGGAGGCCGACCACGAGTTCCTGCTCAAGGGCGGCGTCTTCACGCCCCAGCTCATCGACCGCTGGATCAGCTACAAGCGCGAGAAGGAGATTAACCCCATGCGGATGCGCCCGCACCCGCACGAGTACGCGCTCTACTTCGACATCTGACGAAGGGCGGGCGGCAGTCGGCCGCCGGCAGGGAAGACGGCGGAAAGCCCCTCGACGAAGGCCGGCCGCGGTTGCGAGCAACGGCGGCCGCCCCGCGCGAGGGGCTTTCTACTGCCCGCCGCCCGCCGCCCGCTGGTAACATGTTCCCGCCTTGACGAAGCCGGACGCAAAGACCGAGTCGCTCATCCGCGAGCTGCCCGACCCCGAGGGCGCGCGCCATTTCTACGAGCGCGTGACGGCGGGCGACGCGCGCGCCGCGCGCGCCTTCGGGCGCGACGAGGGGCTGCTGTCCGACGCGCTGGCGCTCGCGGCGTGGAGCCCGCTGCTGGCGACGACGTTGGAGCAGAACCCCGACTACCTCGGCTGGCTGGCGCGCGAGCGCGCCGACGCGCGCGTGCGGACGACCGAGGAGCTGCGCGAGTCGCTCGCGCGCTTCGCGCTGACGCACACGCAAGGGGGCGCGCAGGTGCAGCTCGCGCGCTTCCGGCGGCGCGAGCTGTTGCGCGTCTACCTCCGCGACATTCGCCGCGCCT
>DASVUF010000270.1:0-2291 GCA_036387195.1 Pyrinomonadaceae bacterium | reverse complement strand
CTTTCCGTCTCCGGCGCGCGGCCGATGCACGGGCCGCGCGCCGCTTGGCTCAGAAGTCGAAGACCTTCGTCACGACGGTGACGCCGTCGGGCTGCCCCGGGGCGGGCAGGATGTCGGCGGGGCGCGGCTTGAAGGGGAAGGCGGCGGGCAGGCCGTAGCTCAAGTCGTTGACGCGCACCCTCACGCCGCCCTGCGCCGGCAGCCGCAGAGCCACCTCAACGCCTTCGGCGGGCATGGCGTGATACCTGACCGCCCAGACGCCGCCGCGCGTCCCCCTGCTCGGCGCCTCTGCGCCGTCGAGCGACGCGCCGGCGAGCCCCCCCTCGGCCCTCACGAAGATGGAGACGACCGCGGCCTCGCGCGGCGAGCGGACACGCAGGCGCAGTGTGCGCGTCGAGCCGTCCTTGGCGTCCCCGACGACCGTGACTTCGGGCGCGGGCAGCGGCGCGCGCTCCGCCGCCGCCGTCAGGTGCGAGATATTTTCCGCGAGCGGGAAGAACTCTCTCATCTCGCGCCGCTGACCGCCCGAAGGGAAGAACTGCGCCGTCCACTGGTCGGGCGCGCGGTCGCCGCTGGCCCAGAGCGCCTCGCCCGTGTCGGCGTTCAGGCTGTAGTAGACGCTGTCCATGCGGGGGGCGCCGCCCGCCGCGGCCGCCGCCAGCCCGCCCGCGATGAGCGCGAGGCCGAGCGCCGCGGCCGCGAGCGGGAAGGCCCACGGCCTTGAGCCCGCCAGCAGCCGGAAGTGCGGGACGAGCAGCCCGCAGAGGAGCACGAGCAGCACGGCCACGACGCCGGACGCGCTCAGCGTCAGCGCCTCGAAAATTTGTCGGACGAGCGGGCTGAAGAGCGCCACCGCGGGCAGGGCCGTCAGCGCGAGCGCCGCCCACTTCGAGGCCGTCTCGCGCCCGCGCGCCGCGAAGAGGAACGCCGCGCCGACGAGCGCCGACAGCAGCGGCCACACCAGCAGGTAGCTCGCGCCCGGCACGAGGGCGCTCGCGGCGACCGCGAGCAGCGCCCAGCACAGCAGCGCGCCCGCCGTCAGGTTCTCAAGGCTCGTACGCCCGCGGAACCAGTTGTAGAACGCCGCGAAGACGGCCAGCGTCAGGAGCACCATCCCGAGGACGTAGAGGCCGCCGTCGTAAGGGTCGCCCCAGGGCGTCGAGTCGAAGCCCCTGTGCAGCGGGCGCGCGACGCGCCAGGCCAGCGTGACCAACAGCGCCGCGGCCGCGCACGCCGCGACGAGCGCCACCGCGCCGAACAGGACGCCCTTCACCGTCAACAGCCCGCGCCTGAAGCCCAGGAGCAGCAGCCCCGCGCAGGCGAGCGCGGCCAGCGCCGCGAGCGGGAGCACGAGCCACGCGCCGTAACGCACGAAGACCGGGCCGAGCAGGTTGAAGTAGACGGCGTCGCCGCGCCCGCGGTCGGCGGCGCCGAGCGAGGCGAAGCGCCGCGCCAGCGAGAGCGCGTAGCTCCCGTGATGCTGGAGGCTGCTCTGGCTCACGCTCTGCACGTCGTCGGCCGCCGTGTGGTAATGGGTGAGGCCGCCAATCTGCGCAAAGTTCATCCCGGGCATGCCGCCGCGCTTGAAGACGGACATGTCCGTGTCGTTCGGCATCCGCCTGTAGATTTCGTACGAGAGCGAGTTGGCGAGCGGGTGCGGCGCGGCGGCCAGCTCGTCCACCATCCAGCGGTTGCCTTCGCTGGTCTCGAACATCATGACCGGCCCCTCGTTGCCCCGCGCCTCGAAGTTGAGCGCGACGCCCACCTCCTTCGCCCACGGGTGCTGGCCGACGAAGGCGCGCGCGCCGAGCAGCCCCGCCTCCTCGCCCTCGGTGAAGAGGAATATGACGTCGCCCGGGGGCAGCGGCCCGGACTTGAGCGCGCGCGCGGTTTCGAGCAGCGCCGCGACGCCGACGCCGTCGTCGCTCGCCCCCGGCCCCGCCGGCACGGAGTCGTAGTGCGCCGCGAGCAGGACGGGCCTTGCCGCGCCCCCGCCCGCGCCCTTGAGGCGCGCGACGACGTTGCGGACGACGCCCGCGCTGTAGGGCGGCCCGTGGTCCGCGCCGAGGGCGGCGGCCGTCTGAATCTGCGGGTCGAGGCCGAGCGCCCGCAGCTCGCCCGCGATGTAATCGCGTGTGGCAGCGCTCTCGGCCGAGCCGATGGGGTGCGGCCGCCGCGCGAAGCTCTCGATGTGCTTGAACGCGCGCGCCGCGGAGAAGTCGGAGGGGGGCGCGCGACCGCGCCGCGCCCCGAGAATCCGTCGCCCGGCCTTCTTCAAGCGGCGGCCTTTA
>DASVUF010000269.1:0-8169 GCA_036387195.1 Pyrinomonadaceae bacterium | reverse complement strand
CTTCTCTTTCCTGACTTCTCTTCTAACTTCTCTTTCCCGGGCCTCGCGCCGGCGTGCGCCCGCCTCAGATAGCCGGGCGCAGCAGTCCGCGGAAGATGCCCTGCACCGTAACCTTCGAGGCGTGCAGGCGTATCGGCGCGTGCTGCGCGTTGGCGGGGCGCAGCTCGACATCCGTCCCGAAGCGTTGGAGCCGCTTCAAAGTGGCGCGCGCGCCCTCGACGAGCGCCACGACTATCTCGCCGTCGCGCGCCTCCGTCCGGTTCTCTATCAGCGCGATGTCGCCGTCGCAGATGTGCTCGTCAATCATCGAGTCGCCCGTCACGCGCAGCGCGTAGACGCGGTTGGCGCGGACGCGCCCCAGAAGGAAGCGCGGCACGGTGATGGTCTCGCGGTCTTCGTTGACGTCTATGGGCGAGCCGGCCGCGATGCGCCCCAGCAGCGGCACCTCGCAGGTCGAGTCGAGGTCCACCTCCTCGGGCTGCACGGTCAGCCCGAAGGCGCCGTCCGTGCGGTGGCGCGAGATGAGGCCGCGCCGCTCCAGCGCCTCGATGTGCTTGGCGATGGTCGCCTTGGACGAGACGCCGAAGTGGCGCGCGATCTGCGCGTAGGAGGGCTCGTACCCGTGGCGCTCGATGAAGCGCGTGATGTATTCGAGTATCTCCCTCTGGCGCTGCGTGCGGGGTTGCATCGGTAAACAGACTCCTTGCCCTGTGAGCGTCCGGGGTTCTAATGGCGGGGGGGTTGTTGCTCGCTCCGTTCGGACTCGCGCGATTGTAGGGGGCTGCGGCTGGGCCGTCAAGGACAATAACCTGGAAAGCCCCGCGGCGGTGAATTCGAGCCCCGCGAACTTCGACGCCGCGCGAAAATCTGTTGCATTCCGGGCCGCGTGCGTTTAATCTCCGCCCTGCGCGCGCGCCGCCTCCGAGCCCCGACGCAGGCCGCGGGCGCGCCCCAGCAGAGCAGCCGGGCAATCAACAGGACAATCCGCCGCCGTCCTTCTCTGATCACGCTGATGGAGTGGTCGAAGGAGTCAAACCGCCTACCCCGTAAAGGGGCGGCGGTTTTTTGTGCTTTTCGGAAATTCTGCAAGCGCACGAAAGGGCCGACCTTAGATGACTTTAACGGGTGACCCTCCCGAGAAGGAGAGCGACTCCGCGACTCCCGGCGACGCGGACGAGCGCGCACGGCTCCACGTCGAGCGCGTCAACTCGCTCGTCGCCGGGAAGAGGTACGCCGAGGCCGAGCGGCTCGCCGCCCGGCTCGTCGAGGTGCTTGAGCAGGGCGGCGCTGCCGCGCCGCTCGCCGAGGCGCTGACGCTGCGCGGCGTCGTCTGCGCGCGCCGCGGCGACTTCGCCGGCTCGGTCGCGGCGCTGCGGCGCGCGGCGCTGCTGGCCGAGGAGGCGGGCGCGAACGTGCGCGCCGCGCTGGCGCTGCTCACGCTCGTCGAGGAGCACGGGGCGACGACGCGCCTCCCCTGTTCCGAGGTCTACGAGGCTTACGTGCGCGCGGACGAACTGCTCGCCGAGACGTGCGACGCGGCGGCGCTGGCGCGCCTGAGGGGCTGCGCGCCCGTCGTCATGCGCAGGCTGGCGGGCCCGCTCTTCGGCGAGCCCGGCTTCTCGTTCCCGGCGGCCGTCCACGAGTTCGAGGCGGGGCTCATCGAGCGCGCGCTCGAAGCGACCGGCGGCTGCGTCACGCACGCCGCGCGCCTCCTCGGGCTCACGCACCAGTCGCTCGGCGCAATCCTCAACGCCCGCCACAGAACGCTTGCGGACAAACGCACGCCCGTCCGCAAACGCCTGCGGAACATTGTTAAAGACTCTTCGGACTGACCCCGGCGCAGCCCGCCCGACCCTCCGACACGCCCGCCAACCCCCTCCGCAGAGGTCACCGCACACCCTTTCCTGCCGAAAAAGTTGCAGTCCCTGTTAACTCTTTTAAATCGTCATGGGGTAAATCTCGGCAGATGGATTATTTTATTGATTTGACTCTGACTCGAAGCTAACCTCACCGCGTCCGACAAGTTACGAGCTTTCGCCGCGCGGCCGGCCTGACATGCGCCCGACGAGTGTCCTTGAGTCGGGACGCCTCGGCCGCCGCCTAAGTTCTTCCACACGCGCCCTGACACCCGAGCAGTTGTTGCGCCCGGCCGTCAGCCTCCGCCCCGCACGCGTGGGCGGAAAGGCCAGCCTCACGATGAATTTTCTGCCCCACGCACGACAGCCCCCCGCCGGCGCAGACCGTGCGCGGCCGCGCGCAGCCGCGGACGGGGGCGAGGGGGCGGGGCGGGTCTTCTCGATTCTCTACGCGGAGCAGTCGCCGGCGGTCGCCGACGCGGTCAGGGAGACGCTGGAGGCGGAGGGCTGGCGCGTGGAGGTCTGCTCGCGCGGCGACGAGGCGTTCGGGAGGTTGCAGGCGGGCGCGCGCTTCGACCTGCTCATCCTCGACTTCGCGCTGCCCGGCCTCGACGGCGTCGAACTGGCGCGGCGCGCGCGCGGGCTCCCGCGGGCGGCCTCGACGCCCATCATCATGTTCACCGCCTTCGAGGTGGAGCGCGAGGCGAGGCTCGCGGGCGTGGACGCCTATTTGAGAAAGCCGCGCGGGGTCTACTACCTGCGCGGCGCGGCGGCGCGGCTGCTGGCGCGCTAGTCCGCGGAGGTAAAGGGGAAAGGGGCGCGTGCGTCGGGCAGCCGCACCGCCCCTGCACGGCGCGTCCGCCGAAAGGGCACGGCCGACGTCGCCGCGTGGCCGGCGTGCGCCCACCCGCACGCCGGCCGTTCATCAGGGGCGCCCGCCGGCCGGCGCCCCTGTCGGAATGTTCCGCACGCCGCTCACCTGATGGAGTAGCGCGCCAGAGTGTTCGGGAAGGTGATGACGCCGGGCAGCAGGTCGGCCATGCTGACCTTGTTCGTCCCCGTCAGGATTTCGCGCGCCTTGAAGCCGTAGAGCGCCTCGTTGAGGTTGTTGTCGGGGTTGATGACCGCGCCCTTCAATTCGAGCCCGGCGAAGAGCCCCTTGCTGCGCGAGTAGGAGAGGATGCCGGCGTCGAGCGTGAGGTTGGTGGTGGCGCTGGCCGTGCGCCCGACGGGCCCGGCCGCGGCGCTCGCCTCGCCGCCCATTTCCAGCTTGTCTTCGAGCAGCCCCCTCAGCGCGTCCTCGTTCATGAAGAGCAGGATGAGGTCCGTGCGCGCGGCGCCGATTTGCAGGCCGACGCTGGCGCCGCCCATCTTGAAGAAGGCGGGCGCGCTCCAGCCGCCGGTGACGCGGCGGCTGATGACGCCGCTGCCGCCGCGCCCGCCGACGACGAAGCCGGCCTTGAGCATTCCGGGGAAGACGGCGACCGCCTCGGCGCGGTCGAGCAGTTCGCGCGGGATGGAGCGGTCGGGCGCGCCCATCACCTGCTCGAAGACGCGCGAGGCCGACTCGGACTTCCGCGTCGCGTCCTTCTGCTGTTTGGGGCTGGCGTTGGCCGCCGGCCGCGTGGCCTTGCGCTGCCGCTCCTCCTGCCGCGCGCGCGCGTCCGTCTGTAGGGGGAGCGACGCGGCCGCGAGCGCGCACGCGGCCGCCGCGAGGGCGATGCGGGTCGAAAGCTTCATTCAAGTCTCCTTTGAAGTTGAAAGGCGCGGGCGGAGGGATGAAGGATGAAGGGGACGCCGGACGGCCCGGCCTTCACCCTTCGCCCTTCCGCCTTCGTCCTTTAATCCCTAGTTGGGGAGCCGCACGGAGTAGCGGGAGAGCGCGAGCGGGAGGGCGCGCACCTGCGTCGGGACCGACCTGTCGGCCGGGCCTTCGAGCAGCGCGGACGCCTTCCGGCCGTAGTAAGCCTCGTTCAGGTCGTTGTCCGGCGTGATGGCGACGCCCTTGAGCGAGACGCCGAGGAAGGCGCCCTTGCTCCGAGAGTAGGTTAGGATGCCGGCCGTCAGCCGCGGGTTGGTGCTCGCGCCCGCGGCGCGCCCGACGGGGCCGGCCGTCGCCTCGGCCTCGCCGCCTATCTCGAACTTGTCGCCCGTCAGCCCCTTCAAAGCCTCGTCGTTCATAAAGAGCAGCACGTAGTCGGTCTTCGCGCCGCCTATCTGCGCGCCGATGCTGCCGCCCGCGAGGTTGTAGAAGACGGGCGCGCCCCATTGGCGCCTGTCCGTGCGGCGGCTGATGACGCAGTCGCCCTTGCGCCCGCCGATGATGAAGGCGGCCTTGAGCACGCCGGGGCAGACGGCGACCGCCTCGGCGCTCTCCAGGAGGTCGCGCGGGATGGCGCGGTCGGGCACGGACATGATTTTGCGCATGACTTCGGCCGCCTCCTTCGAGTGGCGCGACGCGTCGGCCGCGCGCTTGCGGACGGGCGCCGCCGCCCTCCGCTGCGCCGACGCCCACGGCGCCGCGCACACGACCGTCAACGCCACGAGCGCGCAGACCGTCAACCTTCTCAAAAGTCTCATCACGACTCCCCCCTTTTTAAACCGCTCCATAAAAACGGGCGGGCGCGACGCTCGCCCCTCTGACCTCACGACGCTTCGGGAGAGAGTTTATATGAAGACCGCGCCCGCGCGTAAAGCGCGCCCGCGGCGCGGGTCGCCTCAGGGCAGTTTTGCGCGCCGGAGCCGAAGGCTGTTGGCGACGACCGAGACGGAGGAGAGCGCCATGGCCGCCGAGGCGAAGACGGGCGTGAGCGTCCAGCCCGTCAGCGGGTAGAGCGCGCCCGCCGCCAGAGGGATGCCGACCGCGTTGTAGGCGAACGCCCAGAAGAGGTTCTGCCGGATGACGCGCATCGTCCGGCGCGAGAGCGCGACGGCCGTCACGACGCCCCGCAGGCTCCCGCTGACGAGCGTCACGTCGCCCGCCTCGACCGCCGCGGCCGCGCCCGTCCCGATGGCGACGCCTACGTCCGATTGCGCCAGCGCCGGCGCGTCGTTCACGCCATCGCCGACCATGGCCACCGTCCTGCCTTCCGCCTGAAGCCGCCTGACGGCCTCGGCCTTCCCCTCCGGCAGGACTTCCGCCAGCACGCGCCCGACGCCGACGGCGCGCGCCACCGCCTCGGCCGTCCGCCGGTCGTCGCCCGTCAGCATCACGACCTCAAGCCCCAGAGCTTTGAGCGCGTCCACGGCCTCCTTCGAGTCGGGCTTCAAAGGGTCCGCGACGGCGAAGAGGCCGGCGGCGCGCCCGTCGAGCGCGACGTAGACGGGCGTCTTCGCCTCGGCCGCCAGCGTCTCCGCGCGCGCCGCGAACGCTTCGAGCCCGACGCCGCGCTCCGACATCAGGCCGCGGCTCCCGACGATGACGCGCACGCCCCCGGCCAAGCCTTCGACGCCGCGCCCGGCGAAAGATTTGAAGTCCTCGACGGGCGCGTGCGACAGCCCCAACTCTTCGGCGCGCCGCACGAGGGCCTCGCCCAGGGGGTGCTCGCTCGCGCGCTCGATTGAGGCGGCGAGCCTCAAAGCCTCCCCTTCGTCGAAGCCCTCTGCGGCGAACGAGTCGGTCACGGCCGGCTCGCCGCGCGTGATTGTCCCCGTCTTGTCGAGCACCACAATCTGCACCCTCTGCGCCGCCTCAAGCGCCTCGCCGCCGCGGACGAGCACGCCCGACTCCGCGCCGCGCCCCGTCCCGACCATGACGGCCGTCGGCGTCGCCAGACCCAGCGCGCAGGGGCACGCGACGATGAGCACCGAGACGGCGTGGACGAGCGCCGCCGCCAGCCGCGTCTCGGCCGGCGACGCCAGGAACCAGACGACGAAGGTCAGGAGCGCGACGGCGATGACGGCGGGCGTGAAGTAGCCGCTGACGACGTCGGCCAGCCGCGCGATCGGGGCGCGGCGGCCCTGCGCCTCCTCGACCATGCGGACTATCTGCTGAAGCGCCGTGTCGCGGCCGACGCGCGTGGCGCGGAACTGGAAGGCGCCCGCGCGGTTGACGGTCGCGCCGAAGACCTCGTCGCCCGGCGCCTTCTCGACGGGCAGGCTCTCGCCCGTCAGCATCGACTCGTCCACGGCCGAGCGCCCCTCGGTCACGACGCCGTCGGTCGGGACCCGCTCGCCGGGGCGGACGAGGATGACGTCGCCGGGCGCGACCTCATCCGCGGGCACGTCCTCGTGCCGGCCGTCGGCGCGCACGACGCGCGCCGCGCGCGGCCGCAGCCCGACGAGCCTGCGGACGGCCTCGTCCGTCCGCCCCTTCGCGCGGGCTTCGAGCAGGCGGCCCAGCAGGATGAGCGCGACGATGACCGCCGCCGCCTCGAAGTAGACCGGCGGCCCGCCCGCCCCCGCGCCGGCGCCGTGCGCGTGCCCGCCGCCCGCGGCCAGCACCGCGCGGGGCGCGACGGTGGCGACCGCCGAGTAGACGAAGGCCGCGCCCGCGCCCGTCGCGATGAGCGTGTTCATGTCGGCCGCGCCGTGGCGCAGCGCCGCCCACGCGCCGCGGAAGAAGGGCGCGCCGCAGTAGAAGACGGCGGGCGCGGTCAGCGCGAGTTGTAGCCAGTTGGTCAGGGGCGCGTCGAGGAAAGGGATGGCGCCGTGCGACATCGCGACGACGAGCACGGGCAGGCTGAGCGCGGCGGCCAGCGCGAAGCGCCGGGTCAGGTCCCTGCGCTCGGCGCGGCGCGCAAGCTCCGCGGGGCCGACGCCCGCCGCATCGTCGCCCGACGGCGACTCGCTCACGCGGTAGCCGAACTCCTCGACGCGCCTGCGCAGCGCGCGCGCGTCGGTCGCCGTCTCAAGGTACTCGACGCTGACGCGCTTCGTGGCGAGGTCGAAGGAGGCTTCGACGACGCCGGGGCTGTTCTTCAGGAAGTTTTCGAGCGGGAGCGGCGCGCCCGAGTCGCGCGCCGAATCGTCCACGACGAACTGCGCGGACGCCGACGGCGCGCCGTAGCCGACGTCGCGCACGACATCCAGCAGGCGGCGCACGCCCGTCCGGCCGGGGTCGTACTCGACGCTGGCGCGCGCGGTGGCGAAGTTGACGCTGGCGGCGCTGACGCCCTCGGCCTTCGAGAGCTTGCGCTCGACGAGCCGCGCGCACGCGGCGCACGTCATGCCCGTCACGGGCAGGTCAACGCGCGCCCCCTCGCCCGCGCGGGCGTCCTTCTCGGCGGTCGCAGACATCTCGCCCCCATTTTATAGGGGTTCGCGACTCGGCGCTAACCGGGGGCGGAGGCCGGAGCGTGCAGGATGAAAGGCAAGGATGAAGGCAAGGATGAAGGCAAGGATGAAGGCGCGGCCGCGGGGCCGTCCCTTCATCCTTCACCCTCCCGCGCCCGACAGTTAATTCGCCTCGGGGTTCTGGGAGGCGTCGAGGTAGGCTTCGACGGTGCGGTAGATTTCGTCGTCCATGAAGATGTTGATGCGGTGGAAGGAGCGCGACAGCTCCTCGGCCCCGCGCGGGGGGAGCGCGCCGCGGTAGTGCTCGACGAACTCGACGAGCGTGGCGCGCAGCAGCGTCAGCTCGCGGACGACCTCCTTCAAGTGGTAGCCCTGCCGCCAGCGCTGGCGGCCGTGCTCGCGCCCCTGGACGGCCGCCGGCGCCGGGCCCTGCCCGTCGGCGAGCGCGCGCTGTAGCTCCTCGACTATCTCGGGGATGTGGTCAACGAGCTGGAGGTAGGAGAGGTTGGCGTCGGAGGTGACGCGGCGGTCGGCGGTCACCTTCTCCGTCCAGGCGCGGACGATGGTCTCCTGGCCGTTCCTGAGCAGGCGGCGGATGTCGTCGGACATTGCGGGGGACTTCTCCTTGTTCAAAACGGGGGACGCGGACGCGGCCGTCGGGGAGGGGACGAATCGCGCGGCGCGCCGGGTCGGGCGGGAGTATAAGTCAAGCGGCGCGGCGGCGGCAAACGATTTGACCGGGGGGCGCGCGGGATGAGACGATGCAGCCTCAAAACCCCCTTTGGCAATCATCTGGAGAGGTGTGAAAACGGGATGGAAGACTCCAACGGGAAATTCGTGACGCAGGACGAGACGGGCGAGCCGGCGGCCGTGGACGAGGTCGAGGGGCGCGTCGAGTCCGAGATGAAGCGCATCGAAGGCGCGGCCCGCGAGGCCGTCGCACAGGGCACGCAGAACCCCGAGCGCGAGCGCGAAGGGCGCGAGCTGCGCGAGGAGGCCGAGCGCGAACTCGAAGGGCAGAAGGAAGAGCAGTAAGAAGTAGTCGGCGGTCGGCGGTCGGCAGAAAAACCTACAGGCG
>DASVUF010000268.1:0-7403 GCA_036387195.1 Pyrinomonadaceae bacterium | reverse complement strand
TGACTCTCGCCCGCCTCCACGCACACGGCCCGGGGTTTTTCGGCTTCAGTCGAGGCGGCGGACGCGCGCGACCTCTTCGCGGCGGCGCGTGTCGGAAGGGGGGATTTGTTCGTGTATCTCCGCGAGGAGTTCGGCGGCGCGGCTGCGGGCGGCCTGAGCCTGTTCGGCGGGGTCGCCCGCGGCCTCGCGCGCCAGCGCCAGAGCCCTGTAGCCGCGCCAGCGCTCGCCCGAGCCCGTCTCGTCGAGCAGGCGGACGGCGACCTCGGCCGAGCTGACGGCGCGGCGCGGCTCGCCGACTCCGCGCTCGGCGTGCGACTGCTCGACCATCGCGAAGCCGAGGCCGTCGCGGCAGTCCAGCGCGGCCGCTATCTTCGCCGCCTCGCGCGACCTCAGGAGCGCAGACCCGTACTCCTCGCGCGCCACCGAGACGCGCGCCTGGTCAACGAGGACGCGGAACTCGTCGTCGCGGTCGCCTATCTGCCGAATCATCTCCAGCGCCCGGGACAGCATCGCCTCGGCCTCGGAGAGCCGCCCGGCCTCGCAGTGCGCGCGCCCCATCAGCCAGAGCGTCTCGGCCTCGCAGTGCGCGTCGCCGTTGGTCTTGAGGCTTTCGAGCGTGCGGCGCAGGTAGGCGATGCCCTCATCGTAGAGCCCCTGCGCGATGCGCGCCTGCCCGATGCCCATGTAGGTCTTGGCCTCGCCGAAGAGGTTGCCGATGGCCTGAAAGTCCTTCTGCGCGCGCTGCGCGAGCGCGACCGCCGACTCGTACTGCCCGCGGCTCAGGTCGGCCCAGTGGAGCCGGCGCAGGACCTGCGCGCGCAGCCGCACGTTGCCGCGGCTCGCGTGGTAGTCGAGGCACTTCTTCATCAGCTCGACGCCCTCCGTGTAGCGGCCTTGCAGCGCGCGCGCCCAGCCGAGCATGCCGGCGGCGTCGGCGGCCGTCTCCTCGTCCACGCCCTGCTCGTCGAGCACGGCCTGGATGAGCTGGCCGGCGGCCTCGTAGTCGCCCATGCTCGCGCGGATGCGGCCCAGTTGGACGACGGCGAGGCGCGCCCGCTCGCGGTCGCCCCGCCGCCGGTAGATTTCCAGCGCGCGCTCGACCGAGGCGTGCGCCTCGCGGTACTGGCTGAGCGCCGAGTGGACGAGCCCGTCCTGAAACATCACCGCCGCCTCGGCCGACTCGTCGCCGAGCGCGCGGGCGAGCGCCAGCGCCTCGGGGATGACCGGCTCAAGCTCGCGGTTGCGCCCGACGGCGTGCAGGCTCTCGCAGAGCGCGAGCAGCATCGAGAGCTTCTCGGAGAGCGGGAGCGCGGCCGGCTCGGCGTCGTGGGAGTCCGCGCCGTGCGGGCGGAAGAAGTTGGCCGTGTTGTCGCCCTCGGCGTACGCCGCGTCATAGCGAAATTCGAGCCGTTCGGCGGCGCGGCGCGCGCGCTCGACGCACTTGACGGCCTCGGCCCAGTGCCAGCGCGCGCCGGCCGCCGACCACGCGCGCATTGACCAGCGGAAGGCGCGCCGCGCGTCGCCCGCCGCCTCGTAGTGCGCGCTCAAGCCCTCGGCCAGCCGCTCGGGGCGGCGCGCGTGAACCTGCTCGACGGCGGCGGCGGCCAGCAGGTGCAGCCGGCGGCGGCGGCGCGGCGCGAGGCTCTCGTAGAGCACGCGGCGGAGAATCGTGTGGTAGAAGCGGTAGTCCTCGCCGAGCGAGAGGCCGCGCTCGGCAAGCACGCCGAGCCGCAGACCTTCGCGCAGGCTCTCGTCAAGCTCGTCCTCGCCGCGCCCGGACATGCGCGCCAGCGTCTCGACGCGGAACTCGTCGCCGATGACCGCCGCGTGCTCCAGCAGCTCGCGCAGCCCCGAGGGCGTGCGCTCCAGCTTGCCGAGCGCGGCCATGACGAGCGAGTCGGGCAGCGGGACGTTCTCGATGCCGTGCCACTGCCAGCGGCTCTCGTCCCCCGCGGCGGCGCCGGCCGCGCTGATGACGCCCTCGGCGACGAGCATCCGCAAAGTCTCGACGAGGAAGTAGGGGTTGCCGCCCGTCACGCGGAAGACGGTCGAGGTGTCGGTCGGCGGGATGAGCGGCGCGCGGAACGAGCCGCCGAAAGCCTCCTCGACCGCCTCGCGGCACGCGCCCTCGCCGAGCGGCGCGAGCTTGACCGAGGTGAAGCTGCGGTAGCCGGCCTGGCGCTTGAGCCACTGCCCGAGCTTGTGCCCCGCGTCCGAAGCCTCCTCGGCGCGCGCCAGCATGACGAGCAGCAGGGGCTCTGCGTCGCGCGCGCGCATCAGGTAGCCGAGGCAGTCGAGGCTCATCTCGTCGGCCCACTGAAGGTCGTCGAGCACCATGACGAGCGGGCGCTCGCGGCTCAGGCGGAGGAAGGCGCGCGCCAGCGGCGCGACGATGCGGAAGTGGTCGCCCGAGCCGGCGCGTGCGAGGGCGGCGGCCGTCGTCTCCTCGACGCCGAACAGCTCGTCGGGCAGCGTCTCGCCGCAGCGCGCCGCGACGCGCTCGCGCAGCTCGCGCGCGGGGTGGGCGCGCACGCCGACGCCGGCCTCGGCGCGCAGCTCGGGCGAGAGCGCCGCGCTCAGGAGGTCAATGAACGTCTCGTAGGGCGCGAGGCGGCTGGCCTCGTAGTCGAAGAAGCGCGCGTAGATGAAGGACGCGCCCTCGGCGCGCGCCCAGCGGCCGAAGTGGCGCGCGAGCTGCGTCTTGCCGATGCCGGGCTCGCCCTTGACGACGACCGGCTGGCCGCTCCCCGCGAGCACGCGCCCGTACTCGGCGCGCAGCAGCGACAGCTCCTTGCCGCGGCCGACCAGCAGGTCGTAGTTGGGCGTCGCCTCCGCGGGCGCCGTCCGCGCCGCGTCCGCCTGCGCGCGCGCCGCGCCGCCCGCGGCCGGGGCCTCGCCCGCCTGCGCCTCGCCCGCCTGCGCGCCGCGCGCCGCGCCGCCTTCTCGCGCGTCGCCTTCGTCGCCTTCGTCCCCCTCGGCGCCGACGGTGACGGGGGCGATGAACTGGTAGCCGCGCGCGTGGAAGGTCTGGACGTAGCGCGGCGCGTCGGCCGCGTCGCCGAGCGCGCGCCGTATCTGCGAGACGGCCTGCTTGAGCACCGCGTCGGTCGTGAAGACGTCCGTCCAGACCTTGTCGAGCAGCTCCTCCTTCGGGACGACGCGGTGGCGGCTGCGGACGAGGTAGGCGAGCACCTTGACGGCGCGCGGCTCCAGCGGCACGGGCGCGCCGTCGCGTAACAGGAGGCTCACTCCCGGGTTCAGGCGGAATGGGGGAAAGTGGAAAGTCTCGTTGGGCATCATCGTCCGACGACGCGGGCGGCCTAGACCGTGGGCTCGGCTGCTGGCGCCAAGTTTATAACAGCGCGCCCGCGCGAGCCACGTAATTTTGGGGCGCGCCGGCGCGCGGAACGCGCGGGGCCTGCCGTTTCTTTCGCCGCCGCGCGCGAAATTGCGGCGAACCCGCCCCGCGCGCGCGTCATCCGAACTGCGGCCCCTCTCCCCGCGGGCGTGCAGAGTTGAAAAAGACCTTCCCCGTATGAAAGACTTCCGCGTTATGAAGAGACTGAACAAGAGCCTTGCCGCCGCGTGCGCCGCGCTGCTGCTGCTGTCGGCCGCCGCCGCCTCGGCGCAGTCGGGCGCGACCCGCCCGCGGCGGGTGACGCCCTCCCAGCCGACGGCCGACGACGCCGCGGCGGGGGCCGCCGCCGTCAACACTTCGCCGGCCGGCTCGCGCGCCGGCGCGGCCGGGCCCTCGGCCTCGGGCGCGGCCTCGACCGCGCAGGCCTTCTCGCTCCTCGAGCAGAAGCGCTACGACGCGGCGCTCGCGGAGGCGCGGCGGCTGGCCGAGGCCGACCCGAAGAACTCCGAGGCCTGGAAGATTGCCGGCTACGCGCAGTTCTACCTCAAGCGCTACGCCGAGGCCGCGTCCGACCTGGAGCGCGCTCTGGAGCTGCGCGAGAGCGCGGGCGACAAGGACACGAAGACCGAGGACGCGCTCGCCAACGCCTACTTCTTCGCCGAGAAGTACGAGCAGGCGCTCCCGCTCCTGACGGCCGCGACGACGCGCGCCGGCGCCAGGCCCGACGCCAACACGCTCTACTACCGCGCCGTCGCCGAGATGAACCTCAAGCGGACGGCCGACGCCGAGCGCACCTTCGGCGAGGTGCTGAAGGCCGACCCCAAGAACAAGTTCGCGCTCCTCTACCTCGGCCAGCTCGCCTTCGGCCGGCAGGACTACGCGGCGGCGGTCAACATGCTCAACCGCGCCACGCTCGCCGACCCGACCTTCGCACAGGGGTGGGAGCTGCTGACGCAGGCTTACATGTACCGCGGCCGCGCCGCCGCGGGCGCCGCCGCGGACGCCGACTTCCTGTCGGCCGTGCGCGCCGCCGACTCGCTCGTGCGCGCGCGCAACGACGCGCGCTCGGCGCTGCTCCAGGGCCAGGCGCTCGTCTTCGCCAAACAGTTCACGCGCGCCGTCGCCTCGCTCGAACGCGCGGCCGCCTCGCCGCAGGCGCCCGACGAGACCTTCTACCTCCTCGGCTACGCGCACACGCAGGCGAAGAACTTCCCCAAGGCCATCGCCGCGCTCGAACAGGCTTCGGCGAAGACGCCCGACAACGCAGAGGTCTACCGCCTGCTCGGCTTCTCCTACGAGTCGTCGAAGCAGTACGCCAAGGCGCTGGCCGCGTACGAGCGTGGGCTCCAGCTCGCCCCCGCCGACGCCTACTTCAAAGAGTCGGCCGAGCGCGTCCGCCCGTTCGCCAGGTAGGCGGGAGCGCCGCAGGGCGTAAGGGAAGGCCGCGAGGCGTAAGCCGCGAACCGCGACGAGAGGCGAGCCCTTCTCGTCGCGGTTCGCCGCTTACGCCCTGCGTCCCGCCCCCGCCGCGGTTCGCGGTTTACGGCTCACGCCTTTTGCGTTAGCATCCTCGGCATGAGCAACACAATCTTTCGGCGCGCGCACGCGCGCAGCGTCGCGTTGGGTTTGGCCGCCGCACTCGTGCTCCTGCTCCCGGCCGGGGCCGCGCGGGCGGCGACGTGGAAGGGGCTGGAGCCGTTCGTCTCGAAGCGGGCGGACGTCGAGAAGGTGCTCGGCGCGCCGACCGCCGACCGCTACGACGCCGAAGGGACGCTGGAGTTCAACGTCTCGGGCGGCAGGGTGACAATCTTCTTCGTCACGCCGAAGTTCGTCGCCTCCAAGCGCCTCCCCGCGCACTACGAGGGGACCGTGCTCCAGATAATCCTCCAGCACGAGAACGCGCAGGACACGCCGGAGTCAATGAACCTTGTGACCAACAAGGCCTTCAAGCGCGAGGGCGCGCGCGGCGTCGAGAAGTTCAGCGACGACAAGGACGGCCTCTTCTACACCTTCGTCGAGAGCCGCCTGAAGACGACCCGCTACTCCTACTCGATGGAGCGGCTCGCGCGCGTCCAGCAGGGGAAATGAAAGGCGCCGAGCGCAGAGCGCCGAGTGCTGAGTGAAGGCGGCGCGCCCCTCGTCACTCAGTCCTCGGCGCTCTGCACTTCCTTAGCCCTCAGTCCTCAGCACTCAGCACTCAGCGCTCGGCCCTTCCCGTATGCTCTACCGCACGCACGTCATCAGCGCGCTCGAAAGGACGCGGGAGGATTTCGCCAGGTTTGAGCGCTCGCTGAGGGGCGAGGTGGGCGAGCTGGCGGCGCGGCTGCGCGCGTTCGCGGGGCGGACGAGCGAGGAGGTGCGGCGCGACTCGGACGCGGCGGCGCGGCGGCTGGCCTACCCCTCGGACGAGTTGGAGCGCGCGGGCGGCGCGGTCGTCGCCTTCGGCGAGTCGTGGCGCTCGCACGAGGAGGCGCGCCGCTGGGCGCTCGGGGCGCTCGGCGGCCGCACGACCTTCGCCGCCGACGGCAGCCAGCTCTTCCCGGGCCGCGACGCGAGCCTGCCCGTCGCCGCCGTCCAAATAGCCTCGTTCGAGAACCCGCACTCGCCCGAAGGACGTTACTTCAAGGATGTCCACTTCGAAGTCCTCACGCCCGAGGAGCTGATGGGCGGCCGCGGCGACTTCGAGAGCCCCGAGCAGGTCGTCTCGCTGCGCCGCTTCGAGCTTGAGGCGCGCGCCGTCTGCGACTTCCTGCGCCGCGGCGCGGGCTGGCGCAAGCGCGGCGAGCGCGCGCCCGTCGCCTTCTTCGACAACACGCTGCTCGTCGCCTCGCTGCGCAAGGGCACCGACCGCCGCCTCTCGCAGCGCATGGCCGACGCCCTCGCCGAACTCATCCTGCTCTCGCGCGAGACGGAGGCGCCCGTCGTCGGCTACGTAGACCACTCCTACGCGCACGACATCGCGGGGCTGCTCGCCGCGCTCGACGCCGGCCTGCCGGAGTCGAGCGCCTACGACGCGCAACTGCTGCGCGCGCGCACGGGCGGCGTGGCCCCGCCGCCGCTCGCGCGCTGGGGCGACCGCACGGTCTTCTGGCACTGCCAGCGCCCCAACCTCGCCGAGGCGTTCTTCGACGAGCGCGGGCTCCCGCTCGTCGGCTTCGTCTACCTCCAGACGACCGCCGACGGCCACCCCGCGCGCCTCGACATCCCCGCGTGGGTTCACGAGGCGGGGCTGGTCGAGGAGGTCTGCGACGCCGTGCGCGCCGAGTGCGTCGTCGGCAACGGCTACCCCTACGCCATCGAGTCGGCCGACGAGGCCGCGGTGATGACGGGGCGCGACCGCGAGCAGTTCCTGCGCGTCGTGCAGGACTTCGCCGCCGGCGCCGGACTCGACTTTCACGTCTCGCGCAAGGCGCTCAGCAAGGGCCGCCGCCGTTGAGCGCCGCGCCGAAATCTGTCATCATCCGCGCGGCGACCCGCGTCAGAGTTTTAAAGCTCCCCGGCGAACAACATGAATGGTCTTTCGGGCGACAGCGAAGGCAACCGGGCCGGCCGCGAAGCGTCTTCCGCCGGGGGCGGGGCCGGCGACGCCGCGCCGCGCTCCTGCCCCGCGTGCCCTGCGTGCGGCGCGAGCGCCCGGCGTGAGGCGGCGCGCTTCTGCGCGACGTGCGGGCGGGCGCTCGGCGGCGGGTACTTCCCGGCCGACTCCGTGCGCGCGTCCTACCGCTTCGAGCGCGCGCCGAGGGCGGAGCGCAGGCCGCGCGCGAACGCGACGCCGCGCCGCGCCTTCGCCGGCCGGCCGCGCCCCGGGGGTGAGTTTATGCCGCGTGTGAAAGAGAGCGGCGCGGCGGCGATGGCCTTCGCCTTCGTCACCTACGCGCTCGTCCCGTACCTCGGGATTCTCTTCTGCCCGGGCGCGCTGCTGTTCGGCGGCGTCGGGCTCGTCCGCGCGTGGCGCGCGCCGCACGGCGGCGGGGCGGCTGCCGCGCGCGCCTCGGCGCTCGGCGTCGCCCTCGGGCTCCTCGTCCTCTGCGCGCAGCTCCTCCTC
>DASVUF010000267.1:0-6420 GCA_036387195.1 Pyrinomonadaceae bacterium | reverse complement strand
ACCCTGACGGCCGGGGCCGCCGCCGCGCCCGCCCCCGCGCCAGCGCCGCCGCCCGCGAGCGCCGCCAGCCCCAGCGCCAGAAACGCCCCGGCGCAGAACGCCTTTCTCAACATCGTCGTCATCGGTTCTCCCCTCCTCAAGTTGCGTCCCGGCGGCTCACGCGTCTCTGCCAAGCGCGTGTGCCGCCGGGACGCTCGCCCGCCGCGGCCTTCCGACCCGACTTCGGCCGGCCGCGGCGAGATGCCGTGTCGCGCCTCGCTGTTCGGCTTTTGAACTTTCGACCCGCCCCGAGCCGGCCGGCCGCGCCCCCGTCCTTCAGCGTGCACAAGATAGCCGGCGGGGATTGAGGGAAACTTGAGCGCCGGGAAAATTTTTCGGCGCGCGGGCTAGATTTTTAACCGCTTGTTTTTCAGCCACTTAAGGGCGCTTGAGAAAAACTTGAGCCGGCGGCGCGACGCCCGCCACGGCCGCCACCAGCGCGACCGGCGCCGCCGGCGCGACCAGCTTCACGCCCCACGCGCGACGATGAAGGTGAAGCCGCCTATCCCCAACACGACGCCGGCGGCCGCGCCGATGACCACGTTCCTCGCGGTTCGCCAGTCCGTCACGGCGTCCGAGGGGGCTACACAATCGCGCCGGCTTCTGTTAAGTTCCGTCTGCCCTTGGGCGGGCGATTACAGGCGACAAAAAAGGGGGGCGGGACGTGTCGAACCAGGAGGGCGGGACGGAGATTTCGGGCGGGATGCACGCGCTGCTCGACGGCGGCAAGTCCACGTCGGAGGCTTTCACCATCATCGCGACCGAGTTGGTCGAGGTCAAGGCGATGCTGATGGCGCTGATTGACCTACAGAAGTCGGCGCTCTACGCGAACGGCGTCTCGGAGCAGGAGCTTGAGGCGAACGTCAGGAACCTGATTGACGGCTACCGCGCGCGCTACCTGCGCGGGCTGGAGGGTCAGGTCAAGGAGGCGGCGGCCGACCGGCAGTAGCCGGCGGCCGGCCGCCGTTGGGGGGGCTTTGAGTCCGGACGGCCGCCACTTCGTCAGGACGCTCGGGCGCGGGGCGCGGCTGCGCTGCCCGGCCTGCGGCGGCGCGCCCGTCTTCAAGACGCCCTTCCGCGTGCGGCCACTGTGCCGCGCGTGCGGCGCGCTCTTCCAGCGCGAGGAGGGCTTCTTCGTCGGCGCCATCATGATAAACGTCGTGACGACCGAGGCGGCCGTGATGGCGGCGGGCGGGCTCTGGCTGCTGCTCGGGCCCGGCGACGACGCCGTGATGCTCTCGCTGCTCCTCGCCGTCGCGCTCGTCTTCCCCGTCGCCTTCTACCACCACGCCTGGAGCCTCTGGCTCGCCGCCGACCATCTCGTCGAGGGTCTGCCGCGCCGGTAGCAAGGCGCAAAGGCGGGGGCGACGCGGCGAAGTAGAAGGGCGGGGCGACGCGGCGAAGGGAGAAAGTCGAAGGGCGAAGGGGGAAAGTCGAAGGGCGAAGGGGAGGACGGACGCCGGCGCCTTCGCCCCCCGCCTTTCCCCCTTCGGCTCTTTTTTTCCCGGGCATCCCTCCCCGCGAAAGCGTCATCTCTGTGCCGAAGCGGCGCGACAAAGACCTTCCCTCGCAGACGACGAGCCGCCGTGTGTCCGTCTCCCCGGCGACAGGCCGGGCCAACCCTTCGGAGGACGTATGCCCACACCTTCGCGCCCCGACGCGCGCGTCAATTTCCGGAAGCTGTTTTCGCTCGCCCTCGTGCTGCTCGCCTCGGCCGCCGGCGCGCACGCGCAGGAGGGCGCCTCGACCGCGGCGGCGGCGCGCACGCGCTACCTCGCGGAGATGGGGCTCATCCCCGCCTCGCGCTCGGTCGCCGTCGAGGAGTTCGTCAACTACCACCGCCACCAGATAGGCCGCCCCAAGGCGGGCGAGGCCGTGCTGATGGACGTGCGCTGGGGCAACGACCGTGTGGCCGCGCCCGGGGCCGAGGCCGTCCTGCAAGTCGGCTTCAGCACGGCGCTGGCCTCCGACCGCGGGCAGTTGCCGCCCATCAACCTCGCGCTCGTCATAGACAAGAGCGGCTCGATGGCCGACGCCGACAAGCTGTCGCGCGTCAAGGAGGCGCTGCTCACGCTCGTCACGCAACTGCGCGAGACGGACACGCTCTCCATCGTCGTCTTCGACTCGGAGGCGCAGGTGCTCATGCCGGCGCGGCAGGTGGGCGACCGCGAGGAGGCGCGCCGCCTCATCCGCGGCATAGCGCCGGGCAGCTCCACCAACATCCACGCCGGCCTGATGCTCGGCTACAGGGAGGCGCTCAGGAACCTCAAGCGCGGGGCGACCAACCGCGTCGTGCTCCTGACCGACGGCATCGCCAACGAGGGCGTGACCGACCCCACGCAGATAGCGAGCGAGTCGCTCTCGTTCAACGACCGCGGCGTTGACCTCTCGACCATCGGCGTCGGGCTCGACCTCAACAAAGACCTTCTGCGCCAGCTCGCCAAGAGCGGGCGCGGCCTCTTCCACTTCGTCGCCGACGCGCAGGACATCGAGAAGGTCTTCCTGAAGGAGGCGCAGAGCCTCGTCGCGCCCGTCGCCTCTGAGCCGAACCTCGAAATCGAGTACGGCCCCGACCTCGAACTGGCGCAGGTCTACGGCTACGAGCCCGCGCGGCGCGCGAACGCCGTCACGGTTAGGCTCGACAACATGAACCAGGGGTTGACGCAGGTCGTCCTGCTCCGCTTCAGGGTCGCGCGCCGCGGGGCCGAGGCGGCGGCGCGCCTCCCCGTCCGCGTGCGCTTCAACTACTACGACCTCGAACAGAAGAGGCCGGTCGTCAAGACGGAGGAGGCGGCGCTGGCCGTCGTCGCGGGCGCGGCGGGCGACATGCTGCGCGACCCGGAGGTCGGCAAGAACTTCACCATCGCGCTGCTCGCGCAGGCCATCCGCGACATGTCCGAGGCGGTCGAGGCCAAGCGCTACCGCGACGCCGAGTCCGTCATCACCGCCGCCGTCGCCAGGACCTACCAGCGCTACCCGCACCTCGAAGACGAGGACATCTCGCGCACCCTCCTCATCGCGCAGAAGTACCAGGAGGTCGTCAGGAAGTACAACCAGCGGCAGACCGGCAGGGACAAGATGTGAGGGCGGGCGGCCGAAGCCCGAACGTCGGCGACGACGAAAAGGGGGCGGGGACGAAAGGCGCGCCTTTCGTCCCCGCCCCCTTCGTCGTCGTAGCGGGCGCCGCCGTTAGCCGCGCCCCTTGACCTGCGCGGCGCGCGCGCCGGCGCGGCGCTCTTCGAGCACCTCCCAGGCTTCGCGGACGCGCGTGTAGATGCCGTCGGAGTCGAGGCCGTACTTGGCGAGCAGCAGCTTGGGGTCGCCGTGCGTGACGACGCGGTCGGGCACGCCCATGCGGACGAGGCGGACGGCGTCGAGCAGGCCGTTCTCTTCGAGCAGCTCGGCGACCGCCGAGCCGAAGCCGCCCGCCAGGTAAGCCTCCTCGACCGTGACGATGAGGCGGCGCGTGCGCGCCAGCGCGAGCAGCAGCCCGGCGTCGAGCGGCTTGACGAAGCGCGCGTTGACGACCGTCGCCTCGACGCCGTCCTTCGCAAGCCTCGCGGCCGCCTCGACCGCCGGGTTGACCATCGAGCCGTAGGCGACGACCGCCACCTCGCCGCCGTCGCGCAGTATCTCGGCCTTGCCGACTTCGAGCACGCGCGGCTCGCGCCGGAGGTCGGCGCCGACGCCGTTGCCGCGCGGGTAGCGCATCGCCGCCGGCCCGTCTATCGCCAGCATCGTGTGGAGCATGTCGCGCATCTCGCCCTCGTCCTTCGGCGCCATGACCGTCATGTGCGGGACGGGGCGCAGGTACGCGATGTCGAGCAGGCCGTGGTGCGTCGGCCCGTCGCCGCCGACGATGCCGGCGCGGTCCATGCAGAACTTGACGTTGAGGTTCTGCAGGCAGACGTCGTGGACTATCTGGTCGAAGGCGCGTTGCAGGAAGGTGGAGTAGACGGCGCAGACCGGTTTGAGCCCTTCGGTGGACATGCCGGCGGCGAAGGTGACGCAGTGCTGCTCGGCGATGCCGACGTCGTAGGCGCGCTCGGGGAATTTTTCGAGCACCTTGTCTATGCCGGTGCCGTCGGGCATCGCCGCCGTGAGCGCGATGACCCTGGGGTCGCGCGCCATCTCCTCGCACATCGCCTGCCCGAAGACGGCCGTGTAGCTCGGCGCGGGCGCGTGCGCCGACTTGGCGGCGGCGCCCGTCTTCAGGTCGAACGGGCCGGTGGCGTGCCACGCGTAGTAGTTCTTCTCGCGCGCCGGGTAGCCCTTCCCCTTCTGCGTCAGCGCGTGGACGATGACGGGCGAGTCCCTGACCTGCTTCGCCTCTTCGAGCGCGCGGACGAGCGCGCGCGGGTTGTGGCCGTCAACGTAGCCGATGTACTTGAAGCCCAGCTCGTTGACCAGCGCCCCGGGCAGCACGGCCGCCGCGATGGCGTCCTTGACCGTCTTCGCCGCGTTGTAGAGCCGCTCGCCGAACGAGGGGATGTCGTGCAAAAGGTCGCCGACCTCGTCCTTGAAGCGGTGGTACCCTTGCGCCCCGCGGATGCGGTTGAGGTAGCCGGTGAGTGCGCCGACGGCGGGCGCGATGGACATCTCGTTGTCGTTGAGGATGACGATGAGGCGCGTCTTGAGGTGGCCCGACTGGTTGACCGCCTCCATCGCCATGCCGCCCGCGAGGCTGGAGTCGCCGATGACGGCGACGACGTGGTGGTCTTCGCCGCGCTGGTCGCGCGCCACCGCCATGCCGAGCGCCGCCGACAGCGAGGTCGAGGCGTGCCCCGCGCCGAAGGTGTCGTACTCCGACTCGTCGCGGCGCAGGAAGCCCGAGATGCCGCCGTACTGCTTGACGGTCGGCAGCAGCTCGCGCCGGCCCGTCAGAATCTTGTGCGCGTAAGCCTGGTGGCCCACGTCCCAGACCAGCCGGTCGCGCGGCGTCTCGAAGGCGTAGTGGAGCGCGACGGCCAGCTCGACCGCGCCCAGCGACGCGCCGGTGTGGCCGCCGACCCGCGACATCGTCTCCAGGATGTACTGGCGTATTTCGTCGGCGGCCGTCTGCAACTGCTCGGGGCGCAGCCGGCGCAAGTCCGCGGGCGAGTCAATCTGCTGTAGGAGTTTCATCGGACGCAATTCTACTTTAAAAGCCTTGAACCGTGAACCGCAGACCGCGGCGGGGGAAAGCCGCGCCTTCCCGTCTCCGCCCAGGATTTACGGTTCGCGGCCTTTAACGGTTCGCGGCTTTTCAGACTTCGAGGACGAGCTTGCCGAACTGCGCGCGGTCCTGCATCAGCTCGTGCGCGCGTCGCGCGTCGGCGAGGGGGAGCGTGCGGTCCACGACCGCGCGGAGCTGGCCCCGCCCGACGAACTTCAGGGCGTCGAGCAGCTCGGCCTTCGAGCCCATGAAGGAGCCGAGCAGGTTGAGGTGGCGGTAGAAGACCTGCCGCAGGTCCGTGCGCGCGTCGTAGCCGCTCGTCGCGCCGCACGTCACCAGCCGCCCGTCCTTCTTGAGCGCCAGCACCGAGCCCGGCCACGTCTCGGCGCCCGTGTGCTCGAAGACGACGTCCACGCCCGCGCGCGCGGTCAGCCGCCTGACCTCCTTGGGCCAGTCCGCGCGCGTGTAGTCCACGACCTCGTCGGCGCCGAGCGCGCGCGCGCGCTCGCGCTTCTCCTCCGACCCGGCGGTGGCGATGACCCGCGCGCCGCGCAGCTTGGCGATTTGAATGCCCAGGGAGCCGACGCCGCTGCCGGCCGCGTGGACGAGCACGTCCTCGCCCGGCTCGACGCGCGCGCGCGTGACGAGCATGTGCCACGCCGTCACCAGCACGAGCGGCAGCGCGGCCGCCTCGGCCCAGCTCAGGTTCTCCGGCTTCGGGACGACGTTGACGCCGGGCGCCTTGACCAGCTCGGCGTAGCCGCCGTCGCGGCGGTAGCCGAGCATGTCGTACTCCGGGCACATGTTGTCGGCGCCGCCGAGGCACTCGCGGCAGTGGCCGCAGGAGACGCCCGGCTGCAACAGCACCTCGTCGCCGGGCTTGACCCAGCCGACCAGCTCGCCCGCCTCGCGCACGACGCCCGCGACGTCATTGCCGAGGATGTGCGGCAGCGGAATCTCGATGCCGGGCAGCCCCTTGCGCGCCCACACGTCCAGGTGATTCAGGGCGCAGGCGCGCACCTCGACCAGCACCTCGTCGGCGCGTATCCGCGGCTCCGGGCGCTCCTCATAGCGGAGGACTTCCGGCCCCCCGTGCTCGTGGAAGACAACGGCTTTCATGCCTCCGATTTTAGGTTTTCGGGTGGCGAATGGAAAGTCTGTAGACGGCGGGCGGCGGCCGGGGGGTCAGGCGGCGGCGCGAAGCAGGAAGGCGGCGCGCCCGACTC
>DASVUF010000266.1:0-40979 GCA_036387195.1 Pyrinomonadaceae bacterium | reverse complement strand
CCGCCGCCTGCGCGCGCTCGGCGTCGGAGCCGAGGCGCTGGTCGGCGTCTGCCTGGAGCGCTCGCCGGGGATGCTGGCCGGGCTGCTCGGCATCCTGAAGGCGGGCGGGGCCTACCTGCCGCTCGACCCCTCGTACCCGCCGGAGCGGCTGGCCTTCATGCTCTCCGACAGCGGCGTCGGCGTCGTCCTCACGCAGCGCCGCCTCGAAGGCCGCCTGCGCGGCTACGAGGGCGCCCTCCTCTACATGGACGAGACGGAGGGGGCGGAGGAGGAGGGCACGGCCGGGACGCAGGGCGCGGCCGGCGTGACTACGGCGGAGAATCTGGCCTACGTCATCTACACCTCGGGCTCCACGGGGAGGCCCAAGGGCGTGACGGTCGAGCACCGGAACGTGACCAACTTCTTCGCGGCGATGGACGAGGCGGTCGGGGGCGAGGGGCCGGGGACGTGGCTGGCGCTGACGAGTCTGTCGTTCGACATCTCGGTGCTGGAGTTGCTGTGGACGCTGGCGCGCGGCTTCCGCGTCGTCCTGCGGCGCGAGGAGTACAAGTCCGGGCCGACCCCTGCGGCCGATGAGCCCGCGCCCGACACGGCTTCGGGCGGGCAGAGTGATAAGACGGCCGAGGCGTACACCATCGCGTCGCAGATAGCCGCGCACGGGGTGACGCACCTCCAGTGCACCCCCTCGATGGCGCGCCTGCTCGCCGCCGACGAAGACTCGCTGCGCGCCGCGCGCTCGCTGCGCACGCTCCTGCTCGGCGGCGAGGCGCTGCCAGCCCCGCTCGCCGCCCTCTTCCTCGAAGGCTCCTCCGCACAGCTCTTCAACATGTACGGCCCGACCGAGACGACCATCTGGTCGGCCACCCACAGGGTCGAGAGCGCCGGCGGCCACATCCCGCTCGGCCGCCCCGTCGCCAACACGGCTCTCTACGTCTTAGACGGGCGGGGCGAGCCGGCGCCGGTGGGCGTGCCCGGCGAACTCTACATCGGGGGCGAGGGGGTGACGCGCGGCTACCTCGGGCGGGCGGCGCTGACGGCCGAGCGGTTCGTCCCCGACCCGTTCGGGGCGTCGCCGGGCGCACGGCTCTACCGTACCGGCGACCGCGTGCGCTACCTCCCCGGCGGCGAGGTGGAGTTCCTCGGGCGGATGGACCAGCAGGTGAAGCTGCGCGGGTTCCGTATCGAATTGGGCGAGGTCGAGGCCGTCATCGCGCTCCACCCGGACGTGCGCGAGGTCGTCGTCGTGGCCCACGAAGACTCGCCCGGTGACAGGCGACTGGTGGCCTACTGTGTTGCGAACACGCAGCCGCCCCCTTCCGGCGACCACCTGCGTAGTTTCCTCAGGGAGCGTCTGCCGGAGTACATGATACCGGCCGCCTTCGTGCTGCTTGAGAAGCTGCCGCTCACGCCCGGCGGGAAAATCAATCGCCAGGCGCTCCCGTCCCCGGAGAGTTCAAGCCGCGAGCCTCTGGAGCACACGCCCCCGCGCGACGAGACAGAGGCCGTCATCGTGAGAATCTGGGAAGAAGTTTTGAAGCTGGCGCCCGTCAGCGTTAACGACAACTTCTTCGACCTGGGCGGCCACTCGTTATTGGCTATCCAGGTGCAGCGGAAAATCAACGCGGCGCTCGGCCGTTCGCTCTCCGTGGCGGAGCTGTTCCAGCATCCGACCGTCAGCGCGCTGGCGAGACATTTGAACCGGCAGGGGGATGACGAGCCCTCGTTCCAACAGAGCTATGCGCGCGCCGAGCTTCGGCTGGCGCGGCTGGGTAACCGGCGTGCGTCGAACCAGACCAAGCCTTCACAATAATCGGGCAGAACGCCTGCGGTGAATCACCTTGAACACATCTGATTACGGGATAGCGGTCGTCGGCATGGTCGGGCGTTTTCCGGGCGCCCCCGACCTCGAACAGTACTGGCGCAACCTGAGAGACGGCGTCGAGTCTATTGAGTTCTTCTCCGACGAAGAACTGCTCGCCGCCGGCTTCAGCCCGGCGCTGCTGGCCCGCGCCGACTACGTCAAGGCGCGGGCCGTGCTGGAGGGGGCCGAGTTGTTCGACAGGGCCTTCTTCGGCATCAGCGAGGCCGAGGCCGAGATACTCGACCCGCAACAGCGCGTCTTTCTGGAGTGCGCCTGGGAGGCGCTCGAGAACGCCGGCTACGACTCCGAGAGGTTCGACGGGCGAATCGGGGTTTACGCCGGCCAGACCATGAGCAGCTACCTGATATTCAACCTGCTCTCGAATCCCGAGCTGCTGGGAAGGGTCGGCTCCATCCCCGTGCTGGCGGGCAACGACAAGGACTTCCTCTCCACGCGCGTCTCCTACCTGCTCAACCTGAAGGGGCCGAGCGTGTCCGTGCAGACCGCCTGCTCGACGTCGCTCGTGGCAATTCACATAGCCTGTCAAAGCCTGCTCCTCGGCGAATGTGACATGGCGCTGGCGGGCGGCGTCACCATCCGCTCCATACAGAAGTCGGGGTACCTGTACCAGGCCAACGAAATCTACTCCGCCGACGGCCATTGCAGGGCTTTCGACGCCAAAGCCGGCGGCACCGTCCCGGGCAGCGGCGTCGGCGTCCTCGTGCTGAAGAGGCTGGAGGAGGCGCTGGCCGACGGCGACCACATCCGCGCCGTCATCAGGGGCTCGGCCATCAACAATGACGGGAGCGTCAAAGTCGGATTCACCGCGCCCGGCGTTGACGGCGAGGCCGAGGTCGTCACGGAGGCGCTCGCGCTGTCCCGCGCCGCGGCCGAGACTATCACCTACGTCGAGACGCACGGGACGGGGACCGCGCTGGGCGACGCGATTGAGGTCAGGGCTCTCACCCAGGCGTTTCGCAGCTCCACCCGCGCGAAGAACTTCTGCGCCATCGGCACCGTCAAGAGCAACATGGGGCACACCGGCGCCTCCTCGGGCGCGGCGGGGCTGATTAAGACGATACTCGCGCTCGAACACCGGCAGTTGCCCCCGAGCCTTCACTTCGAGGAGCCGAACCCCGAGATAGACTTTGCCGACAGCCCGTTCTACGTCAACCGCGAGCTTTCGGAGTGGAAGGCGAACGGGGGGCCGCGCCGCGCCGGCGTCAGCTCCTTCGGCATCGGCGGGACGAACGCGCACGTCATCGTGGAAGAGGCTCCGCCTCTCGACAGCGCGGCGCCGCAGAAGCCCTGGCTACTCCTGCCGCTGTCCGCCAAAACGGATTCCGCGCTCAGGGCCGCCGCCTCGAACCTGCTTCAACACCTGAAGAGTCATCCGGAGGTGAACATCGCCGACGTGGCCTACACATTGCAGGTGGGCCGGAGGGCGTTCAACCACAGGCTCGCGCTCGTCTGCTCCTCCGCGGAAGACGCGGCGGCGGCGCTGGGCGCGGAGGGCTCGCCCCGCCTCTTAACCTACGTTAAGGAGGCGGACGAACCGCCCGTCACGTTCACGTTCCCGGGTCAGGGGGCAGAGCACGTAAACATGGCGAGGGAACTCTATGAGCTGGAGCCTGTGTTCCGCGAGCAGACCGACCGTTGCTCGGAGTTGCTGGCTCACACTCTGGGGTTCGACCTGCGCCGCGTCCTGTACCCTGCGAGAGGCGAGGCGGAAGAGGCGGCCGAACGCCTGAAGCGGGACGACGTGGCGCGGCCCGCGTTATTCGTCGTGGAGTACGCCCTCGCCGGGCTGTGGGCGGCGTGCGGCGTGCGGCCTCAGGCGATGGTCGGCCAGGGCGTCGGCGAGTACGTCGCCGCGTGCCTGGCCGGAGTGTTCTCGCTGGAAGACGCCCTGAAGCTCGTCTCGGGCGCGGGGCGGCAGACGCCTCCCGCGGAAGACTTCACACGCGAGGCGCGGAGGATGCGGCTCAGCCCCCCGCAGGTTCCCTTCATCTCTAACGCGACGGGCGACTGGATAAAAGCGGAGCAGGCGACCGCGCCGGACTACTGGGTCGCCCCCCCTCGTCAGACCGCGCGCTTTGCGGAAGCCGCCGCCGGGCTATTGAAGGCGCCGGGGCGCATCACGCTTGAGGTCGGGCCGGGACGCACGTTGACGACGCCCCCCGGGCATGCGCGCCCGGACGGGGACGACAGGCAGGCGGCGTTCACCTCCCTGCGCGAACCCCGCGAAGGGCGCTCCGACTATGAATCCTTCTTGAACACGCTGGGCCGCCTCTGGCTCAGGGGGGCGGCGGTGGACTGGCCGGCCCTCGCCGACGGCAAGCGGCGGCGCGTCCCCCTGCCGACCTACGCCTTCGAGCGCACGCGCTCCTGGGTCGAGTCCAGGGGGCCGGCGCTGTAGCCCGCTGATTCCCCTGCGCGGGGACAGAAGCGCGCGGGGCGGTTCGTGATACGACCCGATTTGAGAACATTCCGCGGGCCTCTTGACTGCGCCCGCGGGCGTCCGTTCTTCACAGGCAAAGGCGCGACTCGATGAGGCTCATCTCTTTTCTAGTGCGTTATTCTCCGCGCAGCATGTTCGTGGCCGTGGCCGCGGGTGTCGTCTGCGGCGCGGTCAACACGGGGCTCTTGGCGCTCTTCAACGTCGTGCTGCGGGGTCAGGGCACGTACGCCCGCGCCACACTCATCTGGGGTTTCGTCGTCTTGTGTCTGAGCCTGCCCGCCACGAGGTTCATCTCCGAAGCGCTCCTGGCGCGCGTCTCGCAGGGCGCGCTCTTTCGCCTCCGCCTGCAACTCTGCCGGCAGATAGCCGCCGCCCCGCTGCGGCACCTGGAGAAGCTGGGCACGCACCGCCTGCTGGCGGCCCTCACCGACGACATCCCGACCATCACCGGCGCGCTCGTCTTCATCCCCGCCCTCTGCATCAACATCGTCGTGGTGATAACCGGCCTCGGGTACCTGGGCCTGTTGTCCGCCAGGGTGCTGCTCTCGGTGCTCGGCTTCCTCCTGCTCGGAATCGTCGCCTATCAGCTCTCCGTCTTCAGGGCGACGCGGGAGTTTCGCGCCGCGCGGCGCCACCTGGACGACCTGTTCAATCACTTCCGCGATTTGACCGGAGGCATCAAGGAGATAAAACTTCACCGGCGACGCCGGAGGGCTTTCCTCTCCGGCGTCCTTGAGGGGACGGCCGCGTCGCTGCGCGCGCGCAACGTCGCGGGCGTGACGATACACGCGGCGGCCGGCAGTTGGGGGCAGACGTTAATCTTCATAATCGTGGGCTTGATACTTTTCGCGCTCCCCTCACTACAGGCGATAGAGCTGCCGACGCTGACCGCCTACACCGTCACGCTCCTCTACCTGATGAGCCCCTTGCAGGTCATCATGAACACGGCGCCGTTCCTGAGCCGGGCCGGCGTCGCCATGCAAAAGGTCGAGGCCCTCGGCATGGAGCTGAGCGCCATCGGCGCCGACGACCAGACGGCCGCCGAGCCCGGCGACGACCTCAAGCTGGGGAGCCTGGAGATGCGCGGCGTCGTCCACACTTACCGGCGCGAGGGGGAGGACAACAACTTCACCCTCGGCCCCATCAACCTGACGATACTTCCCGGGGAAATAGTCTTCCTCACGGGGGGCAACGGCAGCGGGAAGACGACTTTCGCCAAGCTGCTCACCGGCCTCTACGTCCCGGAGGCCGGCGAGATTCTATTGAACGGCGAGGCCGTCAACGACGAGAGCAGGGAGTTTTACCGGCAACACTTCTCCGTCGTCTTCTCCGACTTTCATCTCTTCGAGAGCCTGCTCGGCATGAACAAGGCGAGCCTCGACGACCGCGCGCGCGAGCGCCTTGCGCAGCTACAACTGGAGCACAAGGTGCAGATTAAGGATGGCGCGTTCTCGACCACGGAACTATCACAGGGGCAGCGTAAGCGGCTGGCCCTGCTGACGGCGTACATGGAAGACCGGCCGATTTACATCTTTGACGAATGGGCCGCCGACCAGGACCCGCAGTTCAAGGAGATATTTTATTTTCAGCTCCTGCCGGAGCTGAAAGCCAGGGGCAAAGCAGTCCTGGTCATCAGCCACGACGACCGCTTTTATCACATCGCCGACCGCATCATGCGGTTGGACTATGGGAAGGTGGTCGCACTCGACGGCCAGGCGGACTATGTGACGGCCGCGCCGGTCGCCGAGGGTTCCGGCGCGAGTTGAAAGGTTACCCGAAGGCGGCTCCGGACGAACGTCGCCCTCCCGATTGGAAGGGTTAGTAGGAGGGTCTTAACCACCGACAGCGAAACGGACCAGGGGGCGGCGGGCTGAGAGTCCCGCCGCCCCTTCACTTTCTCGGTAATCAAAAACTCGATTAGAGGAGTCTCATAAGAGGCCGGCCTGCCTGACGTCGTCAACGGTGACGGCCGAGGCCGCTTAAGTACTTCTGTGACTCGCCGACGCTCTGGGGCGGGTCATCTCTGACCCGCCCCTTTCGCCTGCCGAACGTGTGAGAGCGCCGCCTGGCGGTGGTTAGCTTACGCCGGCGGGGCGTCGCCGTTAGGACACAGGCCGCAGTTGGCGCACTGGCACGCGCTGTAATCTCGCTGGCAAGTCTTGATACATATCCGGTTGCCGTTACACGACGCCTCGCACTCGTTGTAGAGGTCCACGCACATCTGGAACGGACACTCGCGGGCCTTGGTGGGGCTCCCCGTGAGGAGCGTGAAGAGCAGCGCCGCCGTCAGGGCGGTAAGGGAGAGAAGCTTTCTTAGTCTCATGTGGCCTCCTTGGCTTGGTAAGTTATGGGCTGACTCCGCGGCGGCCGAAGCCGCCGGAAGCAAGGCGAAACTGTTACGGCGAGTGAGGCCACCCTGTCTTAGACGTGGCCCCGGGTAATGATTAAAGTCTAAAAGAGAGACGGCCGATGTTTCAGCATAACGTTCTCCTTCGCTGCGAGTAAGTTGAAGCCGTCGAGGTCGAGGGCTTTGACGTAAGCGGAACACGGGAACCATACGCCCGGCGTGGGCGGGTGTCCGCAGCTCACAGAAAAGGGCGGCCGGGGGCCTTGCCTCGGTCCCCCTTATCCTTAAGTACTCTCACGGCGCCGCCCGCGCGGGCGGCGGCCCCAAGTCTAGACTTCGGCCTTTGGCCGCGCCGCCGCGGGACGTGCGGGCTTCAAGCGCGGCCTACGGCAGCTCGCCACAACTAAAACCACAGTTCGAGCACAGGCACTCGTTGTAGTCTCGCTGGCAAGCCTTGATGCACGGCCGGCTGCCGTTACACGACGCCTCGCACGAGTTGTACAGGGTCACGCACCAGTCGTAGGCGCAGCGGCGGGCCTCGGCCGGCTCACCCGCGAAAACCGCGCAGAGGAGCATCAGCGTCAGGAATGAGCCGATAAGGACTCTTCTTATCATTCGTGCTCTCCAGAGCCGGGAATGTTTTAACCTTCGGCCAGCAACGCGGAGTGTAGTTACAAAGACGGCTGAAAGTCTTGAAAGTCAGGTTTGAAACGACGTGAAATTTTCTTGAAAGGATTTATTAAAGGATTTATTAAATTGTGAATAATGAAAACGAAGCGCCGCGCCGACTACGCCCGCGGGCGGGCCGGCGCGACTGAGACAGCCACGGGGAGGTTGACCGCTTGATGACCGAGAGAAGCGACGTTGAATCGGACCCGATGTTAATTGACATCCCGGAGGAGCTGGAGGGCGTCCGAATTCGGCTCCGCCCGCTGCGGCCGGGCGAGGGGGAGCTACTGTGGGAAGCGATAGAGGAGTCGCGCGAACATCTGAGGCCGTGGCAGGCGTGGCCCGACCGGCACAAGAGTAGCCGGCACTCGGAGCTCGACGTCAGGCGGGCGCGCTTAGCCCTCCTCCGACGCGACGCCGTCCCCTACGGCATCTGGCGCAGGGAGGACGGCCGCCTCCTCGGCGGCATTCAGTTGGAGGAGATAAACTGGCGGGCGCGCGCCTTCGGCGTCGGATACTGGCTCCGCGCGAGCGCGACGGGACGGGGCTTCGTGACCGAGGCGGTGATTCTCGTCTGCCGGCTCGCGTTCGAGCAGTTGGAAGCCATCCGCGTCGGCCTCCTCGCGGACAGTCTGAACGAGCGGAGCATCGCCGTGGCGCGGCGGCTCGGGTTTTCGCCGGAAGGCCGAATCAGGAACGAGCGGCTGAACTCCGCGGGCCGGCCCCAGGACACGCTCATTTTCGGGCTGACGCGTGAGGACTATTTCGGCGGCGAGGTCAACGGCTGGAAGGACTGGTCGCCGCTGCCGTAGCGCCGTACGTGTTCGCCGGGCCGCGCGGGGACGAACAACTCGGCCACCTCCGGGCCGGCGCCGTCGCCGCGCAGGGCGGCCGATAGCGCCCGCCGCCGCAGGTCGTGCGGGTAGGCTTTCACGGCGCGGCGGGTGACCCCGGCTCGCCGCGCTCGCCCGGGCGCAGGACGCCGTAGAGGAAAGAGGGCGCGGCCGTGAGTGTCGCGGTAATTTCGGTCGGGAGCCGCGCGCGAAGTTCGCAGGTTACTCGCGCAGGACGTGGCAGGTTTCAAAGTGAAGGCCCGAGGCGCCACCCCGACGTGAGCGGGGAGGCGCCTCGGGCCTTCGTGCGCGCCGCGACGACGTTCAGCGGCGCGAACTGACGGGCGGGAGCTTGGGCTGTGTGACGGAGGGCGGGTTCTTCTTCAACTGCCCGAGCAGGTATTCGACGGCGGCCTCGAGCTGAGGGTCGCGCCCCTGCGCCAGCAGGTCGGGCCGCGCGTCAACTTCGAGGTCGGGCGTCACGCCCCTGTTCTCGGCTATCCACTCGCCGGACTTCGGGTCGAAGCGCGTGTAGCCGGGCGCGCTGACCTGCGTGCCGTCCAACAGCTCGCGGTACCCCGCGATGCCGACGAGCGCGCCCATCGTCCGCGTGCCGACAAGCGGGCCCAGCCCGAGGTCGCGGAACATCCACGGCGTCAGGTCGCCGCCCGAGCCGGCGTAGCCGTTAATGAGCATCACCTTCGGCCCGTTGACCGCGCGCATCTCGGAGCCGCCCTGCCAGTTGCGCGCGTGGATGACGGTCTGCCAACGTCGCGCGAGTGTGGGCAGAACCATCGGCTGCGGGCTGCCGCCGGAGTTGAAGCGGCCGTCGAGGATTATCGCGTCCTTGTCCGTCTGCGCGTAGTAGCCGCGTATGAACTCCGCCTGCCCGCCCTGCGCCGTGTCCGGGTAGTGTATGTAGCCGACGCGGCCGCCCGAGAGTTGCTCGACCTTACGCCGGTTCGCCTCGACCCACTCGTAGTAACGAATCTGCGCCTCGCCCGCGACCGGCTTGACGCGGACGCGCCGCGCCCCTTCCAACGTCGGCCGGTCGTTGACCGTCAGCGTCACGACGCGGTTGGCCTTGTTAATCAGGAGCGAGTTCGGGTGGACGCTCGCGGTGACGGCGCGCCCGTCTATCTCAAGCAGGTAGTCGCCCGCCTTCACGTTGACGCCGGGCTCGCCGAGCGGCCCGCGCCAGGAGTCCTGCGTGAGCGTCCCCGCGTAGACCCGCTTGAAGCGCACCCGCTCGCCGTCGCGCTCGTAGTCGGCGCCGAGCATCGCCGCGCTCGCCGCGCGGTCGGGCGAGCCGGGCTCCGTCGGGCCGGGCTCCACGTACGCGTGCGACGTGCCCAGCTCGCCGAGGAGCAGGCCGAGCACGTAGTAGAAGTCCTGCCGGTGTCGCACGTGCGGGAGGTACTGCTCGTAGTGCTTGCCGAGGGCCGGCCAGTCCAGACCCCAAAGGTCTTCGCGGAAGAAGCCGTCGCGCTCGAAGCGCCAGGTCTCCCAGAACATCTGCCGCCACTCGGCGGCGGGCTCGACCCACGCCTCGACGGCGGCCGTGTCAACCTTGCCGTCGCCGAACTTGACGCCCGGCTTCGCGTCCGCGAGCCCGAGCGTGCCGTCGGCGAAGTAGGCGAACTTGCTCCGGTCGGAGTTGAACATCAGGCGGAGCGGCTGCCCCTCGTAGACCATGTCGGTCTTCTTAGAGCCGAGGTCGAACTTGCGCAGCTTCCCTTCACTGTAGTGGAAGACGCCGCCCGTCGCGCCGACGAGTACGCCGGGCTCCCCCGGCGGGAGCGGCAGCGCGACGGCGCGCGCGCCGAGTCCCTCCAAATCCACCCTGACGGGCGGCGGCCCGGCGGGCGGCTTCTCGGCCTTCGCCTCCGGCTTCGCCGGCGCCTCTTCCGCGTCGTCCGGCTTCGGGAAGAAGGGGTTTCCCTGCTCCTTCGAGAGCGGGAGCAGGTAGACGCGGTCGGCGTTCTCGACCTTCAGGCTCAGCTCGTAGCGGCCGGGCGTCGGCGCGAAGGCGCGCGCCGAGGTGAAGTAGAGGTACTTGCCGTTGAGGTCGAAGGCGACGTTCCCGTCGTCGTACATGCCGTCGGTGACGCGGGCGGCCTTCGCCGTCGCCACCTCGTAGAGGTGTATCGCGCCGAAGCCGTTCCGGCCGCCGACGGAGAACGCGATCCAGCGGCCGTCGGGCGACCAGTCGAACGACGAGTCGCTGCCGTACTCGTTCCTCATGACGGGCTTCGCCTCGCGCGTCTCGACGTTCAGGATGTGCAGGCTGTCGTCCATCAACCAGTACGCGAGGTGTTTCCCGTCGGGCGACCACTCGAGGCCGCGGATGGTCTTGCCCGTGTGGTTCGATAGCTGGCGGGGTTGCCCCCCGCCCGCCGCCGGGCGCAGGTAGATTTGAAAGTCGCCCGTCGCGTCGCTCAGGTACGCGATTGATTTTCCGTCCGGCGACCAGCGCGGCTGCCGCTCGCGCACGCCCGGCGTCGCCGAAAGGTTCCTGACGCTCTCGCCGTTCGCGGCCACGTCGAAGATTTCGCCGCGCGCCTCGACCGCCACGCGGTCCCCCTTCGGCGAGGGCGAGAGCGACGTGATCATGCGCCCGACCTTGAGCATGAAGGGGCGCGCCGCCAGTTCGTCGCCCTTCACCTCGAACGCCAGCCGCTCGTCGCGGCCCGAGGCGATGTCGTAGGCGTGGAGGTAGCCGTCCTGCTCGTAGACGATGGTCTTGCCGTCCGTGCTCGGCCACTTCACGTCGTAGTCGGAGTACTTCGTGAGCTGCGTCTCCTTCTTCGTCGAGAGGTCGTGGCGGTACAGGTTCACGGTCCCCAGGTTCCGGTCGCTCGCGTAGTAGATGGAGTCGCCGACGACCATCGGGAACCAGGAGTTCTCGCCCTTGTTAGGCAGCTCCGCGTAGCTGTTCGAGGCGAAGTCGTAGACCGCGATGCGGCCGACGTTACCGCCGCGGTAGCGGCGCCAGTTCTGCGCGTGGGCGCCCACGCGCGTGTAGGCGACGCGCCTGCCGTCGGCGAAGAACGAGCCGTCGCTGAACTCCGCGAGCGGCGTCTCCGCGGGCAGGCCGCCCGCAGGGTCAACGAGCCAGAGGCGCGGCTGGCGCGGCGTGAAGCTCCCGGCCGTCGAGGTGTACGCGATCTTGCCGTCGGGCGTCCAGCCTACGAGCCCCTCGCCGTTCGGGTCGAAGGTTAAGCGCCGGGGCGCGCCGCCCGCGAAAGGCATCACGTAGAGGTCAACGTTCCCGTCGTACGAGGCGACGAAGGCGATCAGCGAGCCGTCGGGCGAGATGCGTGCGCGCCGCTCCTCGCCCGCGTGCGTCGTCAGCCTCCTCGCGGCGCCGCCCTTCCGGTCGGCCGCCCAGAGGTCCGCCGCGTACGTGAAGACGACCCAGTCTCCACGCACCGTCGGGTAGCGAAGCAGACGCGCCTCCTGAGCGCGCGCCGCCTGTAGAGAGAAGGCCGCGAGGAGCGCGGCGAATAGAAGCCGTTTCAAAAGAGAAGTCCCCCTTAGAGGTGTTGTGCGGAAGCGAATTGGGTACTGATTGTCTCGGGCTGGAAGCGCCTTCGGGCGGCTTCGAGCCGGGTGGAGACGGCCCGGCCCGAACATCCCCAAAACCCGTTGCGTCGAAATCTACAGGAACCATGATTGATATGTCCAATATATCCTTGGCTAAGATGTGATATATAAAAAGTATGAACGAGAGAATTGAGTTGCGTCATTTGCGGTACTTCGCGGCGGTCGCGGAGGAGTCGCACTT
Organism: Pyrinomonadaceae bacterium; assembly: GCA_036387195.1. Classification (GTDB taxonomy): domain Bacteria; phylum Acidobacteriota; class Blastocatellia; order Pyrinomonadales; family Pyrinomonadaceae; genus QHXN01. The sequence continues at coordinate 29,021 of DASVUF010000266.1, read as the reverse complement.
CGGCCGGGCCGCGGAGAAGCTGGGCATCGCGCAGCCGCCTCTGAGCCAGCAGATCAAGAGCCTGGAGGGGTTGGTCGGCTACACGCTCTTCGAGCGCAGGCCGCAGGTGCGCCTGACGCCGGCCGGCGAGGCGCTGCTCGAAGTGGCGCGGCGCACGCTCTCGCAAATTGATGAGGGGCTCAATTCAACGAGGCGGGTCGGCCGCGGCGAGGCCGGGAAGATAACGGTCGGGTTCGCGGCGTCAATTCTGACGACCGCGCTCCCGGAGATTCTGCGGACGTACAGGGAGCGTTTCCCGGGAGTCGAGTTGCGCCTGCGCGAGCTTTCGAGCGCCGCGCAGGCCGCCGCCCTCTCAGACGGCGGCATTGACGTGGGCTTCGTGCGCGAGGCCGTCGAGCACGGAGCCGGCTTAATCTGCGAGCCGATTCTGCGCGAGCAGTTCGTGGCCGTGCTCCCGCCCGCACATAGGCTCGTGAAGCGGCGGGAGCTTCCGCTCGGCGAGTTCGCCGGCGAGCCTTTCGTTCACTTCCCGCGCGCGGTCGCGCCCGCGCTCTACGACCAGGTCGGCGACGCCTGTCGGCGCGCGGGCTTCCAACCGCGCGTCGTGCAGGAGGCGCAGGAATGGCTGACGATTCTGGGGCTTGTGGAGGCGGGGCTCGGCGTCTCGCTCGTCCCTGACTCGTTCCGCCGGCTGCGCTGGGGCGGCGTGCAGTACAGGCCGCTGGCGCCGCCCCGCGAATTCACAGACGTTTTCGTCTGCCGCCGCGAAGCCGGGACCGCGCCCGCAGTCGCCCCGCTCATCGAGATTGCGCGCGGCTTCGCGCTCGGCCCGAATCAGTAAGAGCTTATAAGACGGTTCCGTCGCAAAGTCTTCCGTACCTCTCTATTATACGAAGGATACACAACTGAGAAGTTTGTGTATACAAGAATCAAATCTCATCAAATTTTACTTATTCTAAATGTAGTACGCGCGCCCGTGTAACATCATCCCCAGTTTGAGTCTCTGTGGCACATCCCTGGCCGTGAAACCTCCTCACATCTGCCTGGCCGGCTTCGTACGAGCAGGGCGAAGAGCCGTCGAGGGCTGTCGAGCCGACCCCGACGATTCTGAGCATTTACACGTCCGTGAAACAACGTCTGTGAACAGCTTAATTCATTTGTGTTGAGGGACATAGAGTTCCCGCCGGTCGCGGCATTCGCTTATCTGTCTCGCCATTCTTAAAAGAATTATCTTGCACTATTTTGAACTTTTGGCCTATTATCCTGCGCTATGCTGCACGAAAAACCAACTGACCTGATACCGGTGAAGGACGCGCGTGCTCTGATCGGCGTGTCACACACGAAGATGACACAGCTCATCCGGGAGGGCGTCCTAAGGACCTACCCGAACGTGCTGGACAAGCGCGAGAAGTTGGTGAGCAAGGCGGAGGTTATGGCCCTCAGGCCCTATCGCGCGGAGGCCGCATGATCACAATAGCCATCGCCAACCAGAAAGGGGGCGTGGGCAAGACCGCGACGTCGGTCAACCTGGCCGCCTTTCTTGGGCAGAAGCACAGCACCCTGCTCGTGGATTTTGATCCGCAAGGTCATTGCGCTCAGGCGTTTGCGCTGGACGCAAACCTGCTCTCCCCGACCGTCTACGACGTGCTTTTCGGGCGGGCGGAAGCGCCGGAGGCGATTCGCGCCCTGCGCGAGCGCGCCTCCCTGCTGCCTGCGAACCGTGAACTGGCGATGGGCGAGGTGGAGTTGCGCAACACCTACCGGCGTGAGGAGAAGCTTCGCTCCGCCCTTGAGGGGCTTCCACATGAGTACGTGCTCATTGATTGCCCGCCGAACCTGGGTCTTTTAACGGTCAACGCGATGATGGCCGCGGACTACGTAATCGTCCCCATTTCGTCATCGCTCGCGCTCAAAGAGGCGCTGGAGCTGCTTGAGCTGCTCGGCACGCTCAAGCAGGCGTTCGGGAAAAGCTGGCGCGTGTTGGCGCTTCAAACCTTTTACCGTCAAGGCGTTAAGGAACACGAAAATCTCCGCGCCCGACTCTCGGAGGAGTTCGACCAGCACCTTCTGGACGCCAAGATCAACCTGAACACGGATATCTCGGTCGCGATGTCAGCCGGACGGCCGATGCTGGATTATCAACGATCTAGCGGCTTCCTGGACTATGGGCGGCTGGCTAAGGAGGTAGCGAATGCCACGGCAGAACGCCAGGGAAACACCGGCAGCGCGACGGGCGAACGAAGCGCTTGACCGTGTGACCGGGGGAGATAAAACCCCCGTTAAGAAGGCGCTCGCCTTCCTTCTTGAGGGTTCACATGACGAACCCGCGCCGGAAGCCGTCTCAACCCAGACCCAGCCCATACCTAGCCCAACCCAGACCCAGCCCAATGTCAGTCCAAAGGTAGACCAAACACAGCCTTCACCCGACCCAAAGTCAGTTGAAGCCAAAGATAGCCCGAAGGTAGACCAATCCCAGTCCAAACCCAGCCCAATAGCCCCGGACCGTAACTTTAACAAGAGGGCTAATAGCCTTGAACACTCTGCGCTCCCCGCAGGTCAATTCCCCGGTGCCAGTAAGAAGATTTATGACGCGTTATACGTGCGCACGCGCGGAGCGGTCGTCCCCACACGAACCGTCCAGGCGAGACACAGAGAGTTGCTTGCCTGGTCGGGTGTTAAGGACATCAAGACCATCAAGACGCACCTGAATAAACTTCGTGAACAGGGGCTCATCACATGGCAGACGCTCAAGGGCGAGCATGAGGGCTCATTCTATGACGTGTTTCTGCCGGAGGAGGCTAGCCCAGACCTAGCCCAGACCCAGCCCAATGGTAGCCCAGACCTAAAAACGGACTTAGACCTAGCCCAAAAATTGGGCTGGGCTGGGCTACCTAATCGCATTGATTCTCAAGGACTTAATGCCCCTGACAAGACTTCTTTTAAGACAAATACTGAGAGAGATGATGATGAGGCGTTCGCCGACCTCATCGCCGACCTCAGGCGAGCCGTTCGTGAAGTGACAGGCAGGGAAGTGAGTCCCGCGGAGCGCGCAAGGTGGAAAGAACTGTCTGACATCCTCGTCACGGAACTAAAAATAGCTGCGGGGCGCACCACCATTTCGAGCGTGCCCGCCTTTCTGGCGGAGCACCTGCGCCGCCGCCTCTGGAAGAAAGAGAAGCGGCAGATCGAGGACGAGAGGTCGAAGGAGCAGTCGGCCGCCGCTAAAGTTGACGTATCCAAGTGCCCGGATTGTTTCGGGACCGGGATGTGGTACCCCGAAGGCTTCGAGAAGGGCGTCGCGCGTTGCGAGCATAAGGCGCTCGGGGAGCAAGGGAATTGACTTCCTGACTCTCAGCGACCTTCGTGTGAAAGACCTTCCGAACCGTTAAAGGTAGGTTGCAAGGGCTTGCGGCGTTGCGGTTCGAGTCGGCCGCTACTGCCGCCGACGCGGGCCGCCGGCGCGCGGTAGCTGGTAACGCCTGCGGTCTTCCGCCTCGCTCTCACACGTGCCGGCCGGCAGGTCTTCGTTCCGGCGGGCGGCGAGGACTTCCGCCAGCTCGCCGCCGACGTAGACCTCCACCCTGCCGCCGCCCTGCGCGGCCTCCGCCTCCGCGACCAACACCCTGCGCGGCTCCAGCCCCGCCGCGACCAGGTACTGCCGCACGGTGAAGAGACGCCTCCGGTTGAGCTCCCTGGAGCGTTCGCCGGCGCCGAGCCGGGCTATCGCTATGACGACCTCGCCCGCGCCGCGCGCCGCCGCCCTGTTGCGCAGGGCGTCGAGCCGCGCCGAGTTGCCCTCGCAGTTGTCGGGCGGCGGGGCGTCGGGCGCGGGCGCGCTCTGCCCCGCGGCGGCGCCCGCCCCGACCAGCCATAAAAGGAGAGAGAGTAAAAGAGCCATGACGCCCCTCCTCACTTGCAGAACACGTCGAAGAACGACAGCCGCTTGCCGGTGAATCCGCGCCCCTTGTGTGCCGCCGAAGCCGTCGCCGCGACCGCGTTGCGAAAATTGCTTTGAAGCGAATAAGTCCTTGAGCGGGCCGTGCGGAAGAGTCACTTTCGCACGGCGCTATTCTTCACCACGTCAACGAGGAACACGCTCGGGTAGGTAGGTTCTGAATCCGGGGGGATGGTTGAAGTCTCATCGTTCCAAAACCGCGAGCGTACGAGGTGACGATTCGCCGGCAACCCGCTCCGCCGGAGAATCCCGGCGGCTTCGCGCATCCTTCGCCGGAGGGCCGGGCTCGGACTCTTAAGGAAGTATCCGAAGACCACACCCGCGTCGTCCGGGTCGGCCTGCAAGTCCCGGACGAGTTCGTTCAATGCGGCCTTGTAATCGCGCACCCCTCGGTTGAACGGCTTCCTGCCCAGAGGGACGAGCCTCAGCTCATTGGACTTGAGGGCGTCGGCGTGAGGCGGTAACGCGACCCCTTCAGGGATGACCCACATCTCAGTCGCCGGGGTGTCCGTTGACGCGGAGGGGCAGTCTTCGGAGCGCAGGAACATTATCTGCTGCGGCGTATAGCCGTAACCCCCCAGCAGGTCCGCCAAATTAAAAGGATTGACGGCGTTCGCCGCGGCCAGCGGCAGCGGTTCTTTGGAACACACCCTGATGGCTATCAAAGTTGTGTCCTTACGGCTTACCGAGTCTCTTAATGCCAGCAGGTCTTCGCTAATCCTGTGGCCGCTCACCGCCCGCTCGTAACGGACGAAGAGTCGGGCCGTCGAATTAACGCTGTTCTGGCCCGTCGCCGGGCGGCCGCAGAGAAGAGACGATAAGAGCAGAGCGCTTAGTAAATAAGACCTGACGTGCATATCCATACTCCCGCGGGCATAAGACCGACCGCCATAGTCCGCATCGCGGCATGCGCCGCGCATCCGTCACGTAAAAGATTCAACGCCCTGACCTGCACAGGCGTCGTCGCGTTCTTTCCCCGTCCAGCGTAGACGTTCGGGACGGCGCCGGCAAGAAGCCGGCCGCCACGCCGCCGCGCGGGACGTAGGCCGTGGGCCCGCCTGCGACGCGTAACCGGCGCGGGTCGCGCGCCGGCGCCCCTGAACAGCGAGGGGGAGAAACTCGGCGTGCCCGGCCCCCGACTGGCGGGAACCGGGCACGCGCGAGGCGCTGCAAGGCGCTCTCGAATCAGCACTTGAATGGGCTTCGCTTGTCGCGCGCCGCGTCAATCAGCTCGGTCGCGGGCACCGACCTTCTCGCCTTGTAAGACCACCTCCCTTGAATGTACTTCTTGTACGTCGCAAGGGTCATCAGCGAAACGTGCAGCCCCGACTCCTTGTTGCGCGGGTCGGAGGAGCCGCGAACCATCCCGATGGTCTTGCCGGGCACGATGGTCTGGTGATTCCTCGGGCCACCGTCGAAATTCATGTCAATGAGCCCCAGGACGAACCGCTGGTTATTAATCGGCTTTAGGATGATAAAAGCCACCGAGTAATTATAACCAGCATCCCCCCAGTCCGCCGTCTGGCGTCCCACGTGGTCCACCGTGCCCGCCATCGCCGGGAGCGCCCTGACCGGGCGGTCTTCGGGCGGGGTCGAGACGTGCACCCCGTCGTGGATGTTGCCCTTGGCGTCCCCTTCGATGTTATTGGTGGGGTGAAGGCTCCCCCCGCTGACCGCGTTCGTGATGCAGTTCGGGTTCGAGCTTTGGGCGGGGCCGCCGCCCGTGCCGCCGCCGGTCTGCCCGCCTCCGCCTCCGCCGCCGCCCGTGCTGCCCGGCCCGTAGGGGGTCAGCCCCCCCGGCCGCGTCACGACGATGATGCCGGGCGAGCCGCCGACCGGCCCCGACGGGCCGCTCAGCACCGTGCACCGCCCCTGCGCGTCGTCCACGCACTCGTCGAGCCCGGTCGGGTCAATGAAGTTGACCGGGTCGTTGCCCGCGTAGGCGTAGCGGTTGAACGACTGCGGGTTGGAGATGTCGTACGAGCCCTCGTACGGGTCGGGCTGGTCGAAGCGCGAGTGCCAGCGGTTGTAGCGCCGCATCATCGCCTCGTCCGTCCCGTTGCTGTCGCGCTCGTAGGAGGTGAACTTCCGCGGCTGGTGCTGCGGATTCTGCGTCCAGCCGCCGCCGGCCACGCCGCCCCACGGGTCGAGTTCGATGCGCCCCACGGTCGTGCCGGCCGTGTCCGTCAGGCGCTGCGTCTTCGTCACGGGGTCCTGGTGCACCCAGCGCACGACGCCGTCCGCCTGAATGGCCATCAGCCCGCCGCCGTCCGTGTAGACGTAGCCGCGCATCCACCCGCCCGACGAGTTCACCTCCGCGAGCACCTGGCCGCCCAGCGCCGTCGAGCGCAGGTAGTAGGTGACGACGCCGTTCTCGTTCTTCTTCACCCGCAGGGCGTCGCCGTCGTAGCCCTGCTGCATGTTCGTCCAGTCAACGAAGGTCTGCTGGCCCGTCACGTCGTAGGTGAAGTGCTGCCCGCCGTCGAAGGTCAGGTTCCCCGAGGCGTCGTAGGTGAAGCCCACGCGCTGGTTCTTGCTGTTGAAGCTCGCGGTGTAGCTCGACGCCTCGCCGCCCCAGCCGGCGCGCGTCGTCAAATTGCCCCACGTGTCGTAGTCGTAGTCCTGCGAGTAGGGGCCGTCGTTGGTCGGCGCGTCGCCGAGCCCCGCCATCGAGCGCGCGTTCGACCCGGAGGTCGAGTAGGTGAGCCGCCCCACCTGGTCGTAGTCGTACGAGCGGTCGAGCCGCCCGTCGCGCGCGCCGACGGCCGAGTCGTAGGTGTTCTGCGCCAGCGTCACGCGCCCCGTGTGCTCGCCGAAGTTGTCGTAGTTGTACTCCCAGCCGACCACGCCCGAGACGCCCCACTGCTTGACCCTCAGCCTGCCGTCGTAAGAGACGTTGAGCTGCCGGCCGTTGCCGTAGGTCGCCTGCTTGACGCCGCCGTGCGCGCGGTACGCGAGGCCCTGCGCGTAGGTCGGGTTGCTGACGGCGCCGGCGCCGCCGACGCCCGTCACCTGCCCGGCCGCGTCGCGCGAGAAGCTGACCTGCGAGCCCCAGGGGTTCGTGACCGAGGTCAACTGCCCCGAGACGTCGTAGCCGTAGTTGATGCGCAGCGGGCTGAGCCCCGTGAAGGCGCGCTCCTCCCACATCAGCCGCGAGCTGGTGTCGTAGTTGTAGGTGACCGAGCCCAGGCCGTCGTTCATCGAGGTGCGGTTGCCCGCCTCGTCGTAGCCGAACGACACGTTGGGCGTCGCGGCCACGCCCGCGCCGGGGACGTAGTTGACGTTCGCCACGAGGTGGCGCGAGTTGTACTTGTAGGAGACGGTCGCCCCGCGCGCGTCCGTCATCGTGTTGAGCGTGTCGTCGCCGTTGTAGCTGTAGTTGGTCGTGCCCTGCTCGGGCGTCGTCCGCGAGGCGAGCCGCCCGAACCCGTCGTAGCCGTAGGTCCGCTCCTGGTAGGAGCCGCCCGTCCCCTGGTAGTGGCGCGTGCTCGTCAACTGGTCGCGGCTGTTGTAGGCGTAGACGGCCGTCGAGTAGACGCTCTGGTCCCAGTTCAGCTCCTCGACCTTGACCGGCCGCCCGAGCACGTCCTTCGAGAGCCGCGTGCGCCGCCCGCGCTCGTCGCGCGAGGTCACCACCTCGCCGCCCGCGCACCCGCACCCGCTGTAGCTCATCTCGGACGTGTAGGTGTCGGGCTTCGTCGTCAGCGTCGGCCGGCCCTTCCAGTCGTAGGCCTGCGTCGTCCAGACCCAGCCCGCGGCGTCGTCGCCCGAGGGGACCCAGAGGTTGGTGATCTCCGTCGGGTTCGACGCCTGCACGCGCCGGCCCATCGAGTCGTACATGTAGTGTACGGCGCGGTAGCCGCCCGCGCTGCCGGGGAACTGGACGGAGGTGGCCCGCAGCCGCCCCACGCCGTCGAAGTGCTGCTCGCTGCGCACCTCGTTCGACGCGTCGCGCACGGTCGAGAACGACTGCACGAAGCCCATGTCGGCCTGGTAGACGTAGCGTGTGTAGGCGCCCGTGGCGAGCGCCGTCACGCGGTCGGGGCGGCCGATGGCGTCGTACTGGATGGTGGCCACCGACCCCTTCGGGTCCTGCGTGCGCGTCGTCCCGCCGAAGTCGTAGTTGTACTGCACGGTGGAGGAGAACCCGTCGGGGTCCGTGACCTGCGTCTGGTAGCCCAGCGTGTTCCGCGCGTTGTTGCCGTCCGAGAAGGAGTCGGCGTAGGAGAAGTTCGTGCGGTGCGCGACGACGACGCCGTCCGAGGGGCGCGGCGAGCCCGCGTCCTCGCTCCAGATGACCGAGCCGGCCATGTTGTAGCTGCTCTTCTGCACCCACACGGCCTGGTTGTCGTCGTAGGCCGACGCGTTGGTCGCGCAGTTGTAGCGCACCACGCCGATGAGGTTGCCGCGCCCCATGATGAAGCCGGGGTCGGCGTAGTTGGTCGAGGGCGCCTGCGCGTCGAAGTAGGGCGAGCCCCAGTCGTACTGGTATATCTCGCGCGCCATGACGTTGCCGGTCGGCCCGTCGTAGACGACGCGCTCGTAGGGCAGGCCGATGACGCGGTTGTTGATGTAGGCGGCGTCGCTCTTGTAGGCCGTCGCCGTCATCCGCAGCATCACGTCGCCGGCCGCCCCGCCCCACTCGCGCACGTGCGTCGGCAGGCTGTAGCCGCCGTTGTACTCGATGGTCGTGCGGTTGCGGTTGCCCTCCGCGTCGTAGACGTTCGTCTCGGTCGGTCGGGCGTTCTTCTGGTAGGCGAGGTTCGTGTCGTCCTGCGTCCACGCGATGGTGGTGTACTTCTTCCGCGTCCCGCCCGACCAGACCTCGGTCTGGGTGGTGAGCCCCCGGCCCCAGCCCGAGGTCGCGAAGAACTCCTTGTAGACGGTGCCGTCCGGCGCCGTCTCCTGCGTGTACGAGCCGTCGCCGGCCTGGACGTAGCCGGTCACGACCTCCTGGCTCTGGTTCAACACGCCGTAGCGCACCCAGTCGTGCTTCTCGGTGAAGCGCGGGCAGTCGGTCTGCGCCGACATCCCCGCCCAGTGCGAGCCCGGCAGGTTGTAGCCCGTGTAGGCGAGCTGGCTGTTGTCGGGCGCGTAGTGGTGGATGGTGTGCACCTGCCCGAACCCGTTGTAGTCGAACGTGTAGTAGGAGTAGTCGGCGAAGGTCACGCGCGTCAGCACCGAGATGGGCGTCGTCGGGGCGTAGACGTTCGTGATCCCCGAGAAGCTCGGCTGCAGGGTGATGCTGCCGTAGCCGAACGTCACCCACGTGTAAGAGCCCGCGGCGCGGTCCTGCGTGATTTTCTCCAGGTTGCCGTCGGGGAAGTAGGCGAGGCGGAAGACGCGCCCCATCGTGTCGGTCAGCGTCGTCAGGCGGTTGCTGCCGTCGTAGGCGGCCGAGATGTAGTTGCCGTTACTGTCCCGAATCTGCGTGCAGCGCTTCTCGCCGCCCGTGATGTTGGTGAAGTAGTAGCGCGTGCCGTCGGTCGTGCGCAGCAGGTTCGAGCTGTCGTCGAACTGCGTGTAGGAGCCGTCGAGCGCCTCGTAGACGCTGCTGGAGCCGACCTGCCGCAACTGCACGCGGCCGCCCGAGGGCGTGACCATCAGGTAGGCGTAGGCGCCCGAGGTCGAGTCGTAGTAGCGCTGCTGGATGAAGGGCAGCCCGAGGCGGAAGCCCGGCCCGGGGAAGCCGTTGTCGGCGTTGTACTGCATGGACGTGCCCTGCTTCGTCCAGACGAGCGAGTTGTAGACGAGCGAGAGGTTGATGTCGAGCCCCGCGCGGCCCGGCACGCTCACGAGCGGCACGCCCCAGTTGAAGTTGCGCGAGCCGAGGTCGACGCCGGGGTTGCCCGTCTCGTTGTCCAGCGTGATGCGCGAGGTCGAGAACTGCGGGTCGTTGGTGCCGGTCGGGTAGTAGCAGTAGCTACAGATGGGCGAGGTGTCCGAGCTAATCGCCTGCGGCGCCGACGTAGGCACGTAGGAGCCACGGCCGGCTATCTGGTCGAGGTCGGGCAGGTTCTGTATCGCGCCCTTGGTCGGCGCGGGGGCCTGCCCCTTGAATTCGTCGCGGCCGCCCCCGCCGTGCCCGGGGTTGGGCTGCGGCGGATTGACCGCCCCCTGCCCGCCGCCGTTGTTACCGTTGTTACCGTTGTTACCGTTGTTACCGTTGTCGCCGTTGCCGTTCTGGCCGTTCCCGCCCGGCGAGGTGTAAGGGTTGCTGGCGGTCGCGGCGGCGTCGAGCGCGCCGGCCGCGTTGACCACGCCGCCCGAGGCGACCCAGCCGCCCAGCGTGATGACGCGGCGCGAGCCCTTCATGATGGAGTCCCGCACCGCCTCGGCGCTCGCCTGCGGCGAGGCCGTCTTGACCAGCCCGGCCACGCCGGCGACGAAGGGCGCGGACATCGAGGTGCCGCTCAGCTTCCAGTAGCCGCCGCCCATCTTCGTCGTCAGGATGTCGGCGCCGGGGGCCGCCACGGCCACGTTGCGCGCGCCCCAGTCCGACCACGGGGTGAGCGTGTCGGCGCCGTCCGTCGAGGCGACCGCGATGAGGTTCGGAAGGTTGTAGGAGGCCGGGTAGTAGGGCTGCGCGTCAATGTCGCGCGAGTTGTTGCCCGCGGAGACGACGACCACGACGCCCGCCTTGCCGGCGCGCGCGATGGCGTCGCGCAGCGCGAGCGACGCGCCGTCCGAGCCCCACGAGCAGTTGATGACCTGCGCGCCCGCGGCCACGGCGTAGTCAATGGCCTCGACCGCGTCGGCGACGTTGCCGTTGCCCGCGTTGTCGAGCACGCGCAGGCTCATCAGCGAGGCGCGCCACATGACGCCGGCGATGCCCTCGCCGTTGTCGCCCTGCGCCGCGATGACGCCGGCGACCGCCGTGCCGTGCCCCTGCTCGTCGCGCACCGCGGCCGAGTCGGTCACCCAGTCCCAGCCGTGCAGGTCGTCGGCGAACCCGTTGCGGTCGTCGTCCTTCCCGTTGGACTTCTCGCCGCGGTTGCCCCACTGGTTGCCGGCGAGGTCGGGGTGCGTGAAGTCTATGCCGCTGTCGACGACGGCGACGGTCGTGGACGCGCCGCCCGTGGTCATCGCCCAGGCCGGGGCCGCCCGCACGTCCGCGCCCTCGGAGCCGCCGCCCTGGCCGCTGTTGGACAGTCCCCACTGCTCGCCGAACCTGGCGTCGTTCGGCGTCACGTCCGAACGCGCTATCACGTAGTTCGGCTCGGCCAGCTCCACGCCCTCGTTGAGGCGCAGCTCGGCCGCCGCCGCGACCGGGTCCTGCCCCGGCGCGAGTTCTATCACTTCCACGCGGGACGCGCCGCGCAGTTTCCTCGCGCGGCGCGCGCCCCTCACCGAGATGAGGCCGCCCTTCTGCTCCTCCGTAAAGCTCTCGCGGAAGCGGACGATGAGTTCGCCCTCACGCCGGAGAGCCGCGGCGCCTTGCGCCCCGGGCTGCGAGGGCGCGGCGGCGGCGGCGGCGACGTTCAACGCGAGCGGCGCCTGACCGAAGAGGGAGAGGAAGAGTGAGTAAGCGAGTAAGAACGCGACGAAGCGGCGCCGCGAGTGCGAACCAGAAGAGGCGATCATTGAGGAACTCCGTGAGTAGAACCGTGCGCAACGCCGACCGCGGTCAAGGTGTCAGACTCGGGCGACGTATCCCCGTCGGCCGGCGCGGCGCAGGAGGTTGTTTCCGTCGCGGCCCGTCAACCGGCGCCCGGCGGAAGTGAAACTCTCCGGCATGGCGCCAGAGAAGAATTGTGGCCGCGTCCCGCCTGCGCGGGCGCACGAACCCTAGGCGTCGCCTGGCAGGCTCCGCGTTCGTGGATTGTTGATGCTGTCGGGTGGCTGAAGTATTACGCGGGTGAAGACTTCTGAGGAAGACCCCTACAACGCGCGAAATGAAGAGGTCAGATGAGTGGCGCCCCCGTACGGTTGCCGCAAACTTCGGAAAAAAAATTTCGGCGCGCGGGCGCGGGCCCACTCAGCCGGCGCCGTCGGAGGGGCGCGGCGGGGAGCGGCGCTCCCGAATCGCGTACGCGCATAAGAGGAGAAGGGCGAGCGCGGAGACGAGCAGGCCGAGGTGGTCGAGGCCGCTTCGCGCGAAGACCATGCGCGCGGGCCCGCCGACGAAGGTGAGCGTGAAGAAGGGGGTCGCGGGGTAGGTGGCCTGCCCGTCCTCCCTCGTCCAGTCGGTGTGGTAGCTCGTGGCGACCAGCACGGGCACGCCGGCGCTCAAAGGCCGCGTCGGCTCGATGACGATGGCCTGCGGGTCAATCCTGTGCGTGAACGCGCCGCCGTCCGCGCCCTCGACGGCCGCCTTGTGACGGTCGAGGATGCGGCGCGTCTCGCCCCACACGCGCCGTATGTCGCTTGAGCCGTAACGAAACTTCGGGAGGTAGGGTTCGAGCCACGGGCCCGGCTCCTGCTCCGCCCGCTCGACGACCTGCGCGAGCGGGAGGTCTGCGAGCGCCTCGCGCAGACGCCCGAAGTACGGCGCGTCGGACGAGAGCATGACCACGGGGCGGCGGGCGGCGAAGTCGCGCAGCACCGCCGCGCAACGCGCCGCGTCGTCACAGTCGTACGTGTCGAGGACGAGGGCGCCGAAGCCGTCGAGGTCTTTGAGGCGGTCGAGCTTCGTCTCGGGCGAACGCGCCAGCAGCACGTCGAACCAGCCGTCGGCGAACTGCTCCTCGGCGAGCCTCGTGAAAGAGTACTCGTTGCGCCGCCGCTGCTTGAACGAGAGGTCGCTGACTACGAGCGCGGGCCTGTAGGCGAGCGGGCGCACGCGCGCGGCCGGCTCGCCCCGCAGCGCGAAGACGCTCCAGTCGCCCAGGTCGAACCTCCCTTCGACGCCGCCCTCACGCCCGAGCCGGTCTTTGACCCAGGGCGAGATGGCGACGACGTACTTCACGCCGACCGCGCGGGCCCGCTCGATGTGGCGCGCGAGGGGCTGCTCGAAGAAGTCCAGGTCGTCGCCCAGCGTCGAGCTGAGCCCGAAGTTGTCGGGGAAGGCGGAGAACGCGTTGACCAGGGGGTTGAAGAAGAGCGCGCTCGGCGACGCCTCGCGGAAGACGACGCTCAAAGTCTCGTTGCCCTGCGCGCCGAGGTAGGAGGTCAGGGCGCGCCCGTCATAAGCGGCCTCGGAGGCGTTGAAAGGGGGCACCTCGACGAGGTAGCGCCCGTCGCGGTGGGTGCCCGCGAATTCGAGCACGCCTTCGATGGGCTCCTTCACGCCCGGCCTGTAGTAGACGAGCCCGTTCGGCGCGGGGCGAACCAGCAGCAGCGCCGCCGGCAGCCCGACGCAGAGCAGGAGCGCGGTCGTCACAGGCGCGCGCAGACCCGCGGCCGCCCCGGCCGCCCGTGACGCCGGCGTCGTCTCCCGCGCCCCGCCGCGGCCCTCGCCCAGCGCGGCGGCCAGCGCGCGCACGGCCGCCGCCGCCGCCACCCCGACCGGCACGGCGAGAAGAAAATTGAGCGTCGAGAGGAACCGCGGCGCCTGTAGCGGGAACCAGCGCGGCGCCACCGTCGCCGCGAAGGCCACGCCCGCCGACAGCGCCAGGAGCGTGATGAGGAACGGCCACACGTGGCCGCCGGGCCGGCGCAGCCACAAGACCAGTCCCGCGAGCGCGAGGCCGTACCAGACCCACGCCGCGGGCGGGACCAGCTCTGCGAGTTCGGCCGTCTGCGGCCTCGTCACGAACAGCTCGTAAGACGAGAGCACGGGCAGCACCCAGAAGGCCGTCAGGCCGGCGGCGAGCGGCGGCGAAAGCAGGTGCGCGGCGAGCGAGGAGCGCGCCGACGCGCGCCCCTCCGGGTCTGACGCGCGCGCGTACCTGAAGGCGTCGTGCCCGACGGTCGCGCAGATGAACAGCACGGCCGTGATGGCGTTGAAAAAATTGGCGAGCACCGTCAGGGCGAGCAGCGCCGCCGCGACGACCACCCACGCGCGCCGCGACGCCGAACGCAGGTAGGCGGCGTACCACGCGGCCAGCAGCACGAAGCCGAGCGGCTGCGTGAAGAGGCCGATCATGAACGTGCCGAAGTTGTTCAGGCCGATGGGGTACGAGAACCTCGCGTCCACCAGCGGGAGGGTGACGGCGAACGCGGCGCAGGCCGCGACCAGACGCCCCCCGCCCGTGACGGCCCTTGCGAGCCACCACAGCGCGGCCGGTATCAGCAGCACCGACAGGCACAGCACGAGTTTGAAAGCGGCCGGGAGGGAGAAGAGGTGCGTGTGGTGAAGCGCGGCGACGGCCCAGTAGAAGGCGGGCGGGTAGAAGTTCGGCAAGGGCATCCCCGCGAAGTAAGCGTGCGTCCACCCGAACGTGTCGGGGAAGATTCCCCGGTCGTATATCTGCGCGAGCGCGTAATGCCCCGTCCCGTCCCACGCGCGGACGCGTACGCCCGACCAGACCTCTTCCCAGAGCCGCGGCGCCAGTACGACCGGCAGCGCCGTGGCTATAAGCATCGGCGCCGCCTCCCGCAGTCTTGCGCTCCACCGCCCCGCCGCGGCCGCCTGAGTCGGCCCCGCCGCGGCCGCGCTCTGCCCGGCGCGACGAGTCGCAGACTTTCTACCGGACGCACCCGTTTCTCTGCGCGACATTTTCATAGACACCTCTACGAATGTGAGTAACCCGAAGAGCGCCTTGCCCTGACCAGAATTCACCGCATGCCGGGGGAACGTGTTGAGTGTGACAGTTTAGCATCACCGCCTCTCTTCTACTCAATAATCGCGCGTGCGTCCCGACACGGACGACAGGGGGACTCCGCCATGCACATAGGTAAGAAACTGCTCGGGGTGTCGAGAGATAATAATTCAGAGAGTCCGATAATCTCACGCAAACCCGCGAGGGATTAGCACAAAAATACCGAAGCGAACACGCCATAGCGAACACACCATGTTGTAGCTGAGTGCTCAGCCAATACCACATGCCGGGCACGCCAACTTTTTGTGTAAAGCCAGCCGGGTTCTGTCAGAGACGCCTTTGTGAGCTAATGTGAGCTAAGTAAGGTCGGAGAGCCGTCGGGCACGATGAGGCGCGTCCGACTGAATTTTAACGGCGATTCTTGTAAGCAGGATTGGGTAGGACTGGATAGGCAGGTCGTGTGAGTTGGAGGCTGTCGGGGGCGCGGCGAAATCTACAGGCGACCGCCCCGGCCCGGGGGCGCGACTCAGGCGGCGCGCTTGTCTTCGCTGATGACGAGTTCCAGGTCGGAGACGAGCAGGCGTCCGGCCTCGGCGACTCTGGCGGCCTCGGGGTAGATGGTGCGCACGACTTCGCGCAGCCGCCGCGCGTCAGCAATGACGCCGCGGGCCAATTCATCGGCGCGGAGGTCCGCCAGCTCGACCATGACCTCGCCGGCCGTGGCGGCTATCTCGTCCGCCAGTTCTGCTGGCAGGTGCTGACTGCCCCCGCCGACCGAGATTCTGGAGAAAAGGTCTTCGAGGTGAGCCGAGAGGCGCGAGAGTTTTTCGGCGTGGGGGTAGCTGTTCATGGCGAGGTGATTCTACCATCGGCGGCTACTATCCGATAGTATTATTTGTGCAACTTCGTGTCACGGACGACATAACAAGCCTTATCGGACTCCGGGGGCCAGGAGCCCGTCGGCGTCAACGCCGCCGGCGTGGCCGCGCAGACTAACGCCCCTCGGCGTGGGGCGTTAGTCTGCGCGGCTTAGAAGACGCGCGGCTTAGAAGACGAAAGACTTGCTGACGATGGTCACGTCGCTCAGCGGCGACGGCGTGGGGATGATGTAGTCGGGTCTGGCCTGAACGGGGCTTCCCGCCACCTGCGGCAGTCCGTAAGTTCGGTCGTCAACGCGCAACTTCACGGGTTGGTTCGTCCTGACCGTGAGTTTCAGCTCCAAGCCCTCTTCAGGTAAGCCCAGGTAGGTGATGGCCCAGGGGGGCTCGGGGTCGTTGCGCGCTTCCGACGCGACGGGCGCTATGGCCTTGCCGTTAACCGCCGCCGCGACCACCTTGCTGCTCGCGTCCACGTAGGCCCAGAGGTTCGCGCCCCCGCGCGGCGAAGTGATACGCAGACGGAGCGTGCGCCCCTCCTGCCCGGTCTGGTCTTCGAGCAGTTCCACCTGCGGCGGGGGCAGCGTGACCGCGGGGGCCGCCCCCTTCATCAACCTGCGTTTGTTGAGCGGGAATACATTTGTGAGGGCGTCCCTGTCATTCCCGTCGCCGAAAAACTGCCTCGTCCGCTCGTGGGGCCTGTCGTCGGAGCTGACCCAGGCGGCGGCGCCCGTGTCGCTCTCCAGGACGTAAAAAATATTTTCGGTCTTGGGATGTCGCCGGTCGGAGCCGGCGGTCAACAGACCGGCCACGATAAGCCCCGCCGCCGCCAAAGCGCACGCGCCCGTCAACGCGCGCCTCCCCGGCCGCGTCAGCAAGCCGAGGGGCGCGGCGAGCAGCGCGAGCAGCAGGACTTCCAGCAGCAGGATGACGCCGGACGCCGAGAGCGTCAGCGCGTTGAAAAGCAGCTCGATGAGTGGGACCAGAAAAATTATTCCGGGAACGGCGTAGAGCGCGAGCACGACCAGCCGCTTCACGCCCGACCCGTCTTTCGCCGTCGTCAGGAGGTAAAGCGCCGCGACGGCGAAGAGGAGCGGCCAGGTGAACAGGTAGCTCCCGCCCGGCACGAAGAGGCTCACGCCGACCATCAGCAGCGCCCACCACACGAGGCCGCCGGCCAGAAGGTCGTAGGCGCCCGCCCTGCGACGAAACCAGCCGTAGATGGCCGAGCAGATGGCGACCGCCATGAAGACGAAGCCCAGCGCGTACATCCAGCCGTTGTAAACGTCGCCCCAGGGCGTCGCGGCGTAGTCTCTATGCAGCCAGACGACGACCTTCCACGCCAGGGTCGCGGCCAGCCAGGAAGCGACCCCGCACGCCAGCACGGCTACGAATCCGAGCGCCAGTCCGCGGACGCTCAGCGCCCCGCGCCTGACGCCGAGCACGACCGCCCCGACGAAGAGCAACGCGACGAGCGCCGTCAGAGGCAAGACCAGCCATTGCGGGTAGTGAACCAGGAAGGAGCCGGGGAGGTTGAAGTAGATGGCGTTGCCGTCCTGGCGCCGGCCCGGCCCCAGGTCCCAGGCGTGCGTGGCCAGGGCCAGCGCGTAGGAGCCTTGAGCCTGGACGCTGCGCTCGTCAATATTTTCGAGGCTGTCGCCGGCCGTGTGGTAACGGTTGAGCTGATTGATGTAGGCGAAATTCAGCCCCTCATAACCTGCTTTTTTGAAGACGGTCAGGTCCGTGTCGTTCGGCAGCCGCTTGTATATTTCGTAGCTGAGTGAGTTGGCTATCGGGTTTCGGGCCGCGTCGGCGAACTCCCGAATCAGCCGCCCGTTGTTGTCGCTCGTCTCGAACATGACGACGGGGCCGCCGGCGCCGCGCGCTTCGAAATTAGCGACCAGCCCGACGTTTTTCGCCGCGGGGTGCTCGCCGATGAAAGCCTCTGCGCCGAGCAGCCCGGGCTCCTCGCCGTCCGTGAAGAGAAAAATAACGTCGTTCTTCGGCGGTGCCCCCGACTTCAAGGCCCGCGCCGTTTCCAGCAGCGTGACCACCCCCGAGCCGTCGTCGCTGGCGCCGGGGCTGTTCGGGGCCGAGTCGTAATGCGCGAGGAGCATAATCGGCCGCCCGCCGTTCGCGCCCTGAACCCGGCCGATGATGTTCTCGATTGTCGCCGCGCGGTGTGGGACGCCGCTGGGCCGCGGGGTCACGTTGACGGTCCTCTGCACTTCGGGGCTCAGGCCGAGTGAGTTTAATTCTCCTACGATATAATCGCGCACGGCCTTGTGGTGGGCGGTGCCGAGTGGGTGCGGCGCGCTGGCGATGAACCGCAGGTGCTTCATCGCGCGCGCGGCCGAGAAGTTCTGCGGCGGGGCGCTTTCGGGCAGAGGCGCGGGCGGCGTCTGTAGATAGAGCGACAGTATCGCGAAGAGCGCAATGACCCCGGCGAGAATCAGCCCGTGGGCCGGTCTGAGTCCTTCCGTCGCAATCGGCGGGTGGCCACTTTCGGGCGTGTGAATTTTAGTCATCCGCGTGTCTCCGTGTCAGACTTCGTCTGTCAGGGCTCTGCCGGTTCGTCACGGCCGTGCGGCGCGCCCGACCGTTCGCCTGGCGGGCGGCCGCCGTGCTCCTATACACTATCCCGCCCGCGCGAGCCGTCCGGGCGCGAAGGCGAACGCTGGAGGCTGAAGTCGGCTTAACGTCGGCGGCCGAGAGAAAGAAAGTGCGAAGGCTCTGAAGTTATGAGCTTGAGTAACAGCCCGGCCCTTGGTTCGACAAACTTTCCGTGCGCCCCGGATTGGGAATACCTAATGAGGGCTTGACGGACGCGCTCGCCGCTTTCGGGAGCGCCCGCGGGGACAACGTGCGGGCCGATTGTAGCAGAGAAGCCCGCCCTTCGACACAGCTGTCTACGGCGCCCGGTCGCGGCCGCGCGCGTCTACACGGAGCCTGATGCGACGCAGACCGCGTGGCGACCTCTTATGAGCGAATCCGCCTCAACCCCCGGGGCCGGCCGCCTGACCCTTCGCGGCCGCCGGCGGCGCGACGACGAGCCCGGCCGGCCGGCGCCGTCCTCGATTCCGCGCCGCGAGTGCGGCGACCTGTGCCCGCTCTCCTTCTCCCAGCAGCGCCTCTGGTTCCTCGAAAAGCTCAACCCGGGAAGCGTCGTCTACAACCTGCCGGGGGCCGTGCGTCTGGAAGGCGAGCTGGACGCCGCGGCCTTCGAACGCGCGCTGGCCGAGGTCATCCGGCGGCACGAGACGCTGCGCACCACGTTCACGCTGAGCGACGGTCAGCCCGCGCAGCGAATCGCGGACGGCAGCCGGTTCCGGCTGCGAACGATAGACTTGAGCGCCCGGCCCGAGGCGCGACGGCAGGCCGAAGTGGAGCGGCTGGCGCAAGAGGATGACCGGCCGTTCGACCTGGAGCGCGGCCCCTTGATGCGCGCCAGTCTGGTGCGCATCTCTCCAAGGGAACACATCCTCCTCTTCAACTTCCACCACATCATCTTCGACGGCTGGTCGGCCAACCTCATCGTCAACGAAATATCTCAGCTCTACCCGGCCTTCGCCGCGGGGCTCCCTTCACCGCTCCCCGAGCTTCCCATCCAGTACGCCGACTTCGCGCTCTGGCAACGGCGCTCTATATCCGGCGAGCGCCTGGCCCAGCTACTCGACTACTGGCGCTCGCAACTGCTGCCCCTCCCGCGCGGGCGCCTGCCGACCGACCACCCGCGCTCGGCCGACACGTCCGGCCGCGGCGGGACTCACACCTTCGCGCTCGACCTCCGGCTCGCCGCGGCGCTTAAACTGCTCGCGCAGGAGTCGGGCGTCACCCTCTTCATGCTCCTGCTGGCCGCGTGGCAGACCCTTCTCTTCCGCTACTCGGGCGAGGAGCGCATCAGCGTCGGCTCCCCGGTCGCTAACCGTCCGCGCCACGAGACTGAACAACTCATGGGCTTCTTCGTGAACACGCTCGTCCTGTGCACGGATTTGTCCGGCGACCCGAGCTTCGGCCAACTGCTGGCGCGGGTGCGCGAGGTGTGCCTCGGCGCCTACGCGCATCAGGAGTTGCCGTTCGAGAAGCTGGTCGAAGAGATACAGCCCGACCGCTCGCCGATTCAGACGCCGCTGTTTCAGACGTGGTTCGTGCTCCACAACACCCCCGCGCGTTCGGCGCCGATGCCCGGCCTGCGGGTCACGCCGTTCGAGACCGAGAGGCGCGCGGCGATGTTCGATTTAATGCTCCTCGTTCAGGAGAGCGAGGACGGGGCGGCGTGCGCGCTGAGGTACGACGCCGACCTGTTCGAGGAGCAGACGGTCGCCGGGCTGGCGGGGCGCTTCAAGACCCTGCTCGAAGAGGTTTCAAGGAACCCGTCCTGCCGACTGCTCGACATCCCGCTCGAATCCGACGACGCTGAGCCGCCCGCCGCGTCGGACGCCGGCGGCCGGGGCGCGGACGAGGCGGAAGATGAGTTTATCTTTTGACCCGCTGCGGGTTTCAAATCCCCGCCCCGCCGCCCCGCTTACGAGAGGGCTTCCCGCGCACGCCACTCCGCCAGCAGGGACGCCTCGCGCTCCGGCCTCAGACCGGCCTCATCCGCGACCTTGTACAGCCGCGACGAATACTCGTCGTCGTCGGCCGACAGGCTCTCGCGCCAGGCGAGAGTCTCCCCGATGGTCGCGGCCAGGGGGCGAAAAGTCAGGCCGGCGGCCAGCGCCTTCTCGGTGTTGACGGCCAGCATGCCTTCGCTGACCTTCCGCAGCCATAGGGGCATCTCGGTGAAGGCGATGACCTCTCGCTCCAGCAGGAAATCTTCGTCCACCCAGGTGAAGCGGGCGTCGCCGCCGGTGACTTCGCGGCAGGCTTCCAGAAATTGCGCCATCGTCAGCGGCCGCTCCGGGCCGGTCGCGTTGAAAGTCCCCGTACGTCTTTCCTCGGCCATCCTGACTATCCAGTCGGCCAGGTCGCGCGCGTGAATAAACTGAACCGGCCTGTCGGGGCGCCCGGGGGCCAGCACTTCGCCGCCGCGCGAGACGCGCCGGGGCCAGTATGTAAAACGCCCCGTGTCGTCGAAGGGGCCCACCAGCAGCCCCGCCCTGACGTTTAGCGCACGCCCGGACATGGCGGCCGTGACCTCCCGCTCGCAGCGCGCCTTGAGCGCCCCGTAGTCCGCGGCGACATCCTCCGAGTCCTCGTCGGACAACTGAGCCGCCGGGGCGTCCTCGTCAATCCCCTTCACGCTGCGGTCGGCGTAGACCGAGACGCTGGAAAGAAAAGTGTAATGCTCCGCCGCGTCGGCCAGCAGCGTGGCCGAGGCTCTGACGACGCGCGGGACCCGGCCCGAGGTGTCGAACACCGCGTCCCAGCGCCGGCCCTTCAGAGCCTCCAGGTTGCCGTCCCGGTCGCCGGCCAGCGTCTCCAGCTCGGGAAACAGCTTCGGGTTGGTGCGCCCTCGGTTGAAGAGCGTGACTTCGTGCCGCCGCGTGACCGCGGCTTCGACGAGATGGCGACCGAGAAACTTTGTACCGCCCAGGACTAAGATTTTCACTCGGGGTTTCTCCGCGGCTTATGACGTTCAAAAGGCTTGCCGGCGGCGGGGAACGGGTCGGAGGCGGCCGGCGTCGGGGCGTGACATACGGCGCGCTTGAGTATACTCAACTCGGGTGTGTTGACAACCCGTCGGCAACTGTGGAACTCTCAAGCAACGGCAGACGCCAGACGGGTGGCAGACGAATCGGAAGACTTACCAGCGCCGCGGCGAGTCGTCGGTCAGATTCCTCAAACACCTGCGGAAATTGGACTTTCCGGCGGCATCCGTAACCGAAGCGAATAGACGGCGTTTTCTCCTCGCTTCCCATCTAAACCACTTCACGAGCCCGGAGACGCGGGCATTTCGACAAACAGTCCGACGCGCGGTCACTCCCCAGTCAAGCCGTTTCTGGCTGTCCTCATACCCCGGCGAATCGCGTCAAACGAGTAAGGCGATGACCCCTCGGGCGGAGCCTGTGGAAAGGGCGCGCGGCCCGGGGAAACATGCACGGAGGCGGAGTAATGTCACTGTCGGGCCAGCGGGGGGAGACTATCGGCGCCAATGCGGGCGGGTTATGCATTCATCACCTGTTCGAGGCGCAGGTGGAAAGAACGCCCGACGCGGTGGCGCTCCGGTTTCACGACGAGCGGTTGACGTTTCGGGAGTTGAACGGGCGCGCCAACCGTTTGGCCCGCCGGCTGTCCCGCCTGGGCGTGGGGCCGGAGGTTCTGGCCGGCGTGCTGCTGCCGCGTTCGGTTGAGCTTGTGGTGAGCCTGCTGGCCGTCCTCAAGGCCGGCGGCGCCTACCTTCCGCTCGACCCCTCGTACCCGCGAGAGCGACTCGCCTTCATGCTGGAGGACGCGCGTGCCGGGGCGCTTGTGACACTGGAGGGGCTGCTCCAAACGCTGCCCGCGTCGAAGCCGGCGGCGGTATGCCTGGACGCCGACGCGGCGGAACTGGCGCGCGAGGGCGAAGAAAATTTACAGGTCGAGACGGCCCCGGAGAACCTTGCTTACCTCATCTACACGTCCGGCTCGACCGGCCGGCCCAAAGGGGTCGCCATCGAGCACCGCAGCGCGGTCTCCTTCCTGCACTGGGCGCGGGAGACTTTCGCCCCGGAAGATTTGGCCGGGGTGGTCGGCTCCACCTCCGTCTGCTTCGACCTCTCCGTGTTCGAGATTTTCGCGCCCCTGTCGTGGGGGGGGACGTGCCTGCTCACCGAAGACGCGCTGCACGTCGCCGGCCTGCCCGCGGATTTTGAGCCCACCCTGGTCAACACCGTGCCGTCGGCCATGGCCGAGCTGCTGCGGCTCGGGTGGGAGCCACGCGCGGTGCGTGTGGTCGCGCTCGCGGGCGAGGCTTTAAAGGGCGGCCTTGCCGCGCAGGTCTATCAACTCGGGACGCCCGTCCGCCTGCTCAATCTCTACGGGCCTTCGGAGGACACGACCTACTCCACATACGTCGAGGTCCCGCGAGGCGGCGCGAACGCCCCGCCCATAGGCCGGCCCCTCCCCGGCAAGCAGTGCTTTCTTCTCGACGAGCATTTGAACCCCGTGCCCAGGGGGCGCGAGGGCGAGTTATACATTGGCGGCGTGGGACTGGCCCGTGGGTACATGGGGCGCCCGGGGCTGACCGCCGAGCGGTTCGTCCCGCATCCTTACGGCGACGAGCCGGGGCGACGGCTCTACCGCACAGGCGATGTCGCGCGATACCTGCCCGACGGGAACCTGGAGTTTCTGGGGCGCGCCGACCAACAGGTGAAGCTCAGGGGTTATCGCATCGAGTTGGGCGAGATAGAGGCGCGGCTCGAAGAACACCCCGCGGTCGAAGAGAGCGTGGTCGTCGCCCGCGAAGACGAGGCCGGGGACAAGACGCTCTGCGCCTACTTCGTCGCGAACCAGTCCCACGCCCCGTCCGCCAACCTTTTGCGGGATTTTTTACGGGAGCGACTGCCCGACTACATGCTGCCGCGGGTCTTCATGGAGTTGGACGAATTCCCGCGCACGCCCAACGGCAAGACCGACCGGCGGGCCCTGCCGCTCCCCACCGCGTCGAGGCCGCATCTCGAAAAGACCTTCGTCGCCCCGCGTGGCCCCGTCGAGCAGAGGTTGGCGAAAATCTGGGCCGAGGTGCTCAAGCTCGACCGGGTGGGCGTCGAAGATAACTTCTTCGAGTTGGGCGGCGACTCGCTGCTCGCGGCGCGGATAGTCGCACGCGCGCGTCAGGAGTTTCAGGCCGAGACGTCACTCCGCGCGCTGTTCGAGTCGGGGACGATTGCCGCGATGGCGGGGCTGCTCGACGACGGCGCCGCCGCCGCCGGGCGACGGCCGGCCCCGCTCGCCTGGCCGCAGGCGTCGAGCGGGGAGGAGTCCCAGCCCTCTCTGGCGCAACAACGCCTCTGGCTGCTGGACCAGTTACAGTCCGACGGCGGCGCCTACAACATCCCGCTTTCGCTCCGCATGAAGGGGCGCCTCGACAAAGGCGCCATGGAGCGCGCCGTCGCGGAGATTCGGCGGCGACACGAAGTCCTGCGCGCCACTTTCGCCTCCGTGGACGGCCGGCCCGTGCAGAGCTTTTCTCCGCCTCGGCCCGAGGCGTGGGAGGCCGTTGACCTCTCGGGGCTGGGTGAGGCGGAGCGCGGCGCAGAGGTCCGGCGGCTCGTGTCCGAGGAGTCGCGCAGGGAGTTCGACCTGTCGCGCGGCCCGCTGCTGCGAACGACGCTGCTGAGGCTCGGCGACGAGGAGCACGTGCTGCTCGTCACGATGCACCACATCGTCAGCGACGGCTGGTCAATAGACATCTTCCTTCAAGAGTTGGGGGCGCTCTACACGGCCTTCGCCAGCGGCCGGCCTTCGCCGCTCGCGGAGCTGGAGTTCCAGTACTCCGACTTCGCGAGTTTCCAGAGGGCGCGGCTTCAGGGCGAAGTGCTGGAGCGCCAACTGGCCTACTGGCGGCGGAATCTGTCCGGCTCGCTGCCCGTGTTCGATTTGCCGCCCGACCGGCCGCGTCTGCCCGCGCAGACGTTTCGCAGCGGCACGTGCTCGCTCTCGCTGGGCGAGGGCGTGACGAGGGCGCTGCGGGAGTTGGGCCAGCGGGAGGGCTCGACCGCGTTCATGGTGCTGCTGGCGAACTTCGCAGGGCTGCTTTACAGGCACACGGGGCAGCCGGAGGTCGTCATCGGGACGCCGGTCGCGGGGCGCAACTGGACCGAGACGGAGAAGCTCATCGGCCTCTTCCTCAACACGCTCCCGCTCCGCCTCGACCTGTCGGGCAACCCGAGTTTCCGGCGGCTGTTGCGGCGGGTGCGCGCGGCGGCGCTCGAGTCGCTGGAGCATCAGGACGTGCCCTTCGAGCTACTTCTGGAGGAGCTACAGGTCGTGCGCGACCTGAGTCGGACGCCGCTGTTCCAGGTCATGTTCAACATGCTCAATTACGAGGGGCGGCGCACGAACATCGAGCTGCCCGGCCTGACGATTGACGCCGAGGAGATTCTGGAGCACAGCTCGAAATACGACATGACGCTCTACGTCAGAGAGGAGCGCGGCCGCCTCCTGCTCAACCTCGTCTACAACGCAGACCTCTTCGACGCCCCGCGGATGGAAAGCCTTTTGAGTCACTACCGTCTGTTGCTGGAGGGCGTGGTGTCCGACCCCGACCGCCCCGTCTCGCGCGTGCCCCTGCTCACCGACGGCGAGTGGGAGCGGATACGCGGCCGGCGGAACGCGGTCAGGCCGGAACGCCCCTTCGTCGAATTCGAGAAGGAGGAGGGCCAGACCCTCGGGGCGCGTTTCGAGCGCCAGGCGGCCCTCCACCCGCGTAACGTGGCCGTGAAGACCGAAGCGCACGGGTGGACTTACGAACAGTTGAACGGTAAGGCCAACCGCGTGGCCCACGCCCTGCTCGCGCAGCGCGGGCGGAAGGGCGAGCAAATCGGCCTGCTCTTCAAGCACGACGCGCCGATGGTCGCCGCGCTGCTCGGCGTGCTCAAGACGGGTAAGACCTACGTGCCGCTGGACACGAGCTACCCGCTGGAAAGACTCGCTTACGTGCTGGAGGACGCCCAAATCTCCGCCGTCCTCTGCGACAATAAGACTCAAACGCTGGCCGGCCGTCTGACCGCCCAGCGCGTCCCGACGCTCAACCTCGACAGGCTCGACCCGAACACGTCCGAGGAGAATCCCGGCGTCGAGGTGGCGCCCGACGCCCTCGCATACATCCTCTACACCTCCGGCTCGACGGGGCGGCCCAAGGGCGTCATGCAGAGCCACAGGAACGTGCTGCACCACATCCGTTGTTACACCAACGGCCTGCGCCTGAGCGCCGACGACCGCCTGACGCTCCTCTCCTCCTACAGCTTCGACGCGGCGGTGATGGACATCTTCGGCGCGCTGCTGAACGGCGCCGCCCTGTACCCCGTAGACCTCAACGAATCGGGCTTTGATTACCTGTCGGACTGCGTGGTCAACGAAGGGATTACCGTCTACCACTCGACGCCTACCGTCTACCGCTATTTCGTCGGCGGGCTGGCCGAGTGGGAGACGCTCGACTCGGTTCGCATGGTCGTGCTGGGCGGGGAGGAGGTGGTGGCGGCCGACGTCGAACTTTATAAGAGGCAGTTCTCCCCGGGCTGTCTTTTCATAAACGGGCTGGGGCCCACCGAGTCAACGCTGGCCGCGCAGTACTTCGTCGCGAAGGAGACGGAGGTGACGCGCGCCTCCGTGCCCCTCGGCTACCCCGTGCCGGAGACGGAGATTCTCCTGCTCGACGACTTCGGCGAGCCCGTGCCCGTCCACGGCGTCGGGGAGATAGCCATCCGGAGCGAGTTCATCGCCCTCGGGTACTGGCGCAACCCGGCGGCGACCGCGAAGGCGTTCGTGCCCGACCCGGCCGGGTCGGGCCGGCGCATGTATCTGACGGGCGACTTGGGCCGGCTGCTGCCCGACGGCGGCGTCGAGTTCAAAGGCCGGAAAGACCTGCAAGCGAAGATTCGGGGCTACCGGATAGAACTCGGGGGAATCGAGGCCGTCCTCCGGCGACATCCGTCGGTGTGCGAATGCGCCGTCGCGGTGCGCGAAGACGCGCCCGGCGAGAAACGTCTGGTGGCCTACCTCGTCCCCGAAGAGCAGCTCGCGCCGACGCCGAGCGAGATGCGCGCCTTCCTCTCCAATCAACTGCCCGATTTCATGATTCCCTCGGTCTTCGTCACGCTGGAAGAGTTGGCCCTGACGCCCAACGGTAAAATTGACCGCAACGCTCTGCCGGCGCCGGACGTGAGCCGCCGGAGGCCGTCCGAAGGGATGGTCGCGCCCAGCACCCCCAGCCAGCGGGCGCTGGCTTCAATCTGGGCCGAGGTGCTGAGGCTGGAAGAGGTCGGCATCCACGACAACTTTTTTGAACTCGGCGGCGATTCGCTGATGCTGAGTCAGTTGATGGCACGGCTGGCCCACAGCTTCTCGGTCGTGCCGCCGATGCGCGTCTTCTTCGGCAGCCCGACCATCGCCCTGCAAGCCGAACTGCTGGACCGGCGCCTTGCGGAAGCAAAAGAGGCGGCCGGCGCGCCGCCGGCGGAATAAGCCCGCGACCGGCGCGGGGTGGGCTCGGCGAAAGTCGTCGGCCTCTTGATGGCGTGCGGCGCGGAGAAGGCGCCTGTGCGCGACCCCGATTCCGTGGCTGTCTACGCCGACGAGATTTACGCGCCCGACGACCGCGGCCGGGTGGCTTCGCGGCGGCCGGGACGCGCCGGTCGGAAGAATCGAAAGGGTTGACCGGCGCACGGCGCACGACCCCGGCGACGAGTACAATTTCGAACAAGGGACATAGGCCGGCCAAGGAAGTATATGCGCGACGTGACCCGAATCCATCACCCCCCCTCCGCCGCCGGCGCAGACAACTCGCGACCGAAGGGGGAGTCGTCCCCCGAAGCCGGCGAGACGGGCGCGGCGCCGGCGCAGTCGGCGGCCGGCGACGTGCGACCCCTCTCCGGCGGTCAACAGTCGCTCTGGTTCACACACCAGCTCGCGCCGCAAGAGTCAACTTATAACCTCGCATACGCCGCGCGCATCCGCTCCGGCCTCGACGTGGACTGCCTGCGGCTCGCGTTTCAGGAGCTGACCGACCGCCACGAGTCGCTGCGCACGACCTTCGAAGCCGGAGACGGCGGCCCCGTGCGGCGCGTCCACGAGCACGCCGCGGTCTACTTTCAGGAGGAGGACGCGGCGGGGCTCGACGAGGCGCGTCTGCAAGAGCGTGTGGCCGCAGAGGCCCGGCGGCCGTTCGACCTCGAACGCGGCCCGCTGCTGAAAGTCCACCTGTTCGCGCGCCCCGCGGGCGAGTACGTGTTGTTGCTGACGGCGCATCACATCGTGCTCGACTTCTGGTCGCTGGCGGTGTTGACGCAAGAGCTGGGCGTCCTCTACGGCGCGCGTCGGAGCGGCGCGCTCGCCGAACTGCCCCCCCTGGCGCGCGTGTACTCGGACTACGTGCGCTGGCAGGAGGAGTTGGCGCGGAGCGAGGAAGGCGAGCTACACCGTGCGTACTGGCAGCGGGAGTTGTCCGGGCAACTGCCCGTGCTCGAACTGCCGACCGACCGTCCGCGCCCGCCCGTGCAGACCTACCGCGGCGCCACGCACTCCTTCGGCCTCGGCCCGGAGCTGACCCGGCGGCTCCGGGCGTTCAGCCGGGGCCAGAGGGTGACGCTCTACACGACGCTGCTGGCCGCCTTCCAACTCCTGCTCCACCGCTACACGGGTCAGGAGGATATTCTCGTCGGCTCGCCCACTTCGGGGCGCAGCCGGGGCTGGATGGCCGGGCTGGTCGGCTACCTCGTCAACCCCGTGGTGATGCGCGCGCGACTCTCCGGGGAGCAGACTTTCGAGGAGTTTCTGAGTCAGACGCGCCGCGCCGTGTTCGCGGCCTTCGAGCATCAGGACTACCCGTTCGCGCTGCTGGTGCAGTCGCTCCAGCCGGAGCGTGACGCGAGCCGCTCGCCGCTGTTTCAGGTGATGTTCACGCTCCAGAAGTCACACCTGCCGGACGGGCAGGCGCTGGCGGCGCTCGGGGTCGGCGACGAGGGCGCCCGGATACCTCTCGGCGATGTCGTCCTCGAACCCATGCCGCTGCCGCAGCGCGCGGCGCACTTCGACCTCATGCTCGTGCTGGTCGAGACAGGCGAGCGTCTTGTCGCCTCGCTCGAATACAACACGGACCTCTTCGACGCGACGACCATCGAGCGGATGTCGCGCCACTTCGGGGCGCTGCTCGAAGGCGTCGTGGCCGACCCCGGGGCGCGTCTCGGCGACCTGCCGATTCTCCCCGAAGACGAGCGGCGACAACTCCTCTTTGGCTGGAACGAGACGCGGCGCGACTACCCTGCGGACGCCACCGTCCACGAGTTGTTCGAGCGTCAGGCGCGGCTCACCCCACACGCCCCCGCGCTCGTCTTCGAGTCCGAGCGCGTGACCTACGCCGAACTCGACGAGAGGGCTGACCGGCTGGCCGCTCGCCTGCGCCGCGGCGGCGTGGGCGCCGAGTCGCGCGTCGGCGTCCTGCTGGAGCGTTCGACCGAACTGGTCGTCGGCCTGCTCGGCGTCTTGAAGGCGGGCGGGGCCTACGTGCCATTAGACCCGGAGTACCCTGCCGAGCGGCTGCGCTTCATGGCCGAAGACGCGGGGCTCTCGCTCGTGCTGACGGGCGGGAAGCTGTCGGGGCTGGCGGCCGCGCTGGCGCAGGGCGCGGGGGCGGCGGTCGTCCGCGTTGACGACATTGGCGAGGAAGACGCGGGCGAGGAGGCGGCGCGGGCGCATGGCGCCGCCGTGTCGCCGGGCAACCTCGCCTACGTCATCTACACTTCCGGCTCGACGGGCAGGCCCAAGGGGGTCGCCCTCACGCACTCGGGCGCCGCCGTCTTCCTCCGCTGGGCGCGCGACGCCTTCGACGACCGCCAGCTCTCGGGCGTCCTGGCCTCCACCTCCGTCAGCTTCGACCTCTCCGTCTTCGAGGTCTTCGCTCCACTGTGC
>DASVUF010000265.1:0-9022 GCA_036387195.1 Pyrinomonadaceae bacterium | reverse complement strand
TTCGATGATGAAGGCCGCGCCGCCCCCCGTCTCCCTTTCGTCTCTCGCCCCTCCCCGCTCGCCTTCCGCCCCGCGCCCCCTCACTTCTTCTTGTTGGACTTTTTGAGGTCGCGGTGGACGCGCTTGACGCGCGACTTCTCCTCGTGCGCCTTGCGCTGGTCGAGGAGGGTGGCGGAGTGGCGCATCTCGGCCTGCATCTTGCGGTAGTTCTCGTAGCGCTCGGGGTCGAGCCGCCCGTCTTCGAGCGCCGCGCGCACCGCGCATCCCGGCTCGCCCTCGTGGCCGCAGTTGGTGAAGCGGCACGCGGCCGCCGCCCCCTCTATCTCCTCGAACGTCTCGCGCAGCCCGCGCTCGCTCACCAGCAGTTGCAGCTCGCGCATCCCCGGCGTGTCGAGGACGAGGCCGCCGCCGGGCAGCACGAACAGCTCGCGGTGCGTCGTCGTGTGGCGGCCGCGCGCGTCGGCCAGCCGCACCTCCTGCGTGCGCTGCACCTCTGCGCCGAGCAGCCGGTTGGTGATGGTTGACTTCCCCGTCCCCGAAGAGCCCATCAGCGCCACCGTCCGGCCGCGCGTGACGTAGGGCACGAGCCGCTCGACGCCGACGCCGCGCTTCGCGCTCAGCAGCAGGACGGGCACGCCCGGCGCGACGCCCTCTATCTCGCGCCGACGCCCCTCCGCCTCTTCGACGAGGTCGGCCTTGTTGAGGACGACGACCGGCTCCGCGCCGCTCTCCCACGCCATGATGAGGTAGCGCTCGACGCGCCGCGGGTTGTAGTCGTGGTCGAGCCCCGTCACCAGGAAGACCGTGTCCACGTTGGCGGCCACTATCTGCTCGGCCGTCTCGCTGCCCGCCGCCCGGCGCGAGAACTTCGAGCGGCGCGGCAGTATCTCGTGAATCTTCGCCTTGCCCTCCTCGCCCACGCGCCGGAAGGCGACCCAGTCGCCCACGGCCGGCAGGTCCTCGGCGCCGCGCGCGTGGTAGCGCAGGCGCCCCGTCGTCTCCGCCTGCAACTCGCCCGACGCCGTGTAGAGCATCAGCGCGCGGTTGTGCTGGAGGAAGACGCGGCCCGCCTCCATCCCCTCGGCCGCGTGCGGCGCGAAGGCCGCGGCGAAGGACTCGTCCCAGCCGTAAGTCTCAAGGTTCCGGTTATCTTCCACGTCAGGCAAGTCCGTAGCGGGAAATCCGGGGCGGCCGCGCGCTCAGTCCTCGAACCTGAGGCGCATCACGTCCTCGCCGTGCGACACCTCGCCGGTCTTGACGAAGCCGAGCGACTCGTAGAGCGCCGCGGCCGGCCGGTTCGCGGGGTTGACGCTGAGCGCTATCTGGCGGCAGCCGGGCTCGGCGCGCAGCCGCCGGACGACCTCCGTCATCAGCGCCCGGCCGTAGCCCTTCCCCTGGTGATTCTTGTCTATCATCACGCGCGAGACGGCGTGGCAGCCCTCCTCCGCGTCGTAGCCGTACATCACGAAGCCGACCATCTCTTCGCCGTCGTAGACGGCCTGCGTCCTGTAGGCCGGCTCGACCTTCGACTGCGCGATGGAGAAGAGGTTCGACGCGACGTAGTCGCGCTGCCCCTCGTGGACTTCGAGCTGGATGCAGCGCCTGAAGTTCTCGCGGTCAACGTCTCTGAGCGTAATCGTCATCAGCTACCTTCTCCCGCCCGCCGGCCCCGGCGGCGCCGGCGCGGGCTTCGGCCCCGCGTAGCGGTAGTGGCCCGTAATCTTCCAGTTGAAGAGCACGTCCTCCATCTTCGGCCCCGCGCCGATGTTGTGGACTATCTGCATCCGCGCGGCGTCCGCCTCCGACGCCACGTTGACCACGACGCCGATGTGCGTCAGCCCGTTCCCCAAATCCCACGTCACCACGTCGCCCGGCCTGTAGTCGCGCGCCGCCTGCGTCACGGGCAGCGCCGCGCCCCGGCGCTCGAAGAAGACCATCAGGTTCGGGACGCGCCGGTGGTCTATGTTGGTGTCGGTCTTCTTCAGCCCCCACTTGCGCGGGTAGGCCGAGAAGTTCG
Source organism: Pyrinomonadaceae bacterium (assembly GCA_036387195.1). Lineage (GTDB taxonomy): Bacteria > Acidobacteriota > Blastocatellia > Pyrinomonadales > Pyrinomonadaceae > QHXN01. The sequence continues at coordinate 7,005 of DASVUF010000265.1, read as the reverse complement.
CGGCCATGTCCTCGTGGACTTCCCTCTGGAGGTCAACGCCGACGGCGCGGTAAGAGCGTATGACCTCGTCCGTGCAGACGCCGACCTCGGCCGGCACGTCGCCGCCCGGGTACGGGATGCGGAAGTAGGTCGGGTCGTAGCGCACCTGGTGGCCCGTGCGCTCGACGGCCGCCTCGGCCAGCCGGTCGTGGAAGGGCGACCCGCTCGAAGGGCGCGCGGCCGGCGCGCCTTGCGGCGGCGGCGGCGTCGTCGCCGCCGAGGCCGGCGCGGCCGGCGCGCGGCCCGCGGCGGCCCCCGCGCCGGTCGCGTTCGCGGAGCAGCCGGCGGCCGCCAGCGCGGCCAGCAGCAGCGGCAGACAATGTTTCAGAAGCCTCAAGCGCTCTCACCTCACTCCCCGGCCCGCGCCGACGCCGACGCCGGCCGCGGCCATTATCAACCGCCGCGGCGCCGGCCGTCCATCTTTGCGGCCGCCCTCTTTTGCGGCCGGCCATCAACCTAACCACGCCTCTCGGGCATCTAATTCCGGTACGAACTTTCGGAAGACGACGTGGACGGCCGCGGTCGTTTTTATAAACGATTTCCGGCGCGCCCGCACGCTGCGGGCGCGGGCGCGGACGGTGTAGAATCATGACGGTGACGGACGAACGCACACACCTGACGGGGCTGACGCGCGAGGAGCTTGGACGCTTCGCGGAGGGCCTGGGCGAGCCCGCCTACCGCGGCCGCCAGCTCTTCGGCGCGCTCCAGCGCCGGCGCCTGCGCGACTTCGGCGAGATGACCGATTTGCCGAAGGCTTTCCGCGCGCGGCTCGGCGAGGCGGCGACCGCCTCGACGCTGACGGTCGAGTCGCGCTACGTCGCGCAGGACGGCACGCGCCGCTACCTTTTGAAGACGCGCGACGGCCTGCCCGTCGAGACGGTCTTCATCCCCGAGGAGCGCCGCGACACCATCTGCTTCTCGTCGCAGTCGGGCTGCCCGCTCCAGTGCGACTTCTGCCTGACGGCCAAACTCGGCCTGCTGCGCACGCTCGCCGCCGGCGAGATGGTCGAGCAGATAATCGTCGCCCTCAACGACGCCTACGGCGTGGGCGCGGCCACCCCGCGCGGCACGAACCTCGTCGCCATGGGCGCGGGCGAGCCCTTCCTCGCCTTCGAGCCGCTGATGAAGGCGCTGCGCGTGATGTCGGACGAGGAGGGCCTCCACATCGTCCCGAACCGCGTGACTGTCTCGACCGCCGGCGTCGTGCCTAAGATCAGAGAGCTGGCGCGCGTGCCCGACCGCCCGCACCTCGCCATCTCGCTGGCCGCGCCCACGGACGAGCTGCGCGACCGCCTGATGCCGATTAACAAGCGCTGGCCGCTCGAAGAGCTGCTCGCGGCGTGCAGGGAGTTCGAGGAGTCTTTGAGGCCGGGCGAGCGGTTCACCTTCGAGTACGTCATGCTCGACGGCGTCAACGACTCGGACGGGCACGCGCGCCAGTTGGCGAACCTGCTCAACCGCCACCAGCTCCGCGCCAAGGTCAACCTCATCCCGCACAACCCCGCGGACGAGCTGCCCTACAGGCCGTCGCCGGCCGCGCGCGTCGAAGCCTTCAAGGCGATACTCGAATCCAAGGGCGTCCACGCCTTCGTCCGCCGGCCGAGGGGGCGCGACATCTACGCCGCCTGCGGCCAGCTCGCCGCGCGCCGCGCGCCCGCGCCGCCGGCGCTCTACCAGCTCTCCTAAAGCCCCGACCCTGCGGGGACAGTCGAGGGAAGAACTCCGGATGAAAAGAGACTCCGTCATCAAACTCGCGCTCGCGCTGCTCGTGTCGGCGGCGGCGCTCGCGCCCGCCGCGAGCGGCGGCGCGGCGGCCCCGCGCCCCGCGCCGGCGAACGCCGCGCCCGCGCCCGAGCCGCAGCCCGCCAACATCGGCGTCAACGGCTTCTTCTCGGTTGACCCCGCGCAGCAGGGCAGCACCTTCCAGGCGGCCGTCGTGATGGACATCCCGCGCGGCCTCCACGTCAACTCGAACCGGCCGCTCGGCAAGTACGCCGTCCCGACGACGCTCAGGGTTGACGCGCCGAAGGGCTTCCGCGTCACGCCGGTCACGTACCCGCGCGGCGCGGTGCGCTCGTTCCGCTTCGGCGGCTCGGCCGAGGAGCGCCTCGCCGTCTACGAGGGGCGCGCCATCTTCCGCTTCAACGTCAGCGTGCCGGCCGGCCACCCGCTGCGCATCGAGACGGTGCGCGTCAGCCTCCGCTTCCAGAGTTGCAGCGACGAGGTCTGCTTCCCGCCCGCGACGCGCGAGCTGCCGCTGCGCATCGCCGTCGTCGGCCGCGACACGCCCTCGAACCGCATCAACGGCCAGTACTTCGGCGGCGGCGGCCGCAGGCGGCGCGGCTGAAAATCTACAGGCTTCAGCGCCGGCCGATGACCGACATCAGGCGGCCCGTGCGGCCGTAGAGCTTGCGGTCGCGCCGGTAGGAGAAGAAGAGGTCGGGGCGGCAGATGGTGCAGAGCGGGAGCAGGTGTATCCTCCCGGCGGGCACGCCGGCGGCGACCAACTGCCGCCGGTTCGCCTCGTGCAGGTCTACGAGCGCGCGCCCCTCGGTCGTCGGCGTGAAGAGCGAGCCGGCGTCCGCGAATTTTTCGCGGAAGGGCTCGACGACTTCGCGGCCGACCTCGTAGCAGCAGCCGAGCGCGGCCGGGCCGACGGCGGCGCGCACGTCGCGCGGGTCTGTGCCGAACTCCTCGCGCATGACCGCGAGCGCGCGCGGGACTATCTCGGCGAGCGTGCCGCGCCAGCCGGCGTGCGCCGCCGCGCACGCGCCCCGGCGCGCGTCGCCGAGGAGGACGGGCACGCAGTCGGCCGTCTTGACGCCGAGCAGCACGCCCTTCAGGCTCGTCGCCAGCGCGTCGCGGCGCGCGTCCTCGGACTGCGGGTCTTCGGCCGAGCGCACGACGAAGACGTCGCGGCCGTGAACCTGCCAGCAGGCGGCCAGCGCCCACCCGCCGCCGAGCGCCGAGACGAGACGGCGTCGGTTCTCGCGGATGTTCTCCGCCGCGTCCTGGTCGAAGCCCGCGAGGTTGAGCGAGCCCTCGGGGAAAGGGCTCACGCCGCCGACGCGCGTCGAGAAGGCGTTGGCGAACCCTTCGCGTTCGAGCGCGTCGCACGCCAGCGCGCGCACGCCGCCCTCGCCCTCGCGCCAGCGGAAGCCGGCGCGCTCCACTTCCGTCTCAGCCGTGATAGTCTCCATCGGGATAGACATTATCGAAATCCGCCGCGTGCGTGAAGTGCTGGGGCGCACGCCGCGCTTCCGCGAGCGCGTCTTCACGGAGTCTGAGCGCGCCTACTGCGAAGCGCGCGGCGCGGCCGCCGCGGCGCAGCACTACGCCGCCCGCTTCGCCGCCAAGGAGGCGGCCTTCAAGGCGCTGCGCACGGGCTGGCGCGACGGCCTCTCGTGGCATCACGTCGAGGTCGCCTCCGACGACGCCGGCGCGCCCTCGCTCAACCTCACGGGCCACGCCCGCCTTCTCTTCGAGCGCCTGGGCGCGACGCACGCGCACCTCTCGCTCTCGCACACCGCCGAGCACGCCGTCGCGCAGGTACTCTTCGAGCGCCGACAGTAAGAACATTCAACCACACGGGGGCGCGGGGCGCGGCTTGAAGGCGATGAAGCCTCAAAGCCGCGCCCCGCGTCCCCGTGTGGTTAATCTTTCCGGCCCCGCGCCCGGCGCCGGGCGCGACTTTCGTGGACGCCCGTCACTCCTGCCAGCCGCCCGCGCCGGCGGGCGCGACGCGGAGGTCGTTCGTCAGGCGGCTTCGCCCGTCGCGGCCGACCTCGACGCGCGTGGCGCGCCCTTCGTCGGCGAAGGAGGCCGGCCTCGAACCAGCCGGCGCGGCCGGGGCCGCGTGCGCGTCGCGCGGCCCGTAGACGGCGCCCGACGCCGGCGTCTCGTACGAGACGGCCGCGGGCGCTTCCGCCTGCGCGTTCGTGGCGTGCGCCGCCGTCTGCGACGCCGAGGCCGCGAGCGCGAGCAGCCCCCAGGGGTCGCCGTGGAGCGAGCACTCGTGGTCGGGGACGAAGGCGGGCGCGAGCGCGACGCGTTCGCGGCGCGGGCACGAGGGCGCGGCCGCCAGCCCCGTCTCGGGGTCCACCTCGGCGAAGGTGACGGAGGTGGGGCGCGCGAACTCCTCGCCGCCCAGTTCGGGCCGCAGCGCGACGGCGCGGCTGACGAACTCCGTCCACGCCGGGAGCGCCGCGTCCGCGCCCGTCAGGTCAAGCTCCTCGTTGTCGTCGAAGCCGACCCACACGACGCAGACGAGGTTGGGCGTGTAGCCCGCGAACCACCCGTCGCGGCTCGTCCCCGTCTTGCCCGCGACGGCCGTACCCTTGAAAGCGCCGCGCGCGGCGCGCGCCGTCCCGCGGTCAATCACGGCCGTCATCATGTCCGTCAGCATGTAGGCGGTCGCCGGCTTCAACACCTGCTCGTCCGCGCCCTCCCGCGCGCCGTAGTCGCCCGCGGCGTCGCCCACGCGCAGCAGGGGGTCGGGGCGCGCGACGCGGCCGCCGGAGGCGAAGGCCGTGTAGGCGGTCGCCACTTCGAGCGGCGTGGCCTCGGCCGCGCCGAGCGCGAACGAGGGGTAGACCGGGCTCGGGCTCGGAAGACCCAGACGGCCGGCGAGCGCGGCGACGCGCGTCAGACCCGTCCTCATCGCCGCGTCCACCGCGACGACGTTGAGCGAGCGCACCAGCCCGTCGCGCAGGGTCACGTCGCGCATCGAGAACGCGCCGCCGTAGTTGGCCGGCCGGTAGCGCGAGCGTCCCGCGTAGGTGAATTCGCGCGGCTCGTCCGAGGAGAGCGTGAGCGGCGACAGCCCCGCCTCCATCGCCGCCGCGTAGACGACCGGCTTGAAGACCGAGCCCGGCTGGCGGCGCGCGTCGGTCGCGCGGTTGAGCTGCGACTCGGCGTAGGAGGCGCCGCCGACCATCGCCAGCACGTGCCCCGTCCGCGGGTCCAGGGCGACGAGCGCCGCCTGCGGACGGCGTCGCCCCTTGAAGGTCTGCTCGAGTCGCCCGACCTGGCGCGCGACCGCCTCCTCGGCGGCGCGCTGGAGGTCGAGGTCGAGCGTCGTGTAGACGCGCAGGCTGCGCCCCTCCTGCCCGGGCTCCTGCTCAAGCCGCGACTCGACGGCGCGGCCCACGTAGTCTATGAAGTAGGGCGCGACGGCGTCGGCGCGTTCGAGCGGCGCGACGCGGACGGGCTCGTCGCAGGCGGCGCGCGCCTCTTCGGGCGTGACGGCGCCGTCGCGCAGCATCGCGGCCAGCGCGAGGTTGCGGCGCGCGCGCGCCGCCTCCGCGTGGCGGTCGGGCGCGTAACGCCCCGGGCTCTGAATCATCCCGGCGATGGTCGCCGACTCGGCCAGCGAGAGGTCTTTCAGCTCCTTGCCGAAGAAGACGCGCGCCGCCTGCCGGACGCCCCGCACGGCGATGGAGCCGCGCTGGCCGAGGTAAATCTCGTTGCAGTAGAGCGCGAAGATGTCCTCCTTCGACATCCGGCTCTCAAGGACGGTGGCGAGCGCCGCCTCGCGGAACTTGCGTCGGAGCGTGCGCTCCGGGGTGAGGTAGGTGTTCTTGACGAGCTGCTGCGTGATGGTCGAGCCGCCCTGCTTCGGTTCGAGCGAGTCTTCGCCCCAACTGAAGGCCGCGCGCGCGACGCCGCGCAGGTCAACCGCGCCGTGCTCGAAGAAGCGGCGGTCTTCGACCGAAAGAATCGCGCGGCGCAGCGTCCCGGGGATTTCGGCGTAGGAGAGCCCGGCGCGCTCCGAGGTCTTCTCGCCCGCCTCGACGGTGAGCGGCTCGGGCGCGAGCGCGAAGGATTCGAGCGGCGCGCCGTCGCCGGTCAGGCCGGAGATGTGGCCGCGTCGGTCGAACGCGACGCGGACGGCCGCGGGCGCCTCCGCGCCGTCCTGAGTCTCGGCCGGGAAGATTTCGATTGCGCCCTCTCCGACCTTGAAGGCGCCGTTCCAGACGCGGCTCGCCTCGCCCTCGACGTAGCCTGCGCGGCGCAGGATGTCGGAAAGCCCCTCGGCCGTCATCCTCTGCCCCGCGCGCAGCCGGCGCGGCGCGGCGTAGACCCCCGCGCGGCTCGCCACGTAGCCCGAGGCCATGCGCGCGTCAACGACTTTCGAGTAGTGCGAGTAGAGGTAGGCGAAGGCGGCCGACGTGGCGACGACCGCGGCGATTACGAGCGCGCAGAGCAGGCGCAGCAGCCGCGGCAGCAGGCGCGCCGGCGTCGCGTCGGACTCGCCCCGGTAGAACGCCGCGCGGCGAGCGCGGCGGCCGTGCGCGCGCGCCTTCGTGAGTCCGCCGAATTCGGTCTGAAGCGCCCTCGACATCCGCCCTCCACACACGCCGGGCGCACCCGTCCCGGCGCGGGCGCGCGCACACGGCCGCCGCCCGCGGGTCGCATCGTTTTCCTTCCGTGTGCCGGAAGTAAACTGCCAATCGTCACCGATTTCTCGTTTCGGAAAGGCGGGGAGAGCCTTTCAAGGGAGCCTTCCGTCGCGCGCCTGAGGCGGGCTTCAGCCGAAGAGCATCGTGAACGCCGCCGTCGAGACGGCGAGCGTCAGCGTCAGCATGATGAGCGCGATGAGCTTGATAAAGTTGTCGGCGATCTCCCTCATAAACCTTCAGCGTCCCCCGTGTTGGTTAGTTAGGTAGTGCTTCTGTCCTCAACAGCACAAAGCAACGCCCATGCCGGCCGGCGGCGCGCGCGGCGCGCGCGGCGTAAAGCCGCCGACCTTAAAGACTTAAACCCGAGGCGCGCCGTCGCGCCGCGAAAGCGGGGCGCGGCCTCGCACGCTTTCTGTACGAAGGCGGCGGGACGGCGGGACGAATTCGCGTTTTGAAACGAGTCAGGGCGGGGCGGGACTTCGGCCTTCGGAGGGGCGGGGGCTTCGGTCTGCGGAGGGGCGCGCCTACGGTCTGCGGCGGGGCGCGCTTTAGTCTTCGGCGGGTT
>DASVUF010000264.1:0-6394 GCA_036387195.1 Pyrinomonadaceae bacterium | reverse complement strand
GAGAGGAAGCGCTTCTTCTCGCCGCGGCCCGCCCCACGGGGCTGACGTTCTTCTTGACTTTCCCCCCGCGGGTCGTTTTCAATCGAAGTCGCCCCTCCCCGCGCGCCGGCGAAAGCCGCGCGCAAAACCCCTTGAGACTCGGCCGACGGCCGCCGGCCTCACAACGCGACGCGTGAGATTCCATAGAAGCGAGAATATGACAGTCTCTTCCCAGGTTTCGGAGAAGGCCGCGACGATTCTCGTGGTCGAGGACGACGAGCGCGTGCGCGCGGGGCTGCGGCGCGCCTTCGAGTCGGAGGGGCACAGGGTGCTGGCCTGCGGCGACGCGGCCGAGGCGCTCAGGGAGCTGCACCGTGAGGGCTGCGACCTCATCGTCCTGGACGTCGAGCTGCCGGGCGTCAGCGGCCTGGCGCTCTGCCGCCTGCTGCGCGCGCAGGCCGCGACGCGGCGGCTGCCCGTCATCATCCTCTCGTCGCACGACCGCGAGGAGTACAAGGTCGAGGCGTTCGCCGCCGGCGCCGACGACTTCGTCGTCAAGGGGGCGACCGCGCGCGAGCTGGTGACGCGCGTCGGCGCGCACCTCGAATCGGCCGAGCGCGAGCGGCTGCTGCGCGGCAGCAACCGCGAGCTGGCCTTCATCGCCGACCTCGGGCGCGGGCTGCTGCACGCGCTCTCGCCCGCGGAGGTCGTCCGCCGCGTGGCCGGCGCGACCTTCGAGGGCGCGGACGCCTCGCTGACGGCCGCCGTGCTGCTCCGCGAGGGCGGCGTGCGCCCCCGCGCCGGCGCGCCCAAGGGCGAGGGCCTGACCGTCTGCGTCTTCGACCGCGAGGGCAGCGCCGAGGAGGACGCCTCGATGCTCGACGTGGGCCGCCTGCGCTCGTGGCTCGCGTCGGCGCCTTCGACCTCGAAGTGCACGGACGACCGCGCGCGCTTCTTCCTCAGGGACGAGACGCACGTCGTCGAGTTCGCCGCCCCCCTGCGGTTCGAGGGCCACGCGCTCGGCGCGCTCGTCGTCGGCTACGACCGCCGCGCCGACTGCGGCCAGACGGAGGAGCGCCTGGTCGAGGCCGCCGCGCAGCAGGCCGCGCTGGCCGCGCGCATCTCGACGCTGTACGAGGCGGCGCGCTCGGCCTCGGTCCACCTCGCGCGCGAGGTCGAGCGCCGGACGGCCGAGGCCGAGAGCCAGCGCCGCTTCACCGAGGCCATCATTGACAGCCTGCCCGTCTCGCTCTACGCCGTTGACCGCGACTACCGCGTCGTCGCGTGGAACCGCAACCGCGAGCTGGGCGGGCAGGGCATCCCGCGCCGCGACGTGCTGGGGCGCAACATCTTCGAGGTGCTGAAGCGCCAGCCGCGCGGCGTGATGGAGCGCGAGTTCGACCGCGCCTTCCGGACCGGCGAGATAGAGCACATCGAGCAGGAGTCGCGCGGCCGCGACGGCTCGACGCGCCACTGGCTCGTCAGCAAGGTGCCGATGCGCATAGACGGCGAGGAAGTCTCGCACGTCATCACGGTCGGCGAGGACATCACGGCGCGCGTCGAGGCCAACCGCGCCGTGGCGCGCACCGAGCGGCTCGCGGCCGTCGGGCGCCTCGCCGCCGGCGTCGTCCACGAGATAAACAACCCGCTGGCGACCATCTCGGCCTGCGCCGAGGCGCTGGAGTCGCGCGTCGCCGAGGGCGTCTACGGCGAGGGCGCCGACGTCGAAGACCTGCGCGAGTACCTTCAGCTCATCCGCGGCGAGGCGTTCCGCTGCAAGCAGATCACGAACGGGCTGCTCGACTTCAGCCGCGCCCGCGCCGTCGAGCCCGCGCCCGTCAACGTCTCGGAGGTGGTCGAGTCGGCCGCGCGCCTGCTCGCGCACCAGAAGCGCGGCGCCGCCGTCGAGATAGAGACGGAGCTGGCCGCGGGCCTGCCGCTCGTCTCGGGCGACACGGGGCAGTTGCAGCAGGCCGTCATCATCCTCGCCGAGAACGCGATTGACGCGATGCCGCAGGGCGGCTCGCTCACGCTCCGCACGTCGCGCGCCGCGGACGGCGAGGGCGGGGCCGTCCGCATCGAGGTCTGCGACACGGGGCAGGGCATCCCCGAGGAGATACGCGAGAGGATTTTCGACCCCTTCTTCACCACCAAGGAGGTCGGGCGTGGCACCGGGTTAGGACTCGCCGTCTGTTATGGTATTGTTACCGAGCACGGCGGTCGCATCGGCGTGGAGTCGGCCGTGGGCCGCGGCAGCACGTTCCGCATCGTGCTCCCCGCGGCTAAATCCTCTGACGGAGACCTGCCCAGTTGAGCGAGAACCGACAGCCCGCGAGAATCCTCGTCGCCGAAGACGAGGCCAACCTCCGCCTCGTTCTGCAGAAAGAACTCCAGCGCATGGGCCACGACGTGCGCGCCGCCCCCGACGGCGAGGCCGCCCTCAAGCTGCTCGAAGAGAGCAACGTGGACGTGCTGCTCTCAGACATCTCGATGCCGAACATGGACGGGATGGAGCTTCTGCGGCGCGTCCACCAGCGGCCGAACCCGCCCGAGGTCATCATGCTGACGGGGCACGCGACGGTCGAGTCGGCCATCGAGGCGATGAAGCTCGGCGCCTACGACTACCTCTCGAAGCCCTACCGCATCGCCGAACTCGACGCGCTGGTCAAGCAGGCGGCCGAGAAGCGGCGCCTGCGCGTTGACAACGCGCGGCTGCGCACGCTGGTCGAGCGCCAGACGGCGACGCCCGAGATAGTCTTCGTCTCGGACGCGATGCGCGAGGTGATGCGCCTGGTGGAGCGCGTCGCGCCGTCGGACGCCTCGGTGCTCATCACGGGCGAGTCGGGCACGGGCAAGGAGCTGATAGCCAACGCCATCCACCGCCTCTCGCTCCGCAGCGAGGGCTCGTTCATTGACCTGAACTGCGCGGCCTTCCAGGAGTCGCTGCTGGAGTCGGAGCTGTTCGGCTACGAGGCGGGCGCGTTCTCGGGGGCCAAGGGGCGCAAGCTCGGCCTGTGGGAGCTGGCCGACAACGGCACCATCTTCCTCGACGAGGTGACGGAGCTGCCGCCGCCGTTGCAGTCGAAGCTGCTGCGGGCGATCGAGACCAACTCGTTCTACCGCGTCGGCGCCGTGCGCAAGGTGCAGGTCAACGTCCGCATCGTCGCCGCGACCAACCGCGACGTCAACGAAGTCACCTCCGACGGCCGCTTCCGCGCGGACCTCCTCTACCGCATCAACAGCTTCCAGATAAACCTGCCGCCGCTGCGCGAGCGCCCTGACGACGTCGAGCCCATCGCGCGCCACCTCCTGGCGCGGCTCGCCGGGGCGAACGCGCCCGAGCTGGCGCCCGAGACGCTGGCCGCGCTCAGGTCTTACGCGTGGCCGGGCAACGTCCGCCAGTTGCGCAACACGCTGGAGCGCGCCGTGCTGCTCGCCAACGACGCGCGCATCACGCCAGCCGAGCTTCCGCCCGAGATAGTCAGCCCCGTGCTCACCTTCCGCCCGGTGTCGGCCGCCGCCGCGACGCCCGGCGACTCGTCCGCGCAGGGAGCCTCGGCCGCGCCCGGCGTGACGCCGCCGCTGCGCGAGGTCGAGCGCCAGCAGATACTCGCCGCGCTGGAGCAGACCGGCTGGCACCGCGGCAAGACCGCCGAGATTCTCGGCATCTCGCCCTCTACGCTCTACCGCCGGCTGCGCGATTACAACCTGACCAAGAGACAGTAGACAGTAGACAGTTGATGAAGAACGGGCGGCGCGTCTTCGGCCATCAGCCGGGGCGCGCCGCCTTCGGTCTTTCCGGCGCCTGCTGACCGCCGCCCTCGTCTTCAGTCCGCGGCGCCGGGCGCGGGGCGTGCTCCTCGTCTCTCAATCTTACACGGCAGCCGAAGGGCGGGAGGCGAAAGGCGGAAGGCGGCCGGGGAGGCATCTCTCCCCGGCCGCCTTCCGCACTTCGGCTTGAACACTTTTCGGCGCCCCGGGCTCAGCCGCCGCCGCCGGTGGCGGTCTTCTGCGGGTTGGGCTGGGGTCGGCCGAGCGCGCGGCGGGCGGTGTCGGCCTTGTCGCGCGCGCCCGTTCGCTCGTAGAGCGCGGCGAGGCGTTCGAGGACGGCGCTCGCGTCGGGCTGAAGCCGGAGCGCGGCCTCGTAGTGTTTGACCGCCTCGCCGTCGCGCCGCCGGTCTTCGAGGATGCCCGCGAGCTTGAGGTGCGCCTCGTACTCGCCCGAGGCGCGCGCGAAGTTCTTGTACGCTTCGTCGAAGCGGCCGAGGCGCGCGTTGACCACGCCGAGATTGTTGAGGATGACGGGCTCGGACGGCGCGAGCCTGGCCGCCTGCCTGAGCCGCTTGAGCGCGCCGGCGTAGTCGTCGGCGAGGTAGAGCGAGTAACCGAGGTTGGCGAGCGCCACGTGGTCTTTGGGCGAGGCGGCGAGCGCGCGGCGGTACGCGTTGGCCGCCTGTAGGTGCCAGCCGAGTCGGTCGTAGGCGACGCCGAGCAGGTTGTTGGCCTCGGCCAGTCGCTCGGGCAGCGCGGTCGTGACGGCGATTTGAAGCTCGGCGATGGCCTCCTGAATGTAGCCGTGCTCGAGCAGCGCGCGCCCCTGCGAGATGGGGTCCGAGGGGACGCCGACTATCTTCGGAATCCACATCTTCGGCTGAAGCTCGCGCGCGACCTCGCCGTCGGACGGGCGAAGGATGCGCGCGCCTTCCGCGGGCCGCGCGGCCGGCGGCGCGACCGCCCCCGGCGCTTCCGCCGCTTCACGAGTCCGCGCGGCGTCGGCGGGTTTCAGGATGGGCGCGACCGTAGGGACCTGAACCGGCCCGGGCTGCGCGGCCTCGGCGGCCGTCTGACTCGTCGGCGGGGCGGCCGTCTGTACCGTCGTCGTCGCAGAGGCGTCGCCCTCGCCCCTCTCCGGCGCTTCCGGCGCGGCGCTCTTGTCTACTTCTACTTTCTGCGCGGTCCGGGGCGCGGGCGGCGTAGACTTTTTGGCCGTCTCGGACTTCGACTTGCCGCCGCCGCCGAAGAGTCGCGCCAGCGCGCGGAAGGGCGCGGAGAGGGCGCGCGCGAAGGCGTTGCCCTTGCGCTTCGGCTGCGGCCGCGCGCCGTCGTGCGCCCCGTCCTGCGCCCCGTCCTGCGCTTCGGCCTGCGCTGCGGGAGCCTCGCCGGCCGCGTCCTCCTTCACCGCCGGGGCGGAGTCGCCCGCCGCGGCGTCGGCCTTCACGGACGCGTCCGAGAGGCGGCCGCCGAGCGCGGCCTGCGGCGCGAGCGCCGCGCAGGCGAGCGCGAGCGAGAGGGCGAGCGAAGACGCTTTGCGTTTGAACACGGCCGGAACCTCCTGCGGCCCCGGGCCGCGCAGACTTTCGGGAATGAAAGGCTTAAGGCGAGAACCCGGAGGGCTCATGAATTATAAGCCACCGGGAACCCCGTGTAAAAACGCCGGCCGCGGCCGATGGTTGCAGTATGTGGGAACAAAAAAAGCCGGCCTGTGAAGGGGCGAGTTCCTTCGCAGGCCGGCGACGGGAGTGGGTGACGGAATTTAAGCGGCGCGGCCGCGCGAATGCTGCTGCCGGCGTCGGCGCGCGTAGAGCCCGGCGAGCCCCGTGCCGAGCAGCGCGAGCGTGGCGGGCTCGGGCACGGCCGCCGGCCCGGTGAATATCTCGAAGGTGACGCCGTCGTTGAAGAAGTGGCAGTCGGGGTCGAGGCCGAGCGCGAAGTTGCCGCCGTTGGAGATGTAGGCGAAGAGCGCCTGCAGCTGCGGGGCGGTGAAGTTGTAGACGAAGTTCTCGGGCGTCATCGTGAACGAGCGCGAGGTCAGGAAGGTGTCGGACGTGCCGCTCGCCACCAGCCAGTCGCTGCGGTTGTGGTAGCGCGTGTCCACGAAGTCGTCGCGGATGTCGGTGACGGGCGTGCTGTTGGTCGGGTCGTCGGTGAACGACCTGACGCCCGAGTAGCGGGCGTTGTCCAGCAGGTGGATGAACAGCCTGTTGGGGTTCTTGTCCCAGTTCGCGATGTTCTTGATGGAGATGCGGGCGCCGGTGATCTGTTTCCCCTGTAGGTTAACGCCGCTGACCTTCCACGTGTAGACCTGGTGGTGGTCGAGGTCGTTAAGATCGACCGGGTTGGGCTGGAAGGTCAGCGTGTCCGCCTTCGCCGAAGACGAAAGGCCGAGGGTGATAAGAAGTGCGAGCGCGAACAGAAGCTTTTTCATGGGGAGCCCTCCTGCTGGGATTCGCGCGCAGGTCGGGCGTGCCGAGGTCTCCCGCGACTGCGGCCTCTCGTCCGGAACTCCCTGCTCCGCGTGATGCCTAGATGAAAGAACGATAGCGCGGCGCCTTTCCAAAAAAACCGCCGCCCGCCGGCGACGCCGCGCCAAAAAAAAACGCGGGCGGGCCCGAGGTTCGGGCCCGCCCGCGGGGCT
>DASVUF010000263.1:0-14368 GCA_036387195.1 Pyrinomonadaceae bacterium | reverse complement strand
CTTCACTCAATCCTCAGCACTCAGCGCCCGGTACTTTTTTTTCAGTCCCCGGTGCTTTTTTTTCAGTCGTCAGTCTTTCTTATCCCGCCTGACGGAGATGCGGGGGAGTTTGAGCGCGGCGCCGAGCTTCTTGAGCTTGTCCACGTCCACCGCGCCGACGATGTTGATGATGGTCAACTCCTTCGACTTGACGACGAGGAGCGCGAGCCCTTCGACGCGCCCGCCGGCGCTCGCCACGTAAAGCTCCGCGTCGCCGAAGTCGAGCCCGCGCGACTCGACGCCGAGCAGGCGCGACCAGCCGGGCGCGCGCAACTGCTCGCGCAGCGCCGACAGGTCGGCGTCGGCGAACTGCCCGCCGGCCTTGAACTCGTAGCTCCTGACGTAAACGCCCTTCAGCCCCGCCACGACCTCCTTGACCGCCCGCTCCTCGGCGTCGTCCTCCGAGAGGAGCGAGCCCGCGAAGTTGATGAGGAAGCCGTCAATCTCGATGTTGACCGCCTCGGCCGCCTTCGGCGCGAGCCGCTCCAGGCTGTCGAGCCGCAGCCGGCCCGCCGTCGCCTGCGCCTGCGCCGTCGAGGGGGCCGCGAGCGCCGCGGCGGCGACGACGAGAGTCGTCGTGAAACGCACGAATGATTTGAAGATGGCTTTCATCATGTCCGCCCCGCTCAGTGTTTCAGTTAACGCCCAACCAACGTCCGGGCGCTGTCCCGGTTAAAGTCCAATAAGTGTCTGAGCCCGCGACCGACGTTCCGGCCCTGCCGGCCGTGTCCAACCGGCGCGCGCCTCAGCGCAGAGGAGGCTTCTGCCCGTCGAACCCTTGCGCGCGCTGCCTCACGTCCCTGAGCTTCGCGCCCGTCAGGCGCAGCGCGTAGACCAACTGCTCCTTCGTCAACATGCGCGTGTTCTCCAGCAGCGCCGAAGCGCCGCCCCCGCGCATCGCCTCCGCGGTGAAGACTTCGCCCCCGCCTTCGCGCGCGGCTGGCTCCGACTTCGCGCGCCGCCCGTGCTCGGCCGCGCCCCGCGCGTCCTTCCGCCCGGGCGCCACACGCGCCACCTCGCCGGAGGCGACTTTCTCACCCTTCAACGACGCCGCGGCCGCCTTCGCCTCCACCGCGCTGACCTTCCCTTCGACCGCGGCGCGCACGGCCTCACCCACACGCGGCGCCGCATCGGCCGCGCCCCGCGCATCCATCGGCGCGCCCGGCGCGCTTCGCGCCTGCTCCGACTTCGACGGGTCTGACCTCGACGGGTCTGACTTCGACGGGTCTGACTTCGACGGGTCCGACTTCGGCGGGTCTGGCTTCGACGGGGCGGCCTCGTTCTGCGCCGCCGGCCGTGACGGGCGCGACGCGGCCTGACCGCCGTCCGCCGTCCCGCGCAGCCAGAGTGACGCGCCGACGAAGAGCGCGAGCAGCACGGCCGCGGCCGCCGCCAGCCCGGCCGGCGCGAAGAGTCGCGGCCGTCGGAAGCGCCACGCGCCGCCGAGGAGCGCGGGCCGTCGCGGCTCGGCCGCCGCCACCTCCGGCGCCGGCGCCTCCAGCGGGCGCGGCCTGTGCGCGAAGGAGCCGAGCAACGCTTCGAGCCTTTCGACCTCCGCGTCCGCCTCGCCCGTCTTGTCCCAAAGGTAGTCGCTCATGAATGCTCGCCCTTCAAACCCTCGCGCACGTCGGCCTCGTCGCCCGCGCCCTCCGCCGCGCCCTCAGCCGCGCCGGCGCACGCGGCGCGCATGCCGAGCTTCTGCCGCAGCAGCGCCATCCCCCTGTGCAGGTTGACGCGCACGGAGCCGGGGCGCAGCCCCGTCCGCTCGGCTATCTCGGGGCCGGTCATGCCCTCGACCAGCCTGAGCACGAGCGTCTCGCGGTACGCCTCGGGCAGCGCGCGGATGGCCGCGAGCGCCTCGCCCGCCTCGGCCTCGCGCCCCTCGCGCTGCGCCAGCCCCTCGTGCAACTCCTCCGTCTCGCGCGCTCGGCGGTAGAAGTCGGCCGCGCGGTTGCGCGCGATGATGGCGACCCACGGGCCGAACCGCGCCGGGTCGCGCAACGCCCCGAGCTTGCGGAACGCGGTCAGGAACACGTCCTGCGCCAGGTCCGAGACTTCGCCGTAGGGCACGCGCGCCAGCAGCACGCCGTGCACCAGCGGCGCGTAGGAGTGGTAGAGCCGGCCGAAGGCTTCGCGGTCGCCGGCGCGCGCCGCCTCGACGAGCGCCGCCTCGGGCGGCTGAACCTGCTCCGCCCGGCGCGCGCCCTCTGCGAAGGGCAGTGTGCCGATTTCGACCTCGAACATGTCTGGAAGATTACCGCCGCGCCGCCGCGGCCCTCGCCCCCTTACGCCGAGAAAGACGCGAAGGCGCCGGCGAGTGTTAACGAGGGGGCCGGCGGCGAAGGCCGCGAGCCGTTAGACGAAGACGCGGGGGACGGCTTTTGACGCGGGGGACGAAAGGCCGGCGGCGCCCCCGCCACTAAAAGATTGTGTAGATGAAGGGCGCGAGGGCGGATGACTGCGCGAAGACGAGCAGCGCGCCGAGCAGGAGCAGGACGACGACGATAGGCAGCAGCCAGAGCTTCTTGTTCTGGCGCAGGAACGCCCAGACCTCACCGGCGAGAGAGAGTTTGCCCATAGGAACCGAAGCCTCCTCAGACCGCGAACGGCGCCGACCTCAGAACAGGCGCTCGAACTGCCCGCGCGCCTGCCGCGTCGTCTTGCGCTCGACCCAGTAGCTCTCCGCCCCGGCGCCGCGCCGCCGCAGCGGGTCGCGCCGCGCCAGCCGCGAGACGACGCCGTAGGGCGTGACGACGAGGTAGTAGACCAGCGTCAGCAGCACGCGGCTGTTGACGTGCCCGAGCGCGACCGCGAAACGCATCCACGCGACGTGGAACGCGCGCGCCGCCGCCGGGACGAACAGCCCCGCCACGACCAGCGCCGCGCCGAGCGAGCCCGAGACGAGGACGACCGTCGCCCTCCCTTTGTAGAGGTTCCACGCCGCGACGCCGAGCAGCACGGCGGCGACGAGCAGCGCCGACCTGCGCGCCTGCTCGCGCGTGACCGCCCCCGCCGGCTCGCGCGCGACGCTCCCACGCGGCTCAATCAAGCTGAAACTCCTCCTGCCAGGACACGTCCTCCGCCAGCGCGCTCGCGCCCTGCTCCGACTTCAGGAGCACGAAGTCGCCCAGGACGAGGCAGTCCATCTCCGTGCGCATGAAGCAGGCGAACGCCTCCGAGGGCGTGCAGACGATGGGCTCGCCGCGGACGTTGAAGGAGGTGTTGACGAGCACCGCGCAGCCCGTCAGCCGCTCGAAGGCCGCGAGCAGGTCGTAGAAGGCGGGGTTGTCCTCGCGCCTCACGGTCTGCACGCGCGCCGAATAGTCGACGTGCGTCACCGCCGGGATGGTCGAGCGCGGCACGTTCAGCTTCTCGACGCCGAAACGGCGCTCCTCCTCCACGGTCATCTCGCGCCGCAGCCCCGCGCGCACCGGCGCGACGAGCAGCATGTAGGGCGAGTCGCAGTCCAGCTCGAAGTAGTCCGCGACGCGCTCGCGCAGCACCGACGGCGCGAACGGGCGGAACGACTCGCGGAACTTGATCTTCAGGTTCATCTGCGACTGCATCCGCGGCGAGCGCGGGTCGCCGAGTATCGAGCGCGCCCCGAGCGCGCGCGGCCCGAACTCCATCCGCCCCTGAAACCAGCCGACGACCTTCTCCTCCGCGAGCAGCCGCGCCACCTCGCCGGCCAGCTCCTCGCGCCGGACCTTCCTGTAGCGCGCGCCGAGCGTCACCAGAGACTCCTCTATCTCGTCGTCCGCGAACTCCGGCCCGAGGAAGGAGCCCTTCATCCCGTCCGCGCCGCCGCCGCCGCCGCGCACGCCCTCGACGCGCCTCTCGTTACCCAAATACTGGTGCCACACCGAAAGCGCCGCGCCGAGCGAGCCGCCCGCGTCGCCCGCCGCCGGCTGCGCCCACACGTTCTCGAAAGGCCCCTCGCGCAGGATGCGGCCGTTGCCGACGCAGTTGAGCGCGACGCCCCCGGCCAGGCACAGGTTCCGCTCCCCCGTCTCCCTGTGGACGTGCCGCGCCATCCGCAGCATCGCCTCCTCCGTCACCTCCTGCACCGAGCGCGCCAAGTCCATCTCGCGCTGCGTCACCTCCGACTCGGGCGCGCGCGCCGGGCCGCCGAACAGGCGGTCGAAACGCGCGTTCGTCATCCTCAGCCCCGCCGCGAAGTCGAAGTACTTCATGTTGAGGCGCAGACTCCCGTCCTCGCGCAGGTCAACCAGCTCGTCGAGGATGAGGCGGACGTACTTCGGCTCGCCGTAGGGCGCGAGCCCCATCACCTTGTACTCGCCCGAGTTGACGCGGAAGCCCGTGTAGTAGGTGAAGGCCGAGTAGAGCAGCCCGAGCGAGTGCGGGAAGTGCAGCTCCTTGAGCAGGTGCAACTCGTTGCCGCGCCCGTAGCCGTAAGAGGAGGTCGCCCACTCGCCGACGCCGTCCATCGTCAGCACGGCCGCCGACTCGAACGGCGACGGGAAGAAGGCCGACGCGGCGTGCGACTCGTGGTGCTCTGTGAAGAGCACCTTGCCGGAGAAGCCCGCCTCCTTCGACACCTGCTCGCGTATCCAGAGCTTCTCGCGCAGCCACAGCGGCATCGCCAGCAGGAACGAGCGCAGCCCCGCCGGCGCGTAGTCGATGTACGTCTCCAGCAGCCGCTCGAACTTCAGGAGCGGCTTGTCGTAGAAGGCGACGAAGTCCAGCTCAGCGGGCGTGATGCCCGCGCGGCGCAGGCAGAACTCGACCGAGCGCGCCGGGTAGCGGTGGTCGTGCTTCCTGCGCGTGAAACGCTCCTCCTGCGCCGCGGCCAGCACCTCGCCGTCGCGCACCAGGCACGCCGCCGAGTCGTGGTAGTAGGCCGAAATCCCGAGGATGTGCATCTTTGAAGTCCCGCCCCGCGCCCCGCGCCGAACGCCCCGCCGCGAGGCGGTGGATTATGTCTCGTTTGCGCCGGGGCGGCAACTTCGCGCCCCGGCGGCGCGCTTGACAAAATCCTAGTTTAGACGTAATCTAACTACACGATGGCCGACAAAGTGACACGCGACGACGTCGAGACGCGGCTGCGCGAGGCCGAGATGAGGCTGACGCCGCAGCGCTTCGCTGTGCTCGAATACCTGACGCGCGCCGCCGGGCACCCGACCGCCGACCAGATAGCGGGCGAGATAAACCGGCGCTTCCCGCGCGCCTCGCGCGCGACCGTCTACAACACGCTCGGCGCGCTGCGCGCGGCGGGGCTTGTCCGCGAAGTCCTGCTCGACGGCGAGGCGACGCGCTACGAGTCGAACATTGAGCCGCACCACCACTTCGTCTGCCGCGCGTGCGGCCGGCTCGAAGACGTGCCGCACGAGGCGTTCGCCGCGCCGGCGCGCGTGGAGTTGGGCGGCGGGCAGGAGGTCGAGACGGTCGAGGTCGTGCTGCGCGGGCTCTGCGCGGCGTGCCGGCGGAAGGGCTGACGGGGGCGTCCGGCCGCGAAGGCGCGGACTTTTTTTATCTCGGGGGAGAGTTTTCTTAAACGCAGGAGGACCAGGGAATCATGTCAAGCAAAGCGGTGGCGGAGACGAAGGGGATGCCCATTAACATCGGCATCGGCGAGGGCGAGCGGCGCGAGATAGCGGAGGGGCTGTCGCGGCTTCTGGCCGACACGTACACGCTCTACCTGAAGACGCACAACTACCACTGGAACGTGACGGGGCCGATGTTCCAGACGCTCCACCTGATGTTCGAGGGGCAGTATAACGAGCTGGCGCTGGCCGTGGATTTGATTGCCGAGCGCATCCGCGCGCTGGGCTTCCCCGCCCCCGGCACGTACGCCGAGTTCGCGCGCCTCAGCTCCATCACGGAGGAGGAGGGCGTGCCCGCGGCGCAGGCGATGATTCGCAAGCTGGTCGAGGGGCAGGAGGCGGTCGCCCGCACGGCGCGCGAAGTCTTCCCCGCGGTCGAGGCGGCGAACGACCAGCCGACGGCCGACCTCCTGACGCAGCGCATGCAGGTTCACGAGAAGACCGCATGGATGCTGCGCAGCCTGCTGGCCGACGAGGGCGCGGCGGCGGCCGGCGCTTAAGGCTCGCGGGCTCGCCCGCGGCGGACGCGCGAAGCGATGCGGAGGGGCGCGGGGAAGGCTCAGGTCTTCCCCGCGCCCCTTCGCGTCTGCGGCGCGTGAAGACTCGCGCGGGCGCGGCGTGAGGGCTCAAAAACGCCCGAAGTGGCCCCGTTTTTGCTTCTCTTAAAGTTGGGACTGTTTTTCTGTACTGTTTGAGGGCAGGGCGTATGAGTGACCGTTCGGAGAGGTTCAGCGCCGCGGGCGAAGACCCGGAGGCGACGCTCGTCGCGCCGCGTTTCGACGCGGAGGAGGCGCGCCGCGCGCACCCCGTCGTGCCGCTGGCGGAGGCGCCCTCGCGCGCGCGCCACTTCGCCCCGACTGCGCACGCGAGACGTGGCGTGCCGCGTTCGTGGACGCCCGCGCTGCTCATCGTCGCGCTGCTCGCGGCGGCCGGGGCCGGCGCCGCAGTCACCTCGCATGTCCTGAACCGCGCGCCGTCGAACGCCGACGCGGCGCCCGCGCCGGCCGCCGTCGCCCCCGCGCAGGCGGCCGACGCGCCGCCGGTGCAGACCGACGCGGAGCCGGCCGCGGAGCCGCCCCGCGAAATGACGGCCGCGAGGCCCGAGCCGGCTGCCAGGCGCGCCGCGCCCGGACGGCGCGCCGACGAAGACACGGCCCCCGCGCGTGACGTGACGGCGCGCGCCGACGCGGAAGCTTACGAGCGGAAGGACGAAGACCGCCCCGACAGGGAGCGCGGCAGGGGGCACGAGAAGGAGCGCGGCAAGGAGCGCGAGAGGCGGCGTGAGCGCGGCGAGGACGTGGCGCAGAGGGAGATGCGCAAAGCCTTGAAGCGCGCCGGGGAGAAGGCCCCGCGCCTCGTTGACGTGCTGGTCGGCCCCTGACGGGCGGGAGCAATGAAGCGTGAATGACGAAGGGGACGCCGAACAGCGTCCCCTTCGTCGTCGAGCGTTCCATTCATCCCGCGGCCTTCATCCCTCAGCCTTCATCCTTCGACCTTATCCTTCGTCCTTCAGCCTTCATCCTTCTCTTCCCCGTGCAGCTCGCGCGCGATGCGGCGGACGGTTTCGAGGGTGTCAATCTCCTCGGGGGTCTTGTCGTCGCGCAGGCGCAGGATGCGCGGGAAGCGGAGGGCGTAGCCGCTCTTGTGGCGCTTAGACTCCTGCACGCGGTCGAAGGTGACTTCGAGGACTATCTTCGGCTCGACGACGCGGACGCGGCCGTGCGCGAACTCCTGTAGGGTGTGCGCGCGGAACCACTCGGTCAGCCCGGCCAGCTCGACGTCGGTCAGCCCCGAGTAAGCCTTGCCGACGTTCAAAAGCTCCGGGTCGTCCTCCGAGCGCCGCACGGCGAAGGTGTAGTCGGAGAGCAGGTTCCGCCGCTTGCCGTGCCCGACCTCGACCGCCGTCACGACCACGTCGAGCGTCGCCAGCGCCCGCTTCAGCTTCAGCCACTCGCGCCCGCGCTTGCCCGGCTTGTAGGACGAGCGCGGGTCTTTAATCATCAGCCCCTCGTTGCCGCGCGCCCGCGCCGCGTCGAACTCCTCGTCGAGCCCCGCCACGCCGCGCGTCAGCTTCGCGCCCGACAGGCGAACCGCGGCCGCCGGCCCGCCCTTGACGAGCGCTTCGAGCGCGCGCCGGCGCTCCGAGAGCGGCTCGTCCGTCAGCACGCGCCCGCCCGCGTAGAGCAGGTCGTAGGCGACGAAGGCGACGGGCACGCCCGCCAGCAGCTCCTCCGAGACGGTCTTGCGACCCAGACGCTTTTGCAGTTCGAGGAAGGGCGCGACGGCCTCGCCGCGCACGGGCACTATCTCGCCGTCGAGCACGGCGTCGGAGCCGAGCAGCTTGAGCGGCTCGACCAGCTCGGGGAAGCGGTGCGTCACCTCGTCGAGCGTGCGCGTGTAGAGCGCGACGCGGCCCGCCTGCACGTGCGCCTGCCCGCGTATGCCGTCGAACTTGTCCTCGACGTAGAACTCCTCGGGCATCGTGCGCGCCACTTCCCCCGCGTTCTCGGCCGCGGTCGCGAGCATGAACTTGATGGGGTGGAAGAGGCGCATCCGGACGCCTTCAAGCTCGCCGCGGCGCGCGCGCACGGCCGTCTCGCCGATGTCGCCGGTGAGCATGTTGACGCGCGCCACGTCCGCGAGCGGGCGCGAGAAGGCGCGCGCCACGGCGTCCTCGACCAGCCCCTCCTTGAGGCCGATGCGCAGGTCGCCGACGAGCAGCTTGACGAGGTACTTCGCCTCCGCGGGCGTCGCCGCGGCGAGCGCCGAGACGAGCAGCGCCTTCTTGTTCTTCGTCCCGCGCGTCTCGCTCAGCGTCTCGATGAGAGACTGCGCGGCGGAGAGCGTGAGCCGGGGTCCGGCGTCCGCGGCGCGCGTCTCGGCGAAGGCTTCGAAGGCCACGTCGCCGCCGTCGCCGAGGCGTACGTAGCGCGGGCGCAGGTTCTCGACCGAGAGCCCCGTCACCTCCGCGATGGCGTCGCGCAGCATCCCGCCGCCGACGTTGGTCGTGCGCGCGTCGTTGAGCGGGAAGACGTGCCCGGCGAAGTAGCGCGCGGCCGTCGCGAGGTCTTCGTCGGCGAGCCCCTCGAAGTACGCGCCGAGCAGCGCCGCCTTCTCCAGCTTCTTCGTCGTCGCGCCCACGGAGTCCGCCACCTCGGCGAAGCGTTGCAGCGCCGCGCCTGCCGGCGCCGCGCCCCGGCCCGGCCGCCTCACGGCCTGGCCCCCCGGCCGCGGCGGCGCGGCGCCGGCGGCGGCGCCGGCGGGGTCGCCGTCACCAGCAGCGGCTCGGGCGGCGCCGTCGGCCGCGGGTCGCAGGCCGGCCGGAAGCTGCCCTGCACGTTGGGGATGCCGCTCAACAGTCGCGGGTAGTCCGTGCGCTCCCACTGGCACGTCGTGTCCCAGAGGTCGTAGCGCAGGCGCCCGTCTAGGTGCGCGAGCAGGTCGCGCAGGTACGTCTCAAGCTCCTGCTGCGGCATACGCGCGGGGCGGCCGCGCCGCGGCAGCGCAGCGAACCTCCGCTCCAGGTCGGCCCGCGTCGCCGCGACGACGCGGCCGTAGCGCGCGAAGTGTTCGAGTGCGTGCAGGCGTATGCGCTCGTAGATGCGCCACCACGTCAGCCTCTCCGGGGCAGGGCGGCTCGGGTCGCTTCTGTTGTCGCGGATGTGCGTGGCGATGAAGAACTCGAACCGCGGCCGCGTGATGCGGAGGCCGACGTCCGTGACGAAGCTCGCCTCGGCGCCGCCTTCGACGGCGCGTCCGCAGTTGAAGAAGAACTGCGGCGCGAAGATGAAGTTGGCCCGCTCCCACGCGCCGAGGGCGTGCTCGTCACGCGAAAAATCCGGGGCGGGGACGGCCGGGACGTTCATGTCGAGCGTCACGCGCAGCTCCGGGGCCAGCGGGTCGCCCGCGAGCCAGCCCTCGTACCGCGGGTCGTGCTGCGACACACGTTCGCGCGGCAGCTCCGCGTCGCGGCTGAAGTGGTCGAGCAGCGGCCCGTGAATCCTGTCGGGCTGCGGGGTCAGTCCGCGCACGAACAGCTTCGGGCGCGTGATGAGCGCCCCGGCCCCACGCCCCAGGGCCGAAGGCGACGAACCGCGCGAAGGCGACCGCGCGGCCCCGCGCCCCGGCCCCGCCTCAAGCTCCCGCACCGCCTCGCACCGCGGCCCCGCCTCGCGCCCCCGCGCCGCTTCGGCCGCGTCGCGGACGGCTATCCGGCCGAAGTCGTGGCCGGCGGCGGCGGCGCTCGACGGCGTCGCGTCGCCCGCGCGCCGGGGCGCGGCCGGCGTGCTCGCGCTCGGCCTCGCGGGCCCGCCAAGGGCCCGCGCGCGTCTGTTATCCGCGAAGGTGAGCATAAGTTTCCCGGACACGGCGGGGGCGCGGCGCCCTCGTCAGACGGTCACGACTCTTCCGCGCGTGACTCTTCCGCGCGCATCAGCCCCGCGGGCACGCGCGCGGCCTGCGCCTCGGGCGGGTCGCCGAAGATGTCCGGGTGGATGACTTTCAGTAGAAGCTCCGCGCCCTCGACGACGCGCGGGCCGGGGCGGCTGAAGTAGCTGGTGGCGTCTACGGCCCAGACGCGCCCGGCGCGCACGGCCGGCAGGTCGTGCCAGCCGCGCGGCAGCCGCGCGCGTTCGAGCGCGCGCAGCACGTCCTCCCTGTAGTAGCCGCATGGCGCGAGCGCGACGACCTCGGGCGCGTAGTCTTGAATCTCTTCCGCCGTGGTCACGCGCGACTTGCCGCCGGCGTTCCCGAAAGAGGCGTCGCCGCCCGCGAACGCCACCTGCTCCGGCACCCAGTGGCCGGGCGCGAACGGCGGCTCAAGCCATTCGAGGACGAGCGTGCGCGGCCGCGCCTCGACCTCCGTGAGCAGCACCGCCAGCGCGTCGAGCTGCACGGTCAGGTCGCGCACGAGCGCGTCGGCCGCCGGCCCCGCGCCGGCCAGCTCGCCGACCGTGCGGATGTTGGCGAAGATGTCCTGAATGTTGTTCGGTTCGAGCGAGACGACGCGCGCGTCCGACTCTATCAGGCGCGCGGCCTGCAAGACCGTCTTGTAGCTGACGGCGCAGACCTCGCACAGCTCCTGCGTGATGACGAGGTCGGGCTTCAGCTCGGCGAGCAGCGCCGCGTCGAGGTTATAGATGGAGCCGTGGCCGTCGAGCTGCGAGCGGACGGCGTGGTCCACCTCGGCGCTCGACATCTCGGCGTGCGAGATGCGGCTCGCGGTCAGCACGGGCTTGCCCACCACCGACGGCGGGAAGTCGCACTCGTGCGTCACGCCGACCAGATTCTCTTCGAGCCCGAGCGCGCAGACGATCTCGGTCGCCGACGGCAGGAGCGAAACTATGCGCGGCCCTTTCAACACCGAATCCCCTTCACTGTTTTTTTCGTCGCGGGACTTGCGGCGAGGTTGGCGCACGCCCCGCGCCCCTGTCAAGCAGGCGCCGGGCGGACGCCCCCCTGCTTTTGCCCGCGCGCGGCCGCGGGGGTTACAATCGGGTCGCTTTCGGCGCGCCGGCGCGCGGCGGGTGAGGATGACGAAGCGGCGGAGCGAGCCGGCGGGCGGCGGCGGCCCGGGCCCGCTCAACCCGTACGAGTTCTTCCCCGCCGAGTCGCCCGGGCTCTAAGGGGCCGAGCGGCCTCACGCAGTACGGGGGCCGGCGGCCGCGGCGCCACTTCGAAGACCGCGGGCGCCACGTCTACGCGGTGACCTACGCGGACTGGAAAGAGGAATAAGATGTCGGAAGAGGGCGCGACGCGCTTCGGGGGCGTGGTAGACCACATCGCGGTCAAGACCGATGACATGGAGCGGGACGTGCGCGAGTACCAGCGCATCGGCTTCCGCGTCGAGACGCTCTACGAGGACTGGGCGATGCTGCGCGACGCGCGCGGCTTCGGCGTGGCGCTGCTGCCGCCCGGCTCGAAGCACCCGCAACACCTCGGGCTGCGCGTCGAGACGCGCGAGGAGTTGGAGGAGGCCGCGCGCCGCGAGGGCCGCCCCGTCAGGGAACACCGCGACCGCTCGCTCTCCTTCTACACCAAAGGCGTCGGCGACCGCGCCGTCGAGGTCATCTACTACCCGCCGGAGTACAAGCCGTAGGCCGTAGGCCGCCGCCGGCCGCGACGGGTCGAGGGCGGTTTTTGACACGGCCGGCGGACGGCGGCGGTTCGCGAGTCTCTTATGCACAGCCTGCTTCTCGTCTTCGAATTCCTGGGCACGACCGAGCTTCTGGTGATAGCGGTCGTGGCGCTCATCCTGTTCGGGCCGCGCAAGCTGCCCGAGATAGGGCGCACCGTCGGCAAGGCCATCGGCGAGTTCAAGCGCGCCTCCGACGACTTCAAGCGGACGTGGGAGTACGAGGTCGAACTCGAACGCCGCAAGCCCGCGCTCGACGCCGCCGGCGGCGGGGGCGCGGCCGCGCCGGGCGGCGACGCCGGACAGGCGGCGCTCCCGCCGCCGGACGAGGCGGGGCCCGAGGCCGGGGAGTTCGCCGGGCGCGCCGACGCCGACGGCGAGTGGGGCGCGGCCACCGTCGCGCGCGGCTCGTCGGACGACGACGCGGCCTACGAAGCCGGCGGCGGGGCCGCGAAGCGGCGCGCCGCCGCAGACGACGAAGTGAACGCTTCCTGAGCGCCGCGCCCCGCGCGCGCCGCCTTCCACGCCGGCCTGCCGGACTTATAAGACTCGCGAGATGGCTTCGACCCTTTCCGACACAGACAAGGACGACGAGCAGCAGGAGGGCCGCCAGCTCGGCGGTCAGATGTCCTTCCTCGAACACCTCGACGAACTGCGCCGGCGCATCATCCGCTCGGCCGCCTTCATCTTCGCCGCGCTCATCCTCTGCTGGTTCGTCTCCGACCGCATCTACAACTTCCTCGCCGCCCCCGTCCGGCGCGCGCTGGCCGAGGCCGCGCAGCGCCCCGTCCCGCTCCAGGGGATGACGGGCGGCGAGCGCATCCTCCCGCTGGGCGAGGTCAGGGAGGGCGACGCCGGCCGCTACGTCTTCGAGGAGACGACCAAGATCGGGACGAGCGTCGTCCCGGCCGGCGCGTCGGTGGCGGCGCGCGTGGCGCGCGGCTCCGACGGGCAACTGGGCGTCTTCACCGACGAGCCCATCTTCTCGGGCCCGTCCGTCATCCCGAAGGGCGTGCGGCTGCCGGCCGACTTCGCCGCGCGCGGCGGCATCCTCCCGAACGAGGAGGACAAGCTGGTCGTCCGGACGGCGGTCGAGCCCTTCTCGCTCTACCTCCAGGTGTCGCTCTACGCGGCCATCTGCCTCTCGGCGCCGTTCCTGCTGTGGCAGGTGTGGGCCTTCATCGCGCCGGGGCTCTACTCGCACGAGCGCGGGTGGGCCGTCCCGTTCGTCACGATGTCGAGCCTCTCGTTCGTCGGCGGCTCGGCCTTCGCCTACTACGTGCTCTTCCCGCCGGCGGTCGAGTACCTGCTGGGGCTGGGCGAGAACTTCCGGCTGTTCCTCAACGCGTCGGACTACTTCGACTTCATCATCATCGTCATGCTGGCGATGGGCGTGGTCTTCCAGATGCCGGCGGTGACCTACGTGCTGTCGCGCATCGGGCTGGTGGACGCGCGCTTCCTCGTCTCGCACTGGCGCGTCTCGTCGGTCATCATCCTGGTCGCGGCGGCCGTCCTCTCGCCGACGAGCGACGTCCCGAACATGATGCTCTTCGCCGCCCCGATGGTCGTCCTCTACATCGTCTCCATCTTCATCGCGTGGATGTTCGCGCGGCCGCGGACGGCCGAGTGAGGCGGCCGCGCGCCCGAGGGCGAATCCTTTGCGGCGCGCGCGGTAATCACTCGTTGAAAGGTGCGCCGGCGGGGCCGCTTTCGGGGGACTTTAAGGCGTCCGACAGGCAACCGGGACGCCCCCCGGCGCATCTTGACTGTGTCTCCGCAGAGGCCCTACAATCCGACCGAAAGTTGCGGCGATGAATGGGTTTAAGCCTCCGCGGGAGCCGAGCCCCGGCGGTTTCACCAGGCGTCGCCGTCGCCGCGCCCGCCCGGCCCGAAAAATTATTTTTGTCCCAACTGAAATCTTTCCGACCAAACAGGAGTAGTAAAGCGATGGCCCGTCATCAGAGGACCCGTTCCCTGGCCCTGGCCCTGAGCCTGCTCGTCTCAGCCTCGCCGGCCGCCGTCATGGCGCAGAAGAAGAAGGCCGGCGACCAGCAGGACGTCCCCGACCGCGAGCGCACCGTCAGGAAGGAGCGCTCGAACATGTTCAAGAAGTGGATCGACGAGGACGTCGCCTACATCATCACCGACGAGGAGAAGAAGGCCTGGAAGAAGCTCGCCACCGACGAGGAGCGCGAGCAGTTCATCGAGGCCTTCTGGCGCCGCCGCGACCCGGACCCGGACACCGAGCTGAACGAGTACCTCGAAGAGCACTACGAGCGCGTCGCCTACGCCAACCAGCACTTCGCCTCGGGCATCCCGGGCTGGAAGAGCGACCGCGGCCGCATCTACATCATGTACGGCCCGCCGCACGAGAAGGAGACGCACCCGACGGGCGGCAACTACGAGCGCCCCTCCTACGAGGGCGGCGGCAACACCACGACCTACCCGTTCGAGGTCTGGTTCTACCGCTACCTGCCCGGCGTCGGCTCGGGCATCGAGATCGAGTTCGTCGACCCGACGGGGACCGGCGAGTACCGCATCGCGCGCTCGCCCGACGAGAAGGACGCGATGATGAACATCCCCGGCGCCGGCCTGACGCTGATGGAGCAGCTGGGCCTCGCCAACAAGGCCG
>DASVUF010000262.1:0-18551 GCA_036387195.1 Pyrinomonadaceae bacterium | reverse complement strand
CTCGACGAAGCCGAAGCCGCGCGAGCGGCCCGTGTCGCGGTCCTCGACGACCGAGGCCGACTCGACCGTGCCGGCCTGCGAGAACAGCTCGCGGAGGTCCTCGCTCGAAGTGTTGAACGAGAGGTTGCCGACGTAAAGTTTAATGGACATTCAAATGCACCTTCTCCCTAAAGGAGTATCAAGAGAAGCTTCCCATCTGAAGTGTTCTTCGGCGGGACGGTGGCAACGAAGGCTCGCGTCTGGGGTGCTCAACTGTCTGAGCGGCTTCCGGTCTGTTAACAACTGCCTGCTCTCGAACTCATCCAGAACGCCGCCGCCAGTCCCAAGGCGCGGGGCGCATCACCGTCGATGCGCGAGAGAAGGATTGACGGCACCTATGATGCACCAAAGGCATACGAAGTTGCAACGTCCGGGGCGCTCCCGGCCCAGCCCCGGGCGCATTTTTATTTCGCCGCCGGGCCGCCCTTCCCGGTCACCTGTCGAGCGTTTCGACGGCCTTCAGGACGCGCGCCACGCCGCGGCTGACGTGCGCGCCGAGGGCGAACAGGCCGAGCACGACCACCGTGTAGCCGCCGACCGTGGCGATGAGCAGCAGCAGGTGCGTGCGGTTCGAGAAGTCGGCCGCCAGCAGGAAGAGCGCGAGGAAGAGCGCCTCGAAGGCGCAGGCCGAGAAGAAGGCGAGCTTGAAGTTGCGCTCGCCGCGCTCGATGCGCGCGAGCGCCTCGCCGCGGACGGCGTCCAGGTTGACACGTTCCGACATGAAAGCACCTCCGTCTGGGAAATCCGAGATGGCGCGCGCCGTCGTCAGCGCGCGAACCTGTAGTAGAGCGCCAGCGCGATGGCGACGAACTCGACGACGGCGTAGACGACGACCGCGTACTTGAAGCTCCGGTCGAAAGTCCCCGCGTCGTCTTCGGGGCGCGCGCCGCGCCGTTCGTCAGTCTCCGTGGCGTTTTTCGTCATTTTCGTCACTCCCGCAGCCGCCTGCGCAGGGCTTCGAGCCCGTAGGCGAGGCGCGACTTGACCGTCCCCACGGGGACGCCGAGCACGGCGGCCGTCTCCTCGAAGCTCATCTCGTGCAGGTAGTAGAGGACGACCGCCGCGCGGCTGGCCGGCGGGAGCGCGGCGACCGAGTCGCGCAGCCGCGCCGACAACTCGCCCGAAAGCTCCCCGCGCGGCGGCGGCGGCGCGGGCAGCGCCCTGAGCGCGTCCTCGTCCCTGACCTGCTCGGCCCAGCGCCGCTCGCGCTTCAGGCGGCGGAAAGCCTCGCGCGTCGCGACGCGGTACGCCCAGGGGCGGAACAGCCCCGGCTCGCGCAGCCAGCCGAGCTTGCGGTAGAGGCGGATGAACGTCTCCTGCAAAACGTCCTCGGCGGCGTGCCGCTCCTTCACGAGGCTCAGGACGTAGCGGTAGAGCGGCTCCTGCGCCGAGGCGAGCAGGGCGTCGAGGGCGTCGCGGTCGCCCGACTGCGCGCGCAGCACGAGGAGAATTTCGCGTTCCGCCGCGCCCTTCTTCATGCGCCTACCCGCCCCGTTCGAGCCTGCGCTCGCGCAGGTAGAGGAACAGCGGCAGCCCGAGCGAGACGCCCGCCGCCAGCGCCGCCAGCGCCGCCGGCCACAGCCCGCGGAAGCGGAGCCTGCGCCCCTCGACGCCCGCGAAGACGAGCAGCGCCGCGGCCGAGACGAACACGTCCATCCCGAAGAACGCCGCGACGCGGCTCCCGAACAGCTCCGCGAAGAAGAGCCGCGGGTCGAGCCCGTGCTCGAACAGCCACGGCGCGAACTGCCAGTAGGGCAGCGCCGCCCCGAGCGCGCACAGCGCCGCGTAGACCGTCTTCGGCTTCATCACGCTCACACACGGGACGCCGGCGGCGGCGTCCGCGCCTTTCGACTGTTATGACCCCGCCGGCTTTAAAACGGTTCGGGAGCCTTGAAGAAAATTTTGGCGGGGCGGGCTTCAGAGCCGGCTGAGGTATCCGGCGGGGACGGAGTCTGTCAGCCAGACGCCGTTGGCCGAGACGTAGAAGTCGTGCCCGTCGGCCGCCATCCGGGCGGCGTCAACGGCGAAGACCACGGGCCGGCCGTGTCGCGCGCCGACGCGACGCGCCGTCTCCGCGTCGGCCGAGAGGTGCACGTGGTGGCGGCCCATCTTCCGCAGGCCGCCCGCGGCGAGGATGGCTTCGACCGCGCGCCCGGCCGTCCCGTGGTAGAGGACGGCCGGCGGCGTGCGCGCTTCGAGCTGGAGGTCAACCTCGACGCTGTGCCCCTGGTTGGCGCGGACGCGCGCGCCCGTCTCGTCGAAAGAGAAGCGGCGCTTGTCGTTGCGCGCGACCACCTCGGCCAGCTCCTCGCGCGAGACGGGGAAGCCCCGCCGCGCGCAGGCTTCCAGCAGCTCGCCCACGCCGACCCACCCGCCCGGCGCGAGCGCGAGCCCCAGGCGCGCGGGCTCGTGCCGCAGGTGTTTGCTCAGGTACTTGCTGACTCTGACGAGGCGTTCTTTGTCCAAGGCGGGCGCGCGCCGCTCACTCGACCCAGCGGACGCGGACGCCGGCGGCGAGCAGCGTCTCCTGTAGCTGCTTGTTGGGCGCGACGCGCGCGAACGGCGGCGTCTTCGTGCGCACCGTCAGGTTCTCGTCGGCGAGGTGCAGGTCTATGAAGACTTCGCAGTCGCCGGGGTGCGCCATCAGCGCGTCGGCGACCGCGTCGCCCGCGCGCAGGACGTCGTCGCAGGTCGGGAACTCGATGACCAGGGCGTTGGCGCGCAGGCGCCCCGCGTAGACGGGCCGGCCGTTGCTGCTCATGGGGACGCGCGCCTTGTCGAGCGCCGTCACCTCGTCGCAGACGATGGTCAGGCCGCTCTCGCCCTCGCACCTCCCGGTGGCGACGAGCAGCACGTCGTCGGCCGCGTCGGCGCCCTTGGTCTTGAACGCCTCGGGCCACAGCACGCACTTGACGCCCGCGCCCGAGAGGTCTTCGAGGCGGAAGTAGGCGTAGCGGTCGCCCTTCTTCGTGTTGCGCACGGTGAAGTCCGAGACGACGCCGACGACCTTGACGCGCGCGTTCGGCTCGACCGACCCCAGCTCGGAGACGGGGACGCAGTTGAGCTGCTCTATCTTCTCGGTGAAGTCTTCGAGCGGGTGCCCCGAGACGTAGAAGCCGACGGCCGCCTTCTCGCGCGTGAGCAAATCCTTGTGCGTCCAGGGCTCGACGCCGTGGACGGGGAGCGGCGGCTCCTCCGCCTCGGCCGCGCCGGCGCCGGCCGCGAAGCCGAACATGTCCACCTGCCCGCTGTCGCGCTCGCGCCGCGCTCGCGCCCCGCGCTCCAGGGCCTTGTCCACGCACGCGAACAGCCGGGCGCGCCACGAGTGGAGCGCCTCGCCCTCGGGCCTCAGCGAGTCGAAGGCGCCGGCGCAGACGAGGCTTTCGAGCACGCGCTTGCCCGAGCCCTTCTCGCCGACGCGCTCGGCGAAGTCGAAGACGGAGCGGAAGGGCTTCTCCCGGCGCGCCGCGATGATGGCGTCCACGGCCGTCTGGCCGAGCCCCTTGATGGCGCAGAGCCCGTAGCGCACGGCGCGCTCGACGGGGGTGAAGCCCGGCCCCGACTGGTTGACGTCGGGCGGCAGCATCTTGATGCCCTGCGAGCGCAGCTCCGAGGCGTACTTGAAAATCTTCGCCGTGTCGTCGGTCACGTTCGTCATGACCGCGGCGTAGAAGTGCTCGGGGTAGTGCGCCTTGAGGTAGGCGGTCTGGTAGGCGACGTGCGCGTAGGCGACCGAGTGCGAGCGGTTGAAGCCGTAGTCGGCGAACTGCGCCATCAGGCGGAAGATTTCGCGCGCGGTCTTCTTGGGGATTTTGTTCTTCGAGCAGCCCGCGATGAACTTGTCCTCGTGGACGGCCATCTCCTCGCGCTTCTTCTTGCCCATCGCGCGGCGCATCAGGTCGGCCTCGCCCAGCGAGTAGCCGCCGAGCCGCTGCGCGAGCTGCATGATCTGCTCCTGGTAGACGAGAATCCCGTAGGTGTTCCGGAGGATGTCCTCCATCTCGGGCACCAGGTACTCGACCGGCTTCTTGCCGTGGTAGCGGTCGATGAAGTCGTCCACCATGCCGCCGTCGAGCGGGCCGGGGCGGTACAGGGCGTTCAAGGCCGAGAGGTCTTCGAGGGACTTCGGCCGCAGCTTGCGGCAAATCTCCTGCATGCCGACCGACTCGAACTGGAAGACGGCCTCGGTGTGCCCCTTGGCGAACAACTCGTAGGTCGGCGGGTCGTCCTGCGGGATTTCAGACCAGCAGATGTCGCGGCCGTGCATCTCCTTGATCGTCCTGCAGCACTGGTCGATGATGGTCAGGGTGGTGAGGCCCAGGAAGTCCATCTTGAGCATGCCCGTCTTCTCCAGGTCGGACATCTCGAACTGCGTGGTGAACTCCTGCTTGTTGTTGACCGCGACGGGGATGAGTTCTTCCAGCGGCTTCGGGCTGATGACGACGCCCGCCGCGTGCACCGACGAGTGGCGCGCGCAGCCTTCGAGCCGCTTGGCGATGTCGATGACCTTCTTGACCTGCGGGTCGGAGTCGAACGCCTGCTTGAGTTCGGGGACGGTCTCCATCGCCTGCGTGATGGAGACGTTGCGGCCGCGGATGGGGGGCGGGATGAGCTTGGCTATCTTCTCGACGTCGGCGTAGGGCATGTCGAGCGCGCGGCCGACGTCCTTGATGGCCGCCTTCGACGCCATCGTCCCGAAGGTGATGATCTGGCAGACCGAGTCGCGGCCGTAGAGCTGCGTGACGTGGTTGATGACCTCCGCCCGGCCGTTGACGCAGAAGTCGATGTCGATGTCCGGCATCGAGACGCGCTCGGGGTTGAGGAAGCGCTCGAAGAGCAGGTCGTACTGCAAGGGGTCCACGTCGGTGATTTCGAGGCAGTACGCGATGAGCGAGCCGGCGGCCGAGCCGCGCCCCGGCCCGACGGGGATGCGCCGGTCTTTGGCGAACTTGATGAAGTCCCAGACGATGAGGAAGTAGCTGGGGAAGCCCATCTGCTTGATGATGGCAATCTCGGTCGAGATGCGCTGCTGGTACTCGGCGAGGCTGTGCTTGAGCGTCCCTTCGGCCGACATCCTGTCCCAGAGGGTCGCGCGGCGCTTCTCGTACCCTTCGCGGACGACCTTCTCGAAGTACTCGTCAATCGTGATGTCGCCCTCGTCGGGCGGGATGGGGAAGACGGGCAGTTGGTTCTCGCCGAGCGGGAGCTTGAGGTCGCACATCTCGGCGACCTCGACGGTGCGGGTGACGGCGTCGGGGATGTGCGCGAAGATTTGCGCCATCTCCTCGGGCGTGCGGACGTACCACTGCGGGCCGCCGAAGCGCATCCGGTTCGGGTCGTTGACCGTCTTGCCCGTCCCGATGCAGAGCATCACGTCGTGCGCCTCGTAGTCCTCGCGGTAGAGGTAGTGCGCGTCGTTCGTCGCCACGAGCGGGATGCCCGTCCGCTTCGACAGGTCAATCAAATCCTTGTTTATCTTTATCTGGTCTTCGAGCTGGTGGTCCTGGATTTCGAGGAAGTAGTTGCCCTTGCCGAGTATGTCCTGAAACTCCAGCGCCGACCTGGCCGCGTCGTCGAGCCGCCCCTCCTTCAGGTGCGCCTGCGGCACGCCCGACAGGCAGGCCGAGAGCCCGACGAGGCCGCCGCCGAACTGCGAGAGCAGCTCGCGGTCTATGCGCGGCTTGCGGTAGAAGCCCTCGCGGAACGCCTTCGACGTGAGGCGGACGAGGTTGTGATACCCCTCGCGGTCCTTCGCGATGAGTATCATGTGGTTGTAGGGCTTGCCGCCCTTCCTGACCTCGCTCCTGTCCGAGCGGCTGCCCGGCGCGAGGTAGACTTCGCAGCCGATGAGCGGCTTGACGTCGTGCGCCTTCATCTCCTTGTAGAAGGAGACCGCCCCGTACATGTTCCCGTGGTCGGTCATCGCGCACGCCTTCATCCCGAGTTCCCTGACCCTCTCGGCGAGCGGCTTGATCTGGATGGCCCCGTCCAGGAGCGAATAGTCGGTGTGAAGGTGCAGGTGTGCGAAGTCTGTGTTCGGCATGTCAGGCGATTTTAATGCGGATGGAAGTTCTACCCCTTGAACCCGGTCGGCGCGGGGGGCGCTCCGACGCGCGTGCGCGTTGCTTACGGCGCGAAAGGATAGCACAAAGAGCGGGCGGGGAAAGTCGCGCGGCGGAATTTATTTTTTCCACAGGCGGCGAACCTGTGGAAAACCCCGCGCGCCCCCGCGCCGCCCGGCGCGCTCGTCACTGCGCGCCGCAGGAGCACTGGCCGAACGTCTGCTCGACGCCGCGCGCGGGCGCCGGCAAAAGCCCGTCGGCGCTGACGTCGCCCGACATGATGAAGCCCACGGCCCCGCCCGTGTCCTCCACCAAAACGTAGAGGCAGTTCCGGCCGGCGCGGAACCCTTTGTCCGTGCCGCCGGAGCGGGCCGGCAGGTATGACTGAAAGTTGCCCGGCGACGGGGCCAGAAGCTGATTCAACTGCGTGTTGAGCCAGACCTGAAGCGAGTCGTCGGCCCGCACCTGAAAATTGAGCCTCGCGTTCTTGTACCCTTCCGACAGGCAGAAGCACTTCCTGAAGATGGTATAGCCCGGGGTGGCGAAGCTGGTCGGCGCCACGCTGCTGAACGTGTTCCTCGCGCCGACCCAGTGCGCGTTGGGCATCGTCACCCCCGCCCACGGCAGGCTGGGCTGGATGACGTAGGCGGGGCCGACGGCGGGGCCGGTCGTCGGGTAGGTGGCGATGTTTATCCAGTACATGTCCTGCGTCGCCGAGGGGGAGGGCGTCCCCACGGGGGGGCCGGGCGACGGGTACGGGGCGTAAATCGAATGGTCGTAGCCGGTGTTGAGCGGCAGCGTGGTGGCGGCGCGCCCCGGCGCGGCGGCCGCGGCGAGCAGCGCGAGCAGCGCCGCGAGTGATTTTAGCGTCTTCATCATTTCTCCTCCGCAGGTGGTAAAGTTGTGGGAAACGCGCGGCGCTCGCGCGCTTTCGCGGGCGCGAAGTCCGCGGCGCGAGGCCGACCGGCCGGCGAGCCCGGCCCCCCTCGGGGGCGGGGAGGTCGGAAAGCCGGCGGCGGGGGCCTGAGACTTCCGCCTCCTCATCCGTGTGGACTGCGGCCGGGGAAACGTAACGCCGCGCGAGAAGATTTTTTCCCCCGCGGGGCGGGGAGGCTCCGCCGCCGGGCGCGTGGGAGGGTAGTTCTGTCGTCTTTGGAGGGCCGATGCTCGCGCTCTTAAACATCTCGAACTTCGCGCTGATTAGCGAGCTGAAGGTCGAGTTCGACCGCGGTCTGAATCTGCTGACGGGCGAGACGGGGTCGGGCAAGTCCATCATCGTGGACGCGCTCGGCGTGCTCATCGGCGACCGCTTCTCGCCCGAGCTGATACGGGCGGGCGAGCGCCACGCGTCGGTCGAGGGGCTGTTCACGCTGGGGGCGCACCCGCAGGTCGAGGCGATGCTCGAAGAGGCGGGCGTCAGCCCGCGCGCCGGCGGCGAGGTCGAGCTGGTCGTGCGCCGCGAGCTGTCGGCCGAGGGGCGCGGCCGCGTCTTCGTCAACAACCGGCTGGCGACGCTCTCGCTGCTCCGCGGCCTGCGGCCGATGCTCGTGGACATCCACGGTCAGGGGACGCAGCAGACGCTCTTCGACCCCGAGACGCACCTCGAACTGCTCGACGCCTTCGCCGACCTCGGCGGCCGCCGCGCCGAGGTGACGGAGCTGTACCGCCGCTGGTCGGCGCTCAACCGCGAGCTGGAGGCGCTCAGGCGCGACGAGTCGGAGAAGTTCCACCTGACGGACGCGCTCCGCTTCCAGGTGAGCGAGCTTGAGGCGGCGCGCCTCTCGGCGGGCGAGGACGAGCAGTTGGAGGCCGAGCGGCGGCGGCTCGCCAACCTCGAAAAGCTGACGGCGCTCTGCTCGGACGCCTACAACCTGACCTACGAGGAGAGCGACTCAACGGTGGCGCGCCTCAGCCGGCTTGAGCGGCAGGTCGAGGAGCTTTCGCAGTACGAGTCGTCGTACAAAAACTACTCCGAAGGGCTCTCGACGGCGCGCGCCGTGCTGGAAGACCTGAGCGCGACGCTGCGCGACTTCCTCGACGGGCTGACGTTCTCGCCCGAGCGGCTGGCGGAGATAGAGAGCCGGCTGGCGGAGCTGGCGCGGCTCAAGCGCAAGTACGGCGGGACGATAGAGAGCGCGCTCGAACACCTGGAAGGCTCGCGCGAGCGGCTGCGCAAGCTGGGGCGGACGGACGAGCGCGCCGAGGAGGTCGTCAGGGAGTTGGCCGGGGCGCGCGCCGCGTACGTGGCGGCGGCCGGGCGCCTGCACCGCGCGCGCGCGAAGTCGGCCGCGGAGTTCCGGCGCGCGGTCGAGGCGTCGCTCGGCGAGGTGGCGATGGAGCACGCGCGCTTCGAGGCGCGCGTCGCCGCGCCCGACGACGTGGGCGCGCGGGAGGCCGAGCGCGGCTTCACGGCCGCGGGCTTCGACCGCGTGGAGTTCTACTTCTCGGCCAACGCGGGCGAGCCGCTGCGGCCGCTGGCGAAGGTCGCGTCGGGCGGCGAGGCTTCGCGGATGATGCTGGTCTTAAAGACCAGCGCCAGCCCGGCGCGCTTCCCACGCACCATCGTCTTCGACGAGGTGGACGCGGGCATCGGCGGGCGCGTCTCGGAGGCGGTCGGCCTGAAGCTCAAGGCGCTCTCGCAGACGAACCAGGTGCTCTGCGTGACGCACCAGGCGCAGATAGCGCGCTTCGCAGACACGCACCTGCTCGTGGACAAGCGCGAGCGCGCCGGCCGCACCGAAGTCTCGGTCGGCCGCCTCGACCGCCGCCGCCAGGTCGAAGAGATAGCGCGCATGCTCACCGGCGCCGAGATAACCGAGGCCGCCCGCCGCCACGCGCGCGAGATGCTGAAGGCGGTCTGAGAACCCGGGCTTTAGAACTTCTGACGCTAAATAAGGAGAGGGATGGAGAGACTGTTTTTCCTGATAGGCGCGCTCTCGGCCTTCGTCGGCGTGGCGGCCGGCGCGTTCGGCGCTCACGGGCTGAAGTCGCGTCTGGGCGAAGACCTGCTCGCCGTCTTCGAGACGGGCGTGCGCTACCAGATGTACCACGCCTTCGGGCTGCTCGCGGCGTCGTGGGCGTACGCGCGCTGGCCGGGGACGCCGGCGGCCGCGGGCGGGTGGCTCTTCCTCGCGGGCACGCTCGTCTTCTCGGGGAGCCTCTACGCGCTCTCGCTCACGGGGCAGCGCTGGCTCGGCGCCGTCACGCCCGTCGGCGGCCTCGCCTTCCTCGCCGGCTGGCTCTGCCTCGCCGCCGCCTGCTGGAAGAGTTAAGACCTCAGCGGTTCCAGTCTTCGGGGATGAACTCGACGGCGACGGCCTGGCCGTCGGAGGCCGCTTGCGCGCGCGCGTCGGAGCGGTAGGTGACGAGGACGTGGTCGGCGCGCTCGCGCACGCCGCAGGAGAGCGCGCCGGTCTTGACGGCCGCGGTGTAGGTGACGAAGCGGACGGCGCGCAAATCCTCCGCGCGCAGCCTGAGGGCGCCGGCGTCCGTCTCGACGCGGAGGACGACGCCCGCCCCCGCGCACTCTATCTCGGCCAGCCGGCCGCAGACCTGCGAGCCCTGAAAGCGGAGCCGCTTGTGGTGCGGGCCGCCCTGCGCGGGCATGTCGCACGGCTGGGCGGGCGCGGCCCCGGCCGCCTCTTCGCGCGCCGCCTCGTCGGCGCGCTCGCGCGCCGCCTCGGCCTCGGCGCGGCGCGACTCGACGCGGGCGAGGAGCGCCGCGGCCTGCTCGCGCAGGCGCGCGTCGGCCGCGCGGCGCGCGAGCGGCTCGGCGACGCGGCGGGCCTCTTCGAAGCGGCCGCCGAGCATCTCGGCCTGCGCCAGCATGAGCGCGAGGTCGGCCCTGCGCGGGGCCAGCGCCGCCGCGCGCCTGAGCAGCGCCGCCGCCTCGGCCGGGCGGTCGCCGCGCTCTATCTCGACGGCGGCGAGCAGCCTGTAAGACTCGACGAAGCCGGGCGCCAACTCCAGCGCGCGGCGCAGCTCGGCGCGAATCTCCTCCGTCCGCCGCTCGAAGTCCTCAATGGTGACGGCGCCCGCGCCGGCCGAAGTCCCCTCGCGGTGGAGCGCGTCGGCGAGGTGGTGGCGCGCGAGGTGGTTCAGCGGGTCGTCGCCGGCGGCGCGGCGCAACTCCTCGCGCGCCTCGGCGTGCCGCCCCTGCCGCAGCCGCAGCGCGCCCAGAGAGACGCGCGCCGCCGCCAGCTTCGGGTCGAGCGCGAGCGCGCGCGTCAAGTACGTCTCGGCCTCCTCGTCGCGGTGCGTGTGGAGCAGCAGGTCGCCGAGCCGCGCGCGCGCCTCCGACTCGGCCAGCGGCCGCGCGCTCAGGCGCGTCTCGAAGTCGAGCGGCCGCGCGAACTCCTCGGCCGCGTGGGCGCGGAACCGCCCCTGCCGCACGTAGGCTGCGAGCCCCGCCTCCAACTCCGACGCGCCCGCGCCGAACGCCTCGCGCAAAGCCTCCTCGACGCCCGACCCTTCGGCGAGCAGCGCCGTGAAGCGCGCCAGCCCTTCGCGCCCGGCCGCGCCGCCGCCGCGCCCCGCCGAAAGGTAGTGAACGAAGGCCCACGACTGAGCGTAGAAGAGGCCGAGCTTGCCCGACTCGGTGTAGTAGGGCGAGGTCTGGTCAACGTCGAAGAGCGTCTTGAGGGGGATGAGCGCGCGGCCGCGCAGCTCGCGCGCGCGGCGCTCGGGCGGCTCGCCGAGCGTCATGCGGCGGCCGTCGCCCGAGACGCGCGCCGTGCTGTAGAACTCGGCCAGCCCCTCCTTCAGCCACAGCGGCGCGGCGCGGAAGTGGTTGTCCACGAGCAGGTGCGTGTACTCGTGCAGCAGCGTCGAAGGGTCGTGGCCGAGCGCGACGGTGATGTAGTTGACGTCCGCGCCCGGCTGGAAGTAGCCGGCCACGTCGCGCGCCGTCTGCCCGCGCAGCACGGGCTTGAAGGGGGCGTAAGCGCCGTCGTCCGGAAAGACGACGACCACGGTCGGGACGCCCGAGTCGAACCGCCCGGCCGCGAGCAGCCCGGCGAAGGCCGCGCGGTACTCTTCGAGCCGCGCCGCCACGCGCCGCAAATCGCGCTCGCCCGCCGCGCCCTCGACGAGGAAGTTCTGCGACCGCACGCTCAGCCACGCGCCGCCCGTCGCCGACGCCGCCGCGCCCTCTGCGCGCGACGGGGCGGCCGCCGCCGACGCGAGCAGCGCGAGGACAAGGAGTCGGGGGAAAAGCCTTTTCATGTCTCTTTGGACGCCGAAAGACTACTGATGCGGCGGGGCGGCGGGCGGCTGCCTTCAGAGCAGCGAGCGGACGAGGTAGACGAGGCCGGCGACGGCGCACAGCAGCGCGAGCGCGACCAGCGCCAGGCAGCCGTAGAAGGTGAGCCGCATCCTGCGCGCGGTCTTCTCGTCGCCGGGCGAGAGCGGGTTTTGCGGGAAGTAGGGCGGCGGCGTGTCGGTCGGCACTTTGGGCTCCTCGGCCTCGTTCGTCGGCGCGCGATTGTAGCACAATCGTCTTGCTTGCCCGCCGCGAGCGGCGCGTGCTACCGTTTGCGCTTTCGGCGAGCAAGCCGCGCGCGCGCGGCGCGAGAGAGGGAAGGGGGCGGCCGTCCCGCGCCGCCCGAGGCCGAACGCCATGATTCGACCCTTCAAGGGCGTAAGCCCGCAGATTCACCCGACCGCCTTCGTCGAGGAGAGCGCGCAGGTCGTCGGCGACGTCCACATCGGCGCGCACTCGTCGGTCTGGTTCGGCGCGGTCGTGCGCGGCGACGTCTTCCACATACGCATCGGCGAGCGGACGAACGTGCAGGACGGCACGGTCATCCACGTCTCGAACGGCACGCACGCCACCATCCTCGAAGACGAGGTGACGGTGGGGCACAACGTCACGCTGCACGGCTGCCACGTCGAGCGCGGCTGCCTCGTCGGCATCGGCTCTATCGTGATGGACGGCTGCCGCGTGGGCGAGCGGTCGCTGGTCGCCGCGGGCGCGCTGCTCTCGCCGCGGACGATAGTGCCGCCGCGCTCGCTCGTCATGGGCGTGCCGGCGCGCGTCAAGCGCCCGCTCACCGACGAGGAGGTCGCGGACCTCGACGTCTTCTGGCGGAACTACGTCGAATACACGCGCGTTTACCGCGAGGAGTACGGCCTCGCCGAAGGGGGCTGACGCCGGCCGCGGGCCGGAAGGAGAATCGCCAGAGCCATGCGCCGACGCAGAGTAAGTTTCGCCGCGGCCGCCTGCGCGCTCCTGCTGGCGTGCGCCGCCGGCGCGGCGGCGCGGCAGCGGGCGTCGGGGCTCTCCAGTCCGGAGGCGGCGGCGGCGGGGGAGGTGGCCGCGCAGCGCGGCGCGTTCGGGATGGAGAAGGCCGCCAACGAGTTCGGCGTCTGGGGCGGCGGCTCGTTCAGCTCGCCGACCCTCATCGGGGCGACGGAGGGGACGCGCTTCGGCGTCGTCGGCCTGCGCTACGCGCGCGTGCTGGCGCGCGGCGACAACCTCGCGCTCAAGTACACGCTCGACGCCGTGCCGCTGGCGGCGATGTCGTTCCCGTGGTTCGACCCTTCGGCGGCGGGCCCGCGCGAGGCGCGCAAGACCATCACGGGCGCGGGGCTGTCGCCCGTCGGCTTCCAGTTGAACTTCCGCCGGCGCGAGCGCGTGCAGCCGTTCGCGCAGGGGTCGGGCGGCTTCCTCTACTTCGGCGAGAGCGTGCCCGACGCGCGGGGCGCGCAGCTCAACTTCACGGCCGACTTCGGCGGCGGCGTGCAGTGGAAGACGGGCGCGCGCCGCGCGTGGACGCTCGGCTACCGCTACCACCACGTCTCGAACGGCTACCGCGCGGACGTCAACCCCGGCTTCGACTCGAACCTCTTTTACGTCGGGTTCTCGGTCTTTCGATAAAGAAGTAGGCGGCGGGCGGCGGAGGGCGGCGCCCGCGCCGCCGCCGCCGACACTGAAACCCCGGCGCTTCGGCCGCGAAGGGTTTTCTACTGTCTACTGTCTACTGTCTACCGTCTACTGACTGCTGTCCACCGTCTTATGCCAGCCAAGACACAACCGGCGCGCGGGATGCGCGACTTCCTCCCCGCGGACCTGCGCAGGCGCGAGTTCGTCATCCGCGTCATCAAGCAGACGTACGAGCGCTACGGCTTCGAGCCGCTGGAGACGCCTGCGGTCGAGAACATCGAGACGCTGCTGGGGAAGTACGGCGAGGAGGGCAACCAGCTCATCTTCAAAATCCTCAAGCGCGGCGAGCACGAGAAGACGGGCGAGGCCGACCTGGCGCTGCGCTACGACCTGACCGTGCCGCTGGCGCGCGTCGTCGCCGAGTACGGCGAGCGGCTCCCGAAGTTTTTCAAGCGCTACCAGATTCAGCCCGTGTGGCGCGCAGACCGCCCGGCGCGCGGCCGCTTCCGCGAGTTCTACCAGTGCGACGTGGACGTCATCGGCACGCGCTCGCCCGTCGTCGAGGCCGAGCTGTGCGCCGCCGCGAGCGACGCGCTGACGGCCCTCGGCTTTACGAACTTCACGATTCGCCTCAACCACCGGCAGGTGCTCGCGGGCGTGCTCGCGGCGGCGGGCGTGGCGGCCGACAAGCACGGCGAGGCGCTGGTCGCCATCGACAAGCTCGACAAGGTCGGGCGCGAGGGCGTGGCGCGCGAGTTCGCCGAGCGCGGCGTCACCGCCGAGAGCGGCGACGTGCTGCTGGGCTTCTTCGAGAACCTGCCCGCGCTCGAACACGCCGCCGAGTTAGTCGCAGGCGACGGCGGGCTGGGCGAAGTCTCGAAGGCCGAAGCCTACAACCACGCGGCGCTGGGCCGCCTCGTGGAGTTCGTCGGCGACAACGAGGCGGGCGCGCGCGGCGTGGACGAGCTGCGCCGCGTCGTCGAGTACGCCGCACGGCTCGGCGCCGCCGACCGCATCAGGATTGACCCGAGCCTCGCGCGCGGCCTCTCCTACTACACCGGCGCCATCATGGAGATCGGCGTGCCCGACCTCGCCGGCTCGCTCGGCGGCGGCGGGCGCTACGACAACCTGGTCGGCATGTTCTCGGGCAAGGACGTCCCCGCCTGCGGCTTCTCGCTCGGGCTGGAGCGCATCGTCGTCGTGATGGCCGAGCGCGGGATGTTCCCGGCCGAGTTGGAGCGCGGCGCGGCCGACGTGATGGTGACGGTCTGGGACGAGGAGTCCATCGCGGACTCGCTCGCCTTCGCGGCCGAACTGCGCCGCGCCGCGTCGTCCCTGCGCGTGGACGTCTACCCGGAGGCCGACAAGCTCGGCAAGCAGCTCAAGTACGCCTCGGCGCGCGGCTACGCCCACGCCGCCGTCATCGGCGAAGACGAGCGCGCGCGCGGCGAGGTCGCGCTCAAGGACTTGCGGAGCGGCGAGCAGCGCACCCTGAAACGCGCGGAGGCCGCCGCGGCGCTACAATAAGATTATGGCAATCAACCTTGACCACCTGGGGGAACTTGAGCGGACGCACTCGTGCGGCGCTTTGCGCGCGGCCGACGCGGGGAAGACCGTGGTGCTGATGGGCTGGGTCGCGGTGCGGCGCGACTTCGGGCCGCTGACGTTCGTTGACCTGCGCGACCGCGACGGCGTCACGCAGATAGTCTTCGACGCCGAGGAGGCGGCGGCCGCGCACGCGCGCGCCAAGGAGGTGCGCGGCGAGTACGTGCTGGCCGTCACCGGCGAGGTCGTGCTCCGCGACGAGTCGGCGCGCAACCCCAAGATTGAGACGGGCGAGGTCGAGGTGCGCGCCCGCGAAGTCC
Source organism: Pyrinomonadaceae bacterium (assembly GCA_036387195.1). Lineage (GTDB taxonomy): Bacteria > Acidobacteriota > Blastocatellia > Pyrinomonadales > Pyrinomonadaceae > QHXN01. The sequence goes on along the minus strand of DASVUF010000262.1, from coordinate 3,702 downwards.
TCGTCCTCAACGAGTCGCGCGTGCCGCCCTTCCAGCTCGACGCGCCGCCCGACAAGCTCGCCTCCGAGGAGGTGCGGCTCAAGTACCGCTACCTGGACCTGCGCCGCCCCTTCTTCCAGAACGTCCTGCGCCTGCGCGCGCGCGCCGTGGGCGAGATTCACCGCTACATGGACGAGCAGGGCTTCACCGAGATAGAGACGCCCATCCTCATCAAGTCCACGCCCGAGGGCGCGCGCGACTACGTCGTGCCGTCGCGCCTCCACGCCGGCCGCTTCTACGCGCTGCCGCAGTCGCCGCAAATCTTCAAGCAGATTTGCATGATCGCCGGGCTCGACAAGTACTACCAGATAGCGCGCTGCTTCCGCGACGAAGACCTGAGGGCCGACCGCCAGCCCGAGTTCACGCAGCTCGACGTCGAGTTCAGCTTCGCCACGCGCGAGCAGGTCTACAGGCTGATAGAGGGGCTGCTCGCGCGGCTGTTCCGCCTCGTCGGCGCGGAGCTGGAGACGCCGTTCCGGCGCCTCTCCTACGCCGAGGCGGTGGGGCGCTACGGCAGCGACAAGCCCGACCTGCGCTTCGGGATGGAGCTGCAAGACCTGGGCGCGGCCGCCGCGGGGACGACCTTCGCGCCGTTCGCCTCGGCGCTGGAGAAGGGCGGGCAGGTCAAGGGGCTGGTGGTCGAGGGCGGCGCGCGCCTGTCGCGCAAGCAACTGGACGAGTTGCAGGAGGTGGCCAAGCGCTACGGCGCGGGTGCGCTCGCGTGGGTCAAGCTGGGCGACGAGCTTTCGTCGTCGCTGCTGAAGGCGCTGGGCGAAGACGCGGTGACGCGGCTCGCCTCGGCCGCCGGGGCCGGGCGCGGCGACGCCGTGCTCGTCGTCGCGGGGCGCGCTTCGGTCGTCGCGGCCTCGCTGGGCGCGCTGCGCACAGAGGTGGCGCGGCGCGAGAAGCTGATTCGGCCGAACACGTTCGCGCCGCTGTGGGTGACGGAGTTCCCCATGTTCGAGTACAGCGAGGAGGACGGCCGCTACTACCCGATGCACCACCCGTTCACCTCGCCCGTGGACGAAGACCTGCCCGCCTTCGAGCGCGCGGTCGAGGGCGGCGAGACGCACCTGCTCGCGGGGCTCCGGGCCAAGGCCTACGACGCCGTCGTCAACGGCATCGAGGTCGCGGGCGGCTCCATCCGCATCCACCGCCGCGACGTGCAGCGGCTCGTCTTCAAGGCCCTCGGGCTCTCCGAGGAGAAGGCGCGCGAGCGCTTCGGCTTCTTCCTCGACGCCCTGGAGTACGGCACGCCGCCGCACGGCGGCATCGCCGCCGGCGTCGAGCGCACGCTGATGGCGCTCACCGGCATCGAGAACATCCGCGACCTGATGGCCTTCCCCAAGACGGCCTCGGCCGCCGACTTGATGATTGACGCCCCCGGCGCGATCGACCTGCGCCAGCTCGAAGAGCTGCACATCCGCGTCGAAGGGGAGTGAGGCGGCGCGATGACGACCGACGGTAAAGACCGGCTCCTGCGCGAGCACCTGCTCTACCTGCTGCGGGGCGGCGGCGCGCACCTCGGCTTCGACGAGGCGCTGAAGGACTTCCCCCCCGACCTCTTCAACCGCAAGGCCGAGGGCGTGCCCTACACGCCCTGGCAGTTGCTCGAACACATGCGCATCGCGCAGTGGGACATAGTCGAGTTCAGCCGCTCGGCCGCGCACGTCTCGCCCGGCTGGCCGGAGGGCTACTGGCCCGAAGAGGGCGCGGAGGCCGGCGAGGACGACTGGCGCCGCAGCGCCGAGCGCTTCCGCGAAGACCTGCGCCGGATGGAGGCGCTGGTGGAGGACGAGTCGAACGACCTCTACGCCGCGATCCCGCACGGCTCGGGGCAGACGCTTCTGCGCGAGGCGCTGCTCGTCGCCGACCACAACGCCTACCACCTCGGCGCGCTCGTCACGCTGCGCCGCGCGCTCGAAGCCGCCCGCGGCGCGGGCGCCTGAGCGGGCCCCGGAGTGCGAGGCGCCGACTTCAGGCTCCCGCCGTCGCTCGCGGAGGAGATGTGCGCCGACGCGCGCTCGCGCGCGCCCGAGGAGTGCTGCGGGCTGCTCGGCGGCGCCGCCGGTGAGGCGCGCTCGGTCTACAGGCTGCGCAACGTGGCCGCCCGCCCCGAGGTCGCGTACGAGGCCGCGCCCGAGGAGTTGTTCGGCGCGCAGCGTTTGATGCGCGAGCGCGGCGAGCGCCTCGTCGCCGTCTACCACTCGCACCCGCGTTCGGACGAGCCGGAGCCCTCGGCGGCCGACGTGCGGCTCGCCTTTTACCCCGAGGCTTTCTACTTCATAATCGGCTTCGACCGGGGGGGCGCGTGCGTGCTGCGCGCCTTCCGCATCTCGGAGCGCGAGGGGCGCTGGGAGCCCGCCGCGTTCTCGACGGAAGGCTGAAGGGGCGGCAGAACCCGCGCCGCGCCCGCGACGTAAGAGCAGACATGCCGGAGAAGAGGAGCAAGTACGACACAGACCCGCTCGACCCGGACTTCGCGCGCCGCGCGGACGAGGGCTTCGGGCGCGGCCCGCGCGCCGACGAGACAGAGCCGCTCCGCCCCGCGTCCGTGACCGAGGAGCAGACGCGCCGCTTCGACGAGCAGGTGGCCGACTCGTACCCGTCGGTCTTCGTCCCGCCCGCGTACCAGCCGCCGCGCCCGCCGCAGCCGGCGCCTTACGGCCAGCCGCAGCAGCCGTTCACGACCTTCGGCGCGGGCCCGCACGCGCCGCCGGCGACGACCGCCGCGCCGCCGCCCGGCCCCTCGACGCCGTACCAGCCGGCCTACGGGCAGGCGGGCGCGCCGCCCTCGTCGCGCACGGTCGCGCGGCTGGGGCTGCCCGAGAACGTGGCGAACGTGCTGCCCTACCTGCCTTTCTACATCGGGCTGGTGGCGTCGGTCATCGAGCTGGCGGTCGCGCCGCGCACCGAGACGCGGACGCGCTTTCACGCCGCGCAGGGGCTCGCGCTCCAGCTCGCCGTCGTCGCCGGCTCCGTCCTCTTTCAGGTCGTGCGCGGGGTCACCGGCAGCGGCGCCGGCCGCGCCATCTTCGGCCTCGCCGCGCTCGTCTTCCTCGTCGTCTCGGCCGTCCGCGTCTGGCAGGGCAAGCCGCACCACATCGCCCCGCTCGACGAACCCGCCCGCTGGCTCGACGAGAAAATCTCCCCGATGAAGTGAGGGGCGCAAGCCCTTCGTCAGCCGAAACCTTCCCGGCGCCGCGCCGCCCGCGAGTCAGAGTCGGCGCCCCGCGGGCGGCGTCCGGGCGGCGGCGCGCGGGCGTGGACTACTGACTACTGCCCGCCGTTTTGTGCTACTCTCGCTCGCGTTCTTCGTCTCCCTTCCGCGTGCGTCCGCGAGTTTCGCGGCCCGCGCTCTTTCCGAGGGTGTTCCGCTTCATGAGAAGGAAGCTTCCGGCGTCTCTCATCGCGCTCGTGGTCTGCGCGTCGCTGTGGCCGTTCGACTCCGCGCTGGCGCAGCGCCGCCGGCGTCCCGCGCGAGGCGGGGGCGGGGCGGCGTCGGCCGCCGCGTCGGCCGCGCGCGCCGCGAACGCGAACCGCGCGACGGACGCGCGCGTCGCGCAGATCGCCGACGCCTACCTGCGCGGCCACTACGAGTTCAACCCGTCGGAGGCCACGTCCGCCGGCCGCCACGAGTTCGACCCGCGGCTCGAAGAGCGC
>DASVUF010000261.1:0-9303 GCA_036387195.1 Pyrinomonadaceae bacterium | reverse complement strand
GGCGCTCGTCATCGGATGACGAGCGCCCCGCCGCTCCTGCTTTCCACCGTCTAACGCCCGCCGCCTAGGAGTCGGCCTGCCCGGCGAAGTGGGCCGTGCTGGCGCCCGAGACGTAGGGCGCGTGCTCGGTGAGCGCGTCGTCAATGAGCTTGCGCTGCTCAAGCTCGTGGATGGTGTAGGAGCCTGTGGCGGGGCTGGCCGAGGCGGCGCGGCCGGCGTAGAAGGGTCGCTCGCACCCCTCCAGCAGCCCCGCGAGCCGCGGCTCGACGAAGTGCCAGCCGCCGTAGTTCTTCGGCTCCTCCTGACACCAGACGAGCTGGGTGGCGTTCGGGTAGGACGCGAAGACTTCGCGCAGCGCGCGCTCGGGGAACGGGTAGAACTGTTCGAGGCGGACGACGGCGACGCGCTCGTCGCCCGTCTTCCTGCGCGCCGCCGCGAGGTCGTAGAAGACCTTGCCGCCGCAGACGACGACGCGGCGGACGGCCGCCCGGTCGGCCACCTCCGCGTCGTCAATGACGGGGCGGAAGCCGCCCGCCGTCAGCTCCTCGATGGAGGAGGTCGCGGCCGGCAGGCGCAGAAGGCTCTTGGGCGTCATGACGACGAGCGGGCGCGCGGCCTGCTGCCTGACCTGGCGGCGCAGCAGGTGGAAGTACTGCGCGGGCGTCGTCGGGTAGCAGACCTGCATGTTGTTCTCGGCGCAGAGTTGCAGGTAGCGCTCCAGCCGCGCGTTCGAGTGCTCGGGGCCCTGCCCCTCGTAGCCGTGCGGCAGCAGCATCACGAGGCGCGAGGGCTGCTGCCACTTGTCCACGCCCGGCGCGATGAAGGTGTCTATGATGACCTGCGCGCCGTTCGAGAAGTCGCCGAACTGCGCCTCCCACATCACCAGCGCGTCGCGCGCCTCGACCGTGTAGCCGTACTCGAAGCCGAGCACGCCCTGCTCGGAGAGCGAGCTGTCGAAGACCTCGACGAGCGAGCGGCCGTCGCCGCGCGCCGTCATCTCGGAGAGCGGCTCCCAGGGCTTGCCGGTCCGCGTGTCGTACATGATGGCGTGGCGGTGGCTGAAGGTGCCGCGCCCCGAGTCCTGCCCCGACAGGCGCACCCGCACGCCTTCGAGCCCGAGCGAGCCGAAGGCCATCAGCTCGCCGAAGCCCCAGTCGAGCGGCGCGGCGCCCTCGCCCATCCTGGCGCGGCGCGCGAGCTGGCTGACCATCTTCGGGTTGATGTTGAAGCCCTCGGGCACGACCGCGATGCGGTGCGCGATGTCGCGGATGACCTCGGCGGGCACGCCCGTCTCCAGCACCTCCGAGCCGTCCTCCTCGGACGCCGCGGCGGGCAGCTCGGTCATCGGCTGCTTCCGCGCGACTATCTCCTTGGCGCGCGCCAGGCTGCGCTCGTAGCGCTCGACCGCCTCGCGCGTCATCTGCTCGACGTCGTCGTCGCTGACGACGCCCTCGGCGACGAGGCGCTGCGCGTAGACCGAGCGCACGCCCGGGTGCGCCTTGACGCGCGCGTACATCAAAGGCTGCGTGTAGCTCGGCTCGTCGCCCTCGTTGTGGCCGAGGCGGCGGAAGCCGATGACGTCGAGGACGACGTCCTTGTTGAACTCCTGCCGGAAGTCGAGCGCGACGCGCAGCGTGCGGTAGGCGGCCTCCGGGTCGTCGCCGTTGATGTGGAAGATGGGGAGCTGCGTCATCTTCGCCACGTCGGTCGAGTAGATGGAGGAGCGGCTGGCCTCGGGCGACGTGGTGAAGCCTATCTGGTTGTTGATGATGATGTGGAGCGTGCCGCCCGTGCGGTAGCCGTGCAGGTCGGCGAGCTGCAACGTCTCCATCACGATGCCCTGCCCGGCGAAAGCCGCGTCGCCGTGCAGCAGGACGGGGAGCGCGCGGTCAACCACCTCCTCGCGCGCCGCCCCCGCGAGCTGCCACTCGTCCTGCCGGGCGCGCACCATCCCCTCGACGACCGGGTTGACGAATTCGAGGTGGCTCGGGTTGGGCGAGATGGTGATGCGCACCCTCCGGCCCGACGCCGTCTCGCGCTCGCCCGCCGCGCCCTGGTGGTACTTCACGTCGCCCTCGTCGGCCGGGAAGTCCGGGTGGACCGAGCCCTCGAAGGCCGTGAAGATTCTCTCGGAGAAGTTGCCGACGACGTTGGCGAGGACGTTCAGGCGCCCGCGGTGCGCCATGCCGAGCGTGATGTCTTCGACGCCCTTCTCGGCGGCGCGCTCGACGAGCTGGTCGAGCAGCGGGATGATTGTCTCGCAGCCTTCGAGCGAGAAGCGCTTCTGGCCGAGGTACTTGGTGTGGAGGAAGCGCTCGAACTGCTCGGCGCGGATGAGGCGCATCAGCAGCGCCCTCTTCGTCTCGGCCGGGAGCGGCTCGGGGCTGACGAACTCCTGCCGGATGCGCTCGCGTATCCAGAGCTTCTGCTCCTTGCTCTGGATGTGCCGGTACTCGGTGCCGACCTTGCCGCAGTAGGCGCGGCGCAGGATGTCCAGAATCTCGCGGAGCGTCGCGCTCTCCCTGCCGCCGAGGCCGCCGGTGATGAACTCCCTGTCCAGGTCCCAGATGGTCAGCCCGTAAGTCTCGATGTCCAGCTCGGGGTGGTACTGGATGGGGAGCGCGTGCAGGGGGTCTATGTCGGCGACGAGGTGTCCGCGCACGCGGTAGGCGTTGATGAGTTCGAGGACGCGCGCCTGCTTGACCACCTGGTCGCGCGCGCCGTCGCCGCCCAGCAGCGCCGGGTTGAAGTCGCGCGCCCAGCGCATCGGCTGGTGCGGGATGCCGAGGTCGCGGAAGACCCGCGTGTAGAAGTCGTGCTCGCCGAGCAGCAGCTCGTGGACGTGCGCGAGGAAGGCGCCCGACTCCGCGCCCTGCACGACGCGGTGGTCGTAGGTCGAGGAGATGTTGACGACCTTGCTGACGCCGAGGAGCGAGAGCGCCTGCGGCGTCATCGCGTGGTACTCGGCCGGGTACTCGATGGCGCCGGTGGCGATGATGGCCGACTGACCGGCCATCAGCCGCGGGTTCGACGAGACGGTGCCGATGGTGCCCGGGTTGGTCAGGGAGATGGTCGTGTCCTGAAAGTCGGGCACGCCGAGCTTGCCCGCGCGGGCGCGCCGGATGACGTCGTCGTAGGCGGCGAGGAACTCGGCGAAGTTGAGCGCGCCCGCGTTCTTCACGTTCGGGACGAGGAGCGTGCGCGTGCCGTCCTTCTTCTCAAGGTCAATGGCGACGCCGAGGTTGACCTCCGGGCGGCGGACGCGGGCCGGGCTCCCGTCCACGACCGCGAAGCCGTCGTTCATCTGCGGGAAGCGGTCGAGCGCGCGCACGAGCGCGTAGGCGATGAAGTGCGTGTAGGAAGCCTTGCCGCGCTTGTGCTCCTTCAGATACTGGTTGACGAGCGCGCGGTTCTCTTCGAGCACCTTGACGGGGACGTGGCGGTTCGACGTCGCCGTCGGCACCGTCAGGCTGGCCTCCATGTTCTCGACTATCTTGAGCGCCGCGCCGCGTATCTGCTGCGTCTCACCGCGCGCCTGCGCAGACGCCGTCCCCGCCGCGGGCCGCGCCGCCGCCTGCGCGGGAGCCGCCGGGGACTGCGCGCCCTGCGCCGAATCCGCCGGCGCGGCCGGCTGCCGTGGCGGCGCGGCCTGCTGCGCGGCCTGCGCGCCGGTTGCGGGCTGCGACGCCGCCTGGCCGTCGCCGCCTGACTCCGGCCACGCGGACGCCGACGACGACGCCGCCGTCGAAGAGCCGTTCGCGCCGGCCGACGCCGCGGCGCCGTTCCCGCCGTCGCCCGCCGCGCCCGCGTCGCCCAGCAGCTCCGCGAAGTACGTGCGCCACGCCTCGTCCACCAGCGCGGGGTCGCTGCGGTAGCGGCCCAGAAGCCCCTCGACGTACGTCGCGTTAGCGCCGAAATTCTCGGCGATGATCTCCGACAAATCCTGCCTGTTACGCTCTGTGCTCAAGGTCTTTCACCTCACGCCCGTCTCGAAGACGCCGCCCCGGCCGCCCCGCCCGCCGGCGCCCGCGCGCCCGAATCTTCCGCTGAAATTTACCCCATAGCCTATCACCAACCGCACACGTTTGCACACACCTCGCGCCCGCGCGCGCCCGCGCGGCCGCGGCCGGGAAAAGATTGCCGCGCCTCCCCGCGCGCGGTTATCATGCGGCGCGGATGAAGGCCGAATGCAGAGGCCGGAGGCGTAAGGGGGGCGGCGGATGAAGAGGCGGCTGACGGTAATCCTCCTGCGAGTCGTGGCGGCGTGTTCGGCGTTGTGCGCGGGTGCGGCGGCGGCCGGCGCGCAGACGAAGGGCGGCGCCGTCTCGGGCTTCGCGGAGGTCAACGGGACGCGGCTCTACTACGAGGCGGCGGGGCGCGGGCCGGCGGTCGTGCTGCTGCACGGCGGGCTCAACGACAGCCGCCTGTGGGACGCGCAGATGGGCCCGCTGTCGAAGCGCTTCCGCGTCGTGCGCTACGACCTGCGCGGGTTCGGGCGGTCGAACGCCGAGCGGGTCGAGTTCTGGCCCACGGAAGACCTGCGCGCGCTGCTCGACTTCCTCAAGATAAAGCGGGCGACGCTCGTCGGGCTCTCGCTCGGCGGCATCGTCGCGGCCGACTTCGCGCTCGAACACCCCGAGCGGGTCGAGCGCCTCGTCCTCGTCGGCTCGGGGCTGCGCGGCGGCGGCTTCAGGCCGGACGAGAAGGCTTCGGCCGCGCGCCTGGTCGGCGAGCGCGAGGGGGCCGAGAGGTACTTCGAGGCGTTCCTGCAATCGGACCTGCTGGCGGGGCTGCGGACGCGGCCGAAGGCGCGCGAGGCCATGCGCCGCATGATGGTCGAGAACTACAAGGCGAACGCCTACGTCAGCGCCGGCTTCTCGCAGTCGCCCGAGCCGCCCACGGCCGAGCGGCTCGGCCTGATAAAGGCCCCCGCCCTCGTCCTCGTCGGCGCGCTCGACGCCCCTGCGCTGCTCGACATCGCCGACACGCTCGCCGCCAAAATCCCCGGCGCGCGCAAGGTGACGATTCCCGGCGCGAGCCACCACCCGCCCGTCGAGACGCCGCGCGAGTTCAACCGCGCGCTGCTCGACTTCCTGACGAAGAGGTAAGCGCCTCCTTCCTGACGGAGAGAGCAGGGGCCGCCCACCGCCCGCCGCCCGCGCCGGGCGAGGTTGCGCGCCCCGCCGCCGCCCACTATCATCTGCGCGCGGCGCGCGCCCCGCGCGCGCAAGCCCCGTCCGCCCGCGCCCACGTTTCTCTCAGCGGCATGAGCGAGAAGAGCCTGACCATCAGAGGAGTCGAGTGGCGCTACGTCACCGGCGGCCGCGGCGAGAAGACGCTGCTGCTCTTCCACGGCGCGGTCGGCGGCGCCGAGACGATGCGCGGGCTCGCGTCGGCCTTCGAGGACGAGTACCGCACCGTCACGCCGACGGTCGCCGACGTCTCGACGCTCGCGGAGGTCTGCGACGCCGCGAGCGCCATCCTCGACCGCGAGCACGTCGGCCGCGCCGTCGTCTTCGGCGGCTCGTTCGGCGGGCTGCTCGCGCAGGCGTTCTTTCACAGGCGGCGCGCGCAGGTGGAAGACCTCGTGCTGCTCTCGACCGGCGCGCCGAGCCGCAAGCTCGCCGCGCGCGCCGGCCTGATGACGGGGCTGCTGCGGCTGCTCCCCTTCCCCCTGACGCGCGCGCTGATGAGGGCGGAGATGTCCGGGCGCCTCGGCGCGCCCGCCCCCGCCGGGCAGGCCGAGCGCGTCGCCGAGTTCGGGCGGCGGCTCGACGACTACTTCGACCACACGCTGACGAAGCGGACGCTCGTCTCGCGCGTGACGCTCGCCGCCGACTTCAACCGCAACGAGACGTACGCGCCCGAAGACCACGCGGGCTGGCCCGGGCGCGTGCTCGTCGTCGAGTCGAACGACGACTCGATGGTTTCGGAGGAGGAGCGCCGCCGCCTGCGCGCCGCCTACCCGCGCGCGCTCGTCTGCACCTTCGCCGGCGCGGGGCACGCGATCCCGCTGCTCCGGCTCGAAGAGCTGGTCGGCGTCGTCAAGGCGTTCCTCAAGGACGAGTACAGCCGGCCCTCAGACATCTTCGACGAGTGCTCCGTGGCGGAGGCGAGTCCGCACGTCGCGCTCGACTGAAGGCGACCCGAGACGACGAAGACCCGGAGCCGAACCCGCATGAAAAAAGAGACGAGAGAATTGGACGAAGGCGCGTCCGGACGCGCCTCGCGCCGCCGCTTCACGAAGAAGCTGGCCGCGGCGGTCGTCGCCGCGCCGGCGCTGGCCGCGGCCGCGCGCTCGCAGACGCCGCCCGCGACCAAAGAGCCGACCGCGCCGCCGCAGCCGCAGCCGACGCCCGCGACGCCGCAGCAGCAGCAAGGGCCGCCGCGCCCTTCGCCGCTCGCCGAGGCGTACGGCGAGGTCGCGCGCCTGCGCTTCGGCGAGCGCCTCAGCCCCGAGCAGTTGCAGGCCGTCAGGCGAGACCTCGAAGGCAACGTCCGCACGGCCGAGCGCCTGCGCGCCTTCAAACTCAAGAACTCCGACGAGCCCGACTTCGCCTTCGAAGCCTGACGGCGGGAGACGCCAACGAGCATGGTCACAGTCGAAACACTCTACGCCCCCGTCTCCGAGCTGTCGGCGCAGATACGCGCCCGCCGCCTCTCGCCCGTCGAGCTGACCGAAGCCTACCTGCAAAGGCTCGAGTCCGTCGGCCGCCGTCTCAACTCGGTCGCACACGTCATGCGCGAGACGGCGCTGCGGGAGGCGCGCGCGGCCGAGGACGAGATTCGGCGCGGCCGCTACCGCGGCCCGCTCCACGGCGTCCCCTACGGCGTCAAAGACCTCTGCGCCACGCGTGAGGCGCCGACGACCTGGGGCGCGACGCCCTACAAAGACCAGCGGCTCGACTACGACGCGACCGTCGTCACGCGGCTGCGCGAGGCGGGCGCGGTGCTCGTCGCCAAGCTGGCGATGATCGAGCTGGCCGGCGGCATGGGCTACAACCAGGCCGACGCCTCCTGGACGGGCGCGTGCAGGACGCCCTGGAACACCAACTACTGGTCGGGCGGGTCGTCGTCGGGGCCGGGCGCGGCGACCGCCTCGGCCTGCGTCGCCTTCTCCGTCGGCTCCGAGACGTCGGGCTCCATCATCACGCCCGCGGCCTTCTGCGGCGTCTCGGGGCTGAGGCCCACCTACGGCGCCGTCTCGCGCCACGGCGCGATGGCGCTCTCGTGGACGCTCGACAAGCTCGGGCCCATGTGCCGCTCGGCGCTCGACGCGGGGCTCGTGCTGGCCGCCGTGGCGGGGCGCGACCCGCTCGACCCGACCTCGCGCGCGTCCGAGCGGCTCCCGCGCTACTCTAAGGAGGGCCGCCTGCTCAACCCGCGGCGGGCGGGGCGGCGACTGCGCGTCGGCGTGATGAAGGACTCGTACGAGAAGGCGCAGCCCGAGGTGAACAGGAACTTCCTCGCCTCGCTCGACGTGCTCCGGCGCTTCGCCGACGTCGAGATGGACGTCGCGCTGCCCGACTTCCCCTACGGCCCGGCGGTCGGGACGATTGTTGACGCGGAGGGCGCGAGCGCCTTCCGCGACCTCATCGAGTCGGGGCGCGTCGGCGAGCTGGCCTCGCCCGAGGGGCGCGTCGGCGGCTACTCGGCCTCGCTCGTGACGGCCGTGGACTACCTGCACGCGATGCGCATGCGCGCGCCGATGCGCCGCGCGTGGGCCGAGATGTTCAAGAAGGTGGACGTCCTCGCCGCCCCCTCGCGCTCGACGGTCTCGTACCCGGTGGACAAGACCTTCGACAAGGCTTACCCCGGCGTCGCCGCCTCTTCGCCCATCGGCGCGAGCAACCTGGTCGGCGTCCCCGCCATATCCGTCCCGAACGGTTTCGGACAGGACGGGCTCCCGACGGGCATCCAACTGGTCGGCCCCGCCTGGGGCGAGCGCGAGCTTCTGGAGCTGGCCGTCGCCTACCAGGCCGAGACCGACTGGCACCGCCGCAAGCCGCCCGAGACTTAAAAGGGACAGAAATTTCACCGCCCGAAATCTTTCATCGGGCAAATCGAAAATGCTCATCCGAAATCGCCGACGGCCAATCCGAAACAATGGATTGGCCGTCGGCGATTTCGGCAAGTGTCGGACGGCTGCGGCGCCGAGGGCGCGGCCGCCGCGGCGCTTTTACGCCCCGCGCCGCCTTTATTCGCGGGCTTCCCGCGCCCCCGCGCGCTTCTGGCGCCGGCCTTGCTTATCAGAAAGCGCTGATTGATAAGGAACTCTGATGTGAGTTTCTTTTGGAACCTTGATCCGCGGGCCGTCGTATAGCCGCGTTTACCCTGTGACACTTCAACCAGTGTCACAGGGGCCGAGGCCGACGGGCCACATTTAGCGGACACTCGCACGCGAGCCTCACCCGACGGGGTCAGCACGTCGTGAGTCCCCGCCCGGAAGCGGACGGGAGCGTGCGTCACCGCGCGCGGCGGCGCAGGCCGGCGACAGATTTTCGCGACACACTCGCAAGATTCGTCGGGTGCAACGCGCGCGCGAAGTCGCGACATCTATTGGTGTCCCGAGCAAACTCAAAACGTTCGTAGAAGGAGATTCAAGACAATGCGTAAGCTCTTCATGGCGGCGCTTCTCATCGCCTCCACCGCGCCGTTCGCGTTCGCGCAGACCGGCGACGATTACAACAAGTACGACGTCGGCGTGCTCTACTCCAACAACCGTCAGGATGTCGGCGTCGAGGACCCGAACCAGAACTTCCTCGACGAGCGCGAAGGCTTCCACGGCTTCGAGGCGTTCGTCAAGGGCAACGTCAGCCGCTATGTCGGCCTCAAGGGCTCGTACTCGTTCAACCGCAAGTCGTTCGACATCAACGGCGGCACGGCGGCGACGACCTTCGACGTTGACGCCGACATCCACCAGTTCCTCGGCGGCGTCGAGTTCAAGGACAACGCCCGCGAGACGAAGGTGAAGCCGTTCGCCCATCTCCTCGCCGGCGCGGCGCACATGCGCGCCGACGTCGAGAACGCCACCGTCTCGTTCAACGAGAGCGAGACCGGCTTTGCGGCGGCCATCGGCGGCGGCGTTGACTTCCGCCTCAGCGACCGCGTTGACCTCCGCGCCATCCAGTTCGACTACAACCCGGTGCGCGCCGACGGTCAGACCGCGCACAACTTCCGCGTCGGCATCGGCTTCATCTTCCGCTAAGAAGACGAGCCGCCTCGCGCGGGACTTAAAGACGAAAGCGGCCCGGGCCCCTTCGCGCGAAGGGGCCCGGGCCGCTTTCGTCTTTAAGTCCCGCG
>DASVUF010000260.1:0-44626 GCA_036387195.1 Pyrinomonadaceae bacterium | reverse complement strand
GCACAGTGGAGCGAAGACCTCGAAGACGGAGAGGTCGAAGCTGACGGAGGTGGAGGCCAGGACGCCCGAGAGCTGGCGGTCGTCGAAGGCGTCGCGCGCCCAGCGGAGGAAGACGGCGGCGCCCGAGTGCGTGAGGGCGACGCCCTTCGGCCGCCCCGTCGAGCCCGAAGTGTAGATGACGTACGCGAGGTTGGCGCCCGCGCCCCGCTCGTGCGGCAGGTTCGCCGCGTCTTCGCGCGCCGTCTCCTCGCGGTCGGCGTCCAGAAGCACGACCTTCCTCGCGGCGTCGGCGCCGGCGGGCAGGACCTCCAAAAGGCTCTGCTGCGTCAGCAGGACGGGCGCACGCGTGTCTTCGAGCATGAAGGCGAGGCGCTGCGGCGGGTAGCTCGGGTCTAAGGGCACGTAGGCTCCGCCCGCCTTGAGGACGCCGAGCAGGCCGACGACCATCTCGGCCGAGCGCTCGACGCACAGCGCCACGGGCGTTTCGGGCCCGACCCCGAGCCGGCGCAGGCGACGCGCCAGCCTGTTGGCGCGCGCGTTCAGCTCGCCGTAGGTCAGCCGCTCGGCGCCAGCGACGAGCGCGGTCTTGTCGGGCGTGCGCGCCGCCTGCGCCTCGAACAGCGCGTGGATGCTCTCCTCGCCCGGCTCCAGGCGCGGGGCGTCGTTCCACTCGACGAGCAGGCGTCGCCGCTCGGCCTCGGTGAGGATGGAGAAGGCCGAGAGGCTGCGGTGCGGGTCGGCGGCGATGTCCGTGAGCAGCGCGGCGACGTGGCCGAGCATGCGCCCGACGGCCTCGTCGTCGAAGCGCCCGGCGTCGTAAAGGATTTTGACGTCCAACTGGTCGCCCGGCTCGATGATGAGGTTGAGCGGGTACCCGGTCGCCGTGTGGTAGTGGACGACGTCGCGCAGTTCCACGTTCTCGCTGCGCTTCAGGAGCGAGTGGTCAATGGGGTGGTTCTCGAAGGAGACGATGGAGTCGAACAGCGGCCGCGTGCGCGGCGCGTCGCTCCAGCCCTGGACCTGCACGAGGGGGCTGTATTCGAACTGCCGCATCTCGACCTGCGTCTGCTGAATCTCCTTGAGCCAGGGCAGCAGCTCGCGCCCGGGCGCGACTTCGACGCGCGCCGGCAGCGTGTTGATGAACATGCCGATCATCGTCTCGACCCCGTCGAGCGTCGGCGGGCGGCCCGAGACGGCGACGCCGAAGAGCACGTCCCGCTCGCCGCTGTAGCGGTTCAGGAGGATGGCCCACGCGCCCTGGCAGAGCGTGTTGAGCGTCAACTGGTGCTGCCGCGCGAGCCGCACCAGCCTGTCGGTCGTCTCCGCGGGCAGGCTCATCTGCTGCTCGCGGTAGCTGTGCGTCTCGTCGCCGGGCGCGGCGTCGGCGGCCGGCGCGGCGTCGTGGCCGCCGCCGATGGGCGTCGCCGCGCTGAAGCCCTTGAGCAGGCGCTGCCAGTAAGCCTGCGCCTTCGACAGGTCCTGCGCGCGCACCCAGTCGATGTAGCCGCGGAAGGGCCTGGGCGGCGGCAGCTCTATCTCCACGCCGCGGCGTATCGCCTCGTAGAAGGTGAACACGTCGTTGAAGACCAGCGAGCCCGACCAGCCGTCTATCAGCCCATGGTAGTAGCTCCAGACGAAGCGGTAGGAGTCCTCGCCCGTCTGGATGAGGGCGATGCGCATCAGCGGGGCCTTGGAGAGTTCGAACCCGCGCGCCCGCTCCTCGGTGTAGAACTGGCGGAGCCGCTCCTCCTGCTGCCGCGGCGTCAGGCCGCGCCAGTCGTGGCGGGCCAGCGGCAGCCGCGCCCGCTGGCGCACGACCTGGAGCGGCTCGTCGAGCCCCTCCCAGACGAAGACCGTGCGCAGTATCGTGTGCCTGTCAACCGCCCGCTGCCACGCCTGCTCGAAGGCGGCGACGTCCACCTCGCCGCGCATCGTCCAGGTGATGATTTCAAAATACATCGCGAACACAGGGTCGTGGCGGGTGTGGAACAGTATCCCCTCCTGCATCGGCGAAAGCGGGTAGACGTCTTCGACGTTCTTCATTTTCATGGTGCGACCTCGTAACGGAGACAACTCGCGGCGCGCGCGCCTACTCGCGGTCGTGCGAAGCGCCCGCGCCCGTGCGCGCGGCGCGCGCGGCCGGCGCCTGCGGCAGGGCGCCGTAATCAACCGTCCCGCGCGGCGTCAGCGGCAGTTCTTCGACCAGCACCAGCGAGGCGTCGCCCGCCTTGTCGCGGACGAGGGCGCCGAGTTCGCGCAGGAGTTCGTCCGCTTCGCCTTCGCCGCCGCCGGCCGCCGCCGACTCCGCCGACTCGGATAGCTCGCGGAGCGCGTTCAGGTGCCTGAGCCCTTCGAGCACGTCGCCGACCCCGACGCCGAAGTCGATGAAGCAGGCCACCTCGTTGACGCCTATCTCGCCGAGGCGTTTGACCATCGGCAGGCACTTCTCCGGCGTCCCGATGAGCGAGGCCGTCTGGTAGTAGCGCTCGAAGGCGAAGGCGACGAGGTGGTCGAGGTACTGCTCCTTGTCTATGTCAACCTTGATGTCGAGGCTCTGCGTCATCGTCTCGATGAGGCCGACGTGCGCCTTGAGGTAGTCGGTCAGCGGGGCGCGCACGCGCGCGAGCACCGCCTGCGCGTCGTCGCCGACGTAGGTGTGCATCATCAGCGTGACGCGGCCCGCCTCCGGGTCGTGGCCGTGGCGCGCGCGCGCCTCGCGGTAGAGCTTGATCTTGGCCGCCACCTCTTCGACGCTCTGCGAGAGCAGCGCCGTCAGGACGTTGAAGCCCAGCTCGCCCGCCTTGACGAACATCTGCGGGTCGCCGCTGCACGTCAGCCAGACGGGCAGCTCGGGCTGGATGGGGCGCGGCAGGATTCTCAGCTCGCAGCTCTTGCCGGCGCCGTCGCGCGCCGCGATAGTCTGCCCGCGCCAGAGCCGCCTCACCTCCTCGATGCCGCGCAGCATCTCCTCGCGCTTGTTGGCGAAGCGTTCGGGGAAGAAGGCGAAGTCGTTCGGTATCCAGCCGGCGGTGAACGAGAGCCCCACGCGCCCGCGCGACAGGTTGTCAATGACCGACCACTCCTCCGCGACGCGAATCGAATGGTGCAGCGGCATCACGACGCTCCCGGCGCACAGCCTGACGCGCTCGGTGGCGGTCGCGAGCGCCGCGCTCAGCACCGAGGGGTTCGGGTAGAGGCCGCCGCTCTCGTGGAAATGGCGCTCCGGCGTCCAGACCGCGGCGAACCCGTTGCGGTCGGCGAACTTCGCGCCTTCGAGGTAGAGGCGATACTTGTCCTCGCCCGCGTCCGAGTTGTCGGCGGAGAAGTAGAAGAGGCTGAACTCGGTCCTGGCGGCCGCGCGCCGCGCCGCGCCCGCGTCCTTCAGGACGACGTAGGCGACGTGGCCGTCCTGGCCGTCGTCACCCTCGCGCGCGACGACCGCCGCGTCGCGCACCGAGGGGTGCTGGCGCAGCGCCGTCTCTATCTCGCCCGCGCCGTTGCGGTCGCCCGCCGGCGCGGCCGTCGCCCCGCCGGCCGCGCCGCCCGTCGCCGCGACCCCCGCGGCCGTCGCGACGCCCCCCACGTCCTCGTAGACTATCTTCTCGACTTCGTCGCCCCCCTCATCTTCGTCCTCGTCGTCGTCTTCGGCGAGCAACTGCGAGAGCTTGTCGAGCTGCCCCTTGTCGAGTTCGGCGATTTGGAAGGTGGGGTGGGCGGGCGCGGCCTCCGGCGCCTGCGCGGCGCGCGCGGGCTCGGCGCCCGCCGGCTGCGCGCCGCCCGTCTTGGTCGCCACGGCGGCCAGTTCGGCGATTGTCTGGTGTTGGAAAATCTGCTGCGGGGTGATTTGCCACCCGGCGCGCGCGACGCGGGCGATGATTTGAATGCTGAGCACGGAGTCGCCGCCCAGCTCGAAGAAGTTGTCGTTGACGCCCACGCGGTCTACGCCGAGCGCCTCCTGCATGACCTGCGCGAGCATCTGCTCGACCTCGTTGCGGGGCTCGGCGTAAGGGGTCTGCACGTCGGGGCGCGGGTGGAGCGTGCGCGCGACCGGCAGCTTTTCGAGTTCGGCGGAGACGTGCTCCTCCATGAAGCTCTCGGCGCGCCTGATGGAGGCCGCGAGGTCTTTCGTCGAGACGACGACCTGCGCGGCGGGCGCGCCCGCCAGGATGCGCGTGAAGACGTCCACGCCTTCGGGCGGCGCGATGCCCTCGCTGATGCTCTCCTCGTAGAACCCGCGCCCGGGGGCGGCCGCGTCGGCCGAGCCGGCGGCGGCTGCGGCTGCGCGCGCCGACTTGTCGCCGAGCGCGCGCACCTGCTCGGTCAGGTCGTTGATGCGCTTTTCGCTGAACTCCTCTATCTCGACCAGCTCCGTCCCGCGCTCGTCCATGATGGAGACGTCGAAGGTGATTGTCTCGCGCTTCGAGTAGTTGTTCTCCGTCTCCCTGATGTACGCGTAGATGCGGCGCGGCAGCGGCTGGTCGAAGCGCAGCCGCTTGTAGGCCATCGGCAGGTAGACGCCCTCCAGCTCCATGTAGAGCATCCCGGTGCCGGCGGCGCGGTCGAGCAGCGACGGGTGGAGCTTGAGCTTCTCCAGGTCGTGCTCGAACTCCTCGCCCAGCTCGAAGATGACCAGCATCTCGCGCGAGCCGAGGTAGACCTTTTTGATGTTCTGCCAGCGCGGGCCGAGGTCGGGGTCGCGCTCGTCGTCCTCGCCGATGAGGAACTCGCGCGTGTTGCACCTGCGGATTATCTCTTCGAGGTCGTGCCGCGTCGGCGGCCGCTCGGGCGCGCGCCCGACCTGGCCGATGGCGTGGTCCTGCCAGGGCGCGTCGGCGCCGGCGGCCCGGCTCGAGGCGGTGAACTTGAAGCCGTCGCCGCTCTTCTCCAGCACCAGGCGCACGTCGCGCTGCTCGTCGTCCTTGACGCCCATCGGCGTGATGAAGAAGACGTCGCGCAGCTCGACGGGGCCGGCGTCGCCGCCGCTCAGGTGCTCGAAGGCGGCGCGCGCCATCTCAAGGTAGGTGACGCCGGGCAGCACGGCCGTGCCGCCGATGCGGTGCTCTTCGAGTATCCAGCTCGCCGCGACGCCGAAGCGCGTGACGTAGGTCGCGCCCTCGCCGGCCCCGCCCTCGCGGCGCTCTATCAGCGGGTGGCCCGTCTCCTCGCCGGGGGCGGCCGCGGCGTCCCTGGCGCCGAAGCGGGCCGCCGTGTCAACCAGCATGCCGACCTCCTGCCAGCCGTCCCAGTCAACGGAGACGGCGAACGTGTCGTTCTTCGCCGCGAAGTAGGGGGCGAAGGCGTCGAGGTAGGCGTTGGCCGCGCAGTAGTCTATCTGCCCGAAGCCGCCGAGCACGGCGCTGCGCGACGAGCAGAGGAGCATGAAGTCGAGCCCGGCGCCGTCGAAGAGTTCGCCGAGCACGCGCGCGCCGTCAACCTTCGGCGAGAGGATGGCCGCGGCCTTCTCCGGAGTCTTGAGTTGAATCATCCCGCCGCCGGGCACGCCCGCCGCGTGGATGACGCCGTTGACCTCGCCGAAGCGCTCGCGGACGTGCGCGAGCACGCCCTTCATCTGCGCGCCGTCGGCCACGTCGGCGCTCATCACCTCGACGCGCGCGCCGTAGCTTTCGAGCTTCTGCACGGCGCGAATCTTGCGCCCCACCGCGTCCTGCTCGTCGTGCGTCGAGAGCCAGCGGCGCCAGCGCTCGCGCGCGGGGAAGGCCGAGCGCCCGACCAGCACCAGCCGCGCCTGAACCGTCCGCGCGAGGTGCTCGGCCAGGACGAGCCCGACGCCGCCCATGCCGCCCGTAATCAGGTAGACGCCCTCCGGCCGCAGGCGCGCCTCCTGCCGCGCGGGCTTGCCGATGGCGTGCGGCTCAAAGCCCTGCGTCCAACGCTGGTTGTGGCGGTAGGCGACCACCTTCTCGGCGGAGCCCGAGAACAGCTCGGCGGCCAGCAGTTCGACCAGCTTGTCGCGCGCCGCGCCGCCGCGGGGCAGCGTCACGTCCACGCTGCGGCCCTTGACGTGCTTGTACTCCTGCGGCACGACGCGGCAGGGGCCGAGGACGGTCGCCTTCTCGGGGCAGAGCGCCTCGTCGCCGGTCACGCGGTGCATGTCGTTGGTGACGACGGTCAGCTCGACGTCGGCCGCCTCGGGCGCTTCGCCGAGCGCCTGCGCGAGCGCGAGCAGGCTGTAGAAGCCGCGGCGTTGCGTCTCGGCCGCGAGTTCGCGCGCGGACACGGCGTCGAACTCGGGCGTCACGTTCCAGAGGTGTACGATGTCGGTCGGCCGCCTGCCGCGCGCCGAGAGCGCCTTGAGCAGCGCGTCGAAGTCTTCCCTGCGGCCGGGGGCGACCGTGAAGGAGCGCCCGCCGTCTTCCGTGAATTGCGCGCCGGCCGTGACGGTCACGACCTCCTGCCCCGCCGCTTCGAGCCGCGCCGCCAGGCGCGAGCCGAGCCCGCACTCGTCAACGAAGAGCAGCCAGAGCGCGCCGCTCTTCCCGCCCGCGGCCGACGCGAGGTCGGGCGGCGCGGCCGAGCTTTTCCACACGGGCAGGTAGAACCAGTCGGCCACGTTCTCTTTCTTGCGGAGCGGCCCGGAATCGCCCGCCACCGCCGAAAGCTTCTGCGGGGCTATCCAGAAGCGCTGCCGCTCGAAGGGGTACGTGGGCAGGGGCACGCGCCGCCGCCGCTCGCGCGCGTAGTAGCCGCCCCATGCGACGTTGACCCCGGCCAGCCACAGCCGGCCGAGCGCGTTCTGAACCGAGGCCACGGCCGAGCCGCCTTCGTCCGGGTGCGGGAGCGATGTGAAGACGGACTGCCCGGCCGGCTTCGCCGGGTGCCAGCGCGCGATGCTCATCAGCGTGCGCCCCGGCCCGACTTCGAGCAGAATCGAGTCCGGCTCCTCGAAGAGCCGCGCGACGCCCTCGCCGAAGCGCACGGTGTGGCGCAGGTGCTTCACCCAGTAGTCCGCGTCGGTCGCCTCGGCCGCGGTGACCCACGTCCCCGTCAGGTTCGACACGTAAGGAATCGAGGGCGCGCTCAGCCTGACGCGCCGCGCCTCGGCCCGGAACGAGTCGAGAATCGGGTCCATCATGTGAGAGTGGAAGGCGTGCGAGGTCTGCAGGCGGCGGCAGACCACGTCGCGCGCCTTCAGACTCTCTTCGAGCCGGCCGACGGCCTCCGAGCCGCCCGCGACCACGCACATCCCCGGCGCGTTGACCGAGGCGAGCGAGAGCTGGTCGCCGAGCAGCGGCAGCACCTCTTTTTCGGGCAGCGGGACGGACAGCATCTCGCCGGGCTCGGCGCCCTGCATCAGACGGCCGCGCGCCGCCACGAGCGCGAGCGCGTCCGGCAGCGACATCACGCCGGCCAGGCAGGCCGCGACGTACTCGCCGATGCTGTGGCCTATCATCGCGGACGGGCGCACGCCCCACTCCATCCAGAGTTTCGCCAGCGCGTACTCGGTGACGAACAGCGCGGGCTGCGTCAGGAAGGTCTGCCGCAGTTGCTCGGCGGCCTGCGCCTCCTGCCCGGCGGGCGGGTAGAGCACGTCGCGCAGGTCGAGGCCGAGCACGGGCTTGAGTCTCTCCGCGCAGGCGTCCACCTCGGCGCGGAAGGTCGCCTCCGTCTCGTAGAGTTCGCGCCCCATCCCCGGGTGCTGCGACCCCTGACCCGTGAACATGAAGACGACGGGGCGCTCCTTCGGCTCCTGCAAGCCCGTGACGACGCGGTGCGGGGTGAGCAGTTCGAGCGCCTGCGCCGCGTCGGCGGCGTCCGCGGAGACGAGCACGCGCCGGTGCCTGAACGCCCTGCGGCCGACGGCGAGCGTGTGCGCGATGTCGGCGAGGCTCGCCTGCGGGTTCTCACGCAGGTGCGCGCTCAGGTTCTGCGTCGCGGCCTCCAGCGCCGCGCCGGTCTTGGCCGAGAGCACGAGCAACTGGCTCGGCCGCGAAGGGCCGGAGGCCGCGCGCGGCGGGGCCTCTTCGAGCACGACGTGCGCGTTGGTGCCGCCGATGCCGAAGGAACTGACGCCCGCGCGGCGCGGCGCGCCGTCCGTCTCCCACGGCGCCGGCCGCGGGTTGAAGTAGAAGGGGCTGTCTTCGAGGTTGATGCCGGGGTTCGGCCGCTCGAAGTTGGTCAGCGGCGGCAGCAGGCGCGCTTCGAGGGCGAGCGTGGTCTTGATGAGCCCGGCGACGCCGGCCGCCACGTCGAGGTGCCCGATGTTGGTCTTGACCGAGCCGACGGCGCAGTAGTTCTTCCGGTCGGTCCCCGTGCGGAAGGCCGCCGTCAGCGCCTCCATCTCCATCGGGTCGCCGAGCGTCGTGCCCGTGCCGTGCGCCTCGACGTAGGTGACGGTGTCGGGCCCGACGCCCGCGACGGCCTGCGCCATCGCTATCACTTCGACCTGCCCCTCGACGCTCGGCGCCGTGTAGCCGAGCTTGAGCGAGCCGTCGTTGTTGATGGCCGAGCCGCGGATGACGGCGTGGATTTCGTCCCCGTCTTCGAGCGCGTCGGCCAGCCGCTTGAGCACCACCACGCCGACGCCGTTGCCGACCACGGTGCCGTTGGCCCTGTGGTCGAAGGCGCGGCAGTGGCCGTCGGGCGAGAGCACGCCGCCCTCCTGGTGGAAGTAGCCCGAGCGCTTGGGGACGCTGACCGTCGCGCCCCCGGCCAGCGCCATGTCGCACTGGTAGTTCAGCAGGCTCTGGCAGGCGAGGTGAACGGCCACCAGCGAGGTCGAGCACGCCGTCTGCACGGTGACGGCCGGCCCCTTCAGGTTGAGCTTGTAGGCGCAGCGCGTCGTCAGGTGGTCGGCGCGGTTCGGGATTGACGTTTGCAGGATGCCGACCGAGTCAACGAGCCCCGGGTTCGAGAACAGGTTGACCATCAGGTAGCTGTTGAGGCTCGAACCCGCGAAGAGGCCGATGGCGCCGGCGTACTGCTCGCTGTCGTAGCCGGCGTTTTCGAGCGCCGCCCACGCGCACTCCAGGAAGAGGCGCTGCTGCGGGTCGGTGATTTCGGCCTCCTTCGGCGTGATGCCGAAGAACCCCGCGTCGAACGACTCGATGTCGTCGAGCATCGCCTTGGCCTTCACGTAGGCGGGGTCGGCCAGCACCCCTTCGGCGACGCCCTCGGCGCGCAGCTCTTCGTCGGTGAAGAACGAGACGGCCTCGACGCCCGCCACCAGGTTTTGCCAGAACTCCGCGGTCGTCTTCGCCCCGGGGAAGCGGCCTGACAAGCCGATGATGGCGACGCCTTCCGGCGCGCTGTACTGTTCCTGGTTACTCATACGTCTGCATTTACCTTCCTTCCGGTTCGCTGTTGGCGGCTCATCGCCTCTTTCTGGCGGGCGGCGCGCTCCTGCACGCCCTGTAGCGAGCGCGGCTCGGACCGCTCCTGACTCAAGTACCGTGCGAGCGTGCCGACGGTCGGGTGCTGAAACATCGCCGCCATCGGGATGTCGCGGCCCAGTTCCGCGACGAGGCGGCCGTGCACCTGCGCTATGAGCAGCGAGTGGCCGCCCAGCTCGAAGAAGTTGTCGTTCGACCCGACGCGCTCGACGCGCAGCGCCTCCTGCCAGATTTTGGCGACGGTTCTCTCCATCCGCGTTTCAGGCGCGACGAAATTCGCGCTCGCGCCGGCGGCCTGCTCGTCGGGGCGGGGCAGCGCCTCGCGGTTGACCTTGCCGTTGCGCGTGAGGGGCAGCTCGTCGAGCACGACGTAGGCCGACGGAATCATGTACTCGGGCAGGGCGGCGCGCAGGGCTTCGCGCAGCGCGCCCGCCGAGAGCAGCGGCTCGGGCTCGGCGGCCGTCACGGGCAGAGCGCGCCCGCCGGCCGCGCCCGCCACGCGCATCCTCTCAGCGTCGCGCGAGGCGTAGACGTTGTAGCGGTCCGTGCCGCGCAGCGTCTCGTCCTGCTCGGCGACGACCGTAAACCCGCGGCTTTCGAGCAGCGCGGTAATCTCCCCGAGCGGGCCGCCGCCCTCGGCGCCGGCGTCGGCGTGCGCCTCCATCACGACCTGCCGGATTTTGCCCCAGTCGTCGTCCGCTATGCCCTTCAGCACGTCGAGTTCGGCGCGCTGCACGTCAATCTTCAGGAGGTCAATGCGTTCGACCTTCTCGGCGCGGATGACGTGGGAGAGCGTCTGAAGCTGCGCTTGGTAGACCTCGCCCTCGAAGCGGCCGGCGAGGATGTCGTCGGCGTGCTCGATGAGCACGTCGGCGCCCGCGTCGCCCGCCTGCTGCTGGTTGACGAGGTACCTCTTGACCACCTCGACATCCTCGTCGGCGTGCGCGTACTCGCTCAGGCCCGACATCATCGAGTAGCGCGGGTAGTAGGTGAAGGAGGAGGAGCCGGGCTTGTCCGAGAGCCCGTGGCGGAAGAGCCTGACGTTCTCGCCGTAGAGTTCGGCGTTCAGGCGCAACGTGTCGAAGATGGGCGGGATGGGCTCGAAGGCGTAGACGCGCGGGCGCCGGCAGTGCGTGGCGACGAACAGCGAGAAGAGCCCGATGTTGGCGCCCACGTCGAAGACGCACGCGCCCTCGGGCAACTCGACGCCGTGGCGCATGTAGGTCTGCTGCTCGAAAATCTCGTGGTAGAGGTAGTCTGTCTCGTTCCTGTTCTGGTGGACGACCGCCAGCCCGTTCGGCAGTTGGTATCGCGCGCGCCCGTCAATCCGCGGCAGGTAGCGCCGCTCGCCGACGACGTAGGCGACGAGCCGCACGTCGCCCGGCGCGTCCTCGCGCGCCATCACGACCGCCTCGCGCACCGACTTCTGCTTCACGAGCGCCGCCTCAATCTCGCCCAACTCGATGCGGAAGCCCCTGACCTTGACCTGATGGTCAACGCGCCCGAGGAACTCCACCTCGCCGCCCGGAAGGAATCGCGCGAGGTCGCCCGTCCTGTAGAGCCTCGCGCCCGGCTCGGCGGAGAAGGGGTCGGGGATGAAACGCTCGGCCGTCAGGCCGGGGCGTCGGAGGTAGCCGCGCGCGAGGCCGTCGCCGCCGATGTATAGCTCGCCCGCGACGCCGACGGGCACGGGGCGCATCCCCGCGTCGAGGACGTAGACGCGCACGTTGGAGATGGGTCGCCCGATGTTCGGCGTCGGCCCCGCGTCCCCGAGGCGCGCCGCGGTCGCGTCCACCGTGCACTCGGTCGGCCCGTAGACGTTGTAGAACTCGACCCGCTCTTGCGCGCCGAGCTGCGCCCACGTCGCGCCGTCAATGGCCTCGCCGCCGACCAGCATCAGCGAAGGCAGCGGACCCTGCCCGGACTGCCACGCGGCGGAGGTCATCATGAGCCTGAGCTGCGACGGGGTGCAGTCGAGCGCGTCAATGCGGTGCGCGGCCGCGTAGGCCAGCAACTCGTCGCCGCCGGCGCGCACCTCTTCGGGCACGACGACCAGCGTGTGCCCGGCGAGCATCTGCACCCACTGCTTGACCGAGGCGTCGAAGGCGAGCGGGGCGTTCATCCCGACGCGCAGGGGCGCGGGGCGCCGCGCGTAGACCGCGCCGCCGAGCGCCGCCAGGAGGTTGACGGCTGCGCGGTGGCGAATCATCACACCCTTGGGTCTGCCGGTGGAGCCGGAGGTGTAGATGACGTAGGCCAGGTTGTCCGGCCCTGCGACGGGCGCCGGGTTCTCCGCGCTCTCCTGCGCCAACGCCTCGCCGCATTCGTCGAGGCAGACGACGCGCTCCCCACGTCCCGGCAGGAGGGGCGCCAGCGCGCTGACGGTCAAGACCAGCGGCGCGCCCGCGTCCTCCAGCATGAAGGCGAGGCGCTGCGGCGGCTGCCCCGCGTCGAGCGGGACGTAACAGCCGCCCGCTTTAAGGACGGCGAGCAGCCCCACCACCATCTCCACCGAGCGCCCGACGCAGAGCGCCACAGGCGTCTCCGTCCCCGCGCCCAGCCGGCGCAGGTAATGCGCCACGCGGTTGGCACGCTCGTTCAACTCGCGGAAGCTCAACTGCTCTTCGCGGAAGACGACGGCGGCCGCGTCGGGCGTGCGCGCGGCCTGCTCCTCGAACAGCCGTTGCAGCGTGACGTCGCGCCGGTAATCGGCCGCCGTCTCGTTCCACGCGGCGAGCAGGCGGCGCTCGTCTTCGCCGAGCACTTCCGGCTCGGCGACGGTCACGGACGGGCGCGCGACGACGCTTTCGAGCAGCGCCTTGAACTCGCCGGCGAAGCGCGCGACCGCGTCGGGGTCGTAGGCCGCCGGGTCGTAGTGCATCCGGAAGCCGAGCCCCGCCGGGCCGCGCACGACCGAGAGCTTCAACTGGTAGCGGTCTGTCTGGGTGTGAATCCGGCGCAGGGAGAAGCGCGCGCCGCCGGCCGTCTGCGGCGCGGGCCACTCCAGGTAGTCGAACATTACGGGGAGGCGGAGGCGTGCGGCGGGGCGCGCCGCGCCGGCCTCTGCGGGCAGGTCGGACGAGAAGTATTCCTGTTGCGCGTAGCCGGCCTCGGCCGCCGCCCCGACCTGGCGCAGGACATCCACGAACCGAAACCTCGCGTCGAAGCGCGTGCGCAGGGGCAGGTACTCGCCGAGCAGGCCGAGGCATTCGCGCAGGTGTTTGATTCGCCTGCCGTCGCACAGGCGCCCGACGACTATCTCGGGCTCGCCCGTCAGACGCCACAGCAGCGTCTGCCAGCAGGCGAGCGTGAGCGCCTCGACCGAAACCCCCTCGCGCCCCGCGACCTCTTCGACCAGCCGGGCGGCGTCGCCGCTCAGCTCGAAGGCTTGCGCGCGCGGCTCGAAGGCTTGCGCGGGGCGCGACACGGCGTCGTCGCCCCCCGAACTCCGCGCGAAGGGCAGCACGACGGGCGGCGCGGCGCGCGCGGCGGACAACTCTCGACGCCAGTACTCCTGCCGCCCCTCGCCCCCCTCGGCCTCCGACAACTCGTGCCGCCACTCGGAGTAATCAACGTACTGCACGGGCTCGTCGGCCGGCTCCTCGCCGGCCGCGCACGAGGCGTAACGGCCGGCGAGCTTTGACGCCAGTTGCACGAGCGACGCCGCGTCGGCGCAGAGCGCCGGCTGTGTGACGAGCAGCACGCGCCGGTCGGCCGCCAGCTTCAGCAGCGCGACGCGCAGCAGCGAAGGCCGGCGGACGTCGAAGGGGCGGCGCTCCGCCTCGCAGAGCCGTTCGTACTCGGCCTCGGCCTCCGGGGCGGGGAGGCCGCTCAGGTCGCGCGCGTCGAACTCGAAGGGCGGCGCGCCCTCCGCGATGACCTGGACGGGGACGTCCATCCCGACCAGCGAGTGGAAGGAGGTTCGCAGAATCTCGTAATCCGAGACGAGGGTCGAGACGGCCCGGCGCAGCGCCGCCTCGTCAAGCTCGCCTTCGAGCAGCAGCGCGCACTGCGAGAGGAAGGCGCCGCCGCCCTCCGACTGCGTCAGCCACAGGTGCTTCTGCTGTTTCGAAAGCTGGAATCCCTCGATAACTTCTTCGGCCATCATTCTTCGGCTCCCCCGTTCCCCGTCTGTGGTTCGCTCGCGCCGCGCCGCCGCCTCACGGCACCGCGCTCGTGTAGAGTTCGGCCATGGCGACGAGCACGGAGCGCGGCCCGTCGAACGGCTCGCGGCCGTGCGAGGCCAGGAAGTTGTCGAGCAGCAGCACGTCGCCCTCGCGCCACGGGAAGGTGACGGCCGCCCCCGCGTAGACGGCGCGAATCTCTTCGAGCACCGAGTCTTCGATAGGCGAGCCGTCGCCGTAGAAGGCGTTGCGCGGCAGTTCGTCCTCGCGGAAGTGCGCCAGCAGCGCCTCGCGCGCCGACGCCCCGACGTTCGAGATGTGGAACATGTGCGCGTGGTTGAACCAGACCGTCTCGCCCGTCCGCGGGTGCGTGGCGACGACCTGCCGCACGGCGCGCGTCCGCAGGCGGTCGCCTTCGCGCCACTCGCAGGTCATGCGCGCCTGCCGGCAGTACTCCTCGACGGCGGCGCGCTCCTCGGTCTGGAAAGCCTCCTGCCACGAGAGGTCGAGCCCCTCGCCGTAGTTGCGCACGTACATCACCTTCCGGCGCATGAAGCTTTGCTTGACGGCCGGGTCAATCAGGTCGAAGACCTTGCGGTCGCTGGCGATGGGCGTGGCGCCGCCGCGCGCGGCCGGCCGCTCGCAGTAGAACCAGATTTTGGTCGGCCAGTTGTGCGAGTAAGACATCTCGTGGTGGAGCGGTATCGGCTGGTCGGCCGGGTATTCCGTCGAGGTGTAGACGTTGCCGGCGACCTCGCGGCGCGGCGCGGCGCGCTCGAAGTAGCCGAGCAGCTCGGGCGCGAGCGCGCGCGCGAACTCCTGGAAGCGCGTCGCGGAGTCAACGCCGAAGTTGCGGAACAGGACGGCGCCGTGTTTGAGCAGCGACGACTCGATGAAGGCGCGCTGCCCCTGCGCCCACGTCACCGGGTTCAGACCTTCGACGTTGGGCTCGACGACGAGCGGGAACTCTTCGCCGCCCTCTTCGAGCGCGCCGGTCTTGACGAGCGCCCCGCCCGTCAGCCTGATGCTTTTGCGCCGCGCCGGGGCGAAGCCCCCGCCGCCGGCCGTCTCTTCTTTGTCCTGGTTCACGATTCTTGTCGCTCGTTAGAGTCGCCGTGCGCGCCCGAAGGGGGCGGGAGGGCGTCCTCCCACGAGCACGGGTCGGCCATGCCCGTGACGACGCGGCGCGGGCCTTCGAAGGGCTCGCGCCCGTGCGAACAGAGCACGTTGTCGAGCATCAGCACGTCGTACTGCCGCCACGCGAAGAGGAACTTTTCGCGCAGGTAGATTTCGCGCAGCAGCCGCGCCGTCTCGGGCTCGATGGGCTCGCCGTCGCCGTAGTAGGTCTGGTTGGGCAGGTCGTCTTCGCCGAACTCCCTGAGCAGGCGCTCGCCCATGCCGCCTTCGAGCGTCGAGACGTGGAAGAAGGTGGCGTGGTTGAACCAGGCCAGCTCGCCCGTGCGCGGGTGGCGCGCGACGGCGGGGCGCGTCTGCCGCGTGCGCAGGCGGTTGCCGGGCTTCCACTCGAAAGAGATTTCGTGCTCGCGGCAGTAGCGCTCGACGTCCGCGCGGCTGCGCGTCTGGAACGCGTCCTGCCACGAGAGGCCGAGGCCGTCGCCGAAGTTGCGCGCGTACGTGTAGCCGCGCCGCGCGAAGCGCTCGCGAATCTCGGGCGGGACGGCGGCCAGTATCCGGCGCGTGTCGGCGACCGGCGTTTCACCGCCGCGCGCGGGCGGCGTCAGGCAGAAGAAGTAAATCTTCAGCGGGAAGCGCAGGTTATACGACTGCTCGTTGTGCAGGAAAATCCTCTGCGCCGCCGGGTAGTCGGTCGAGGTGTAGATGTTGCCGCTCACCTGGCTGCGCGGCGACGAGCGCTCGCCGTAGGGGAGCGCCCCGCCGGAGGTGGCGGCGACGAACTGCTCGAAGCGCTCGACCGAGTCGACGCCGAAGCCGCGCAGCAGGAGCGCGCCGTGCTTGGACAACTCCGCCTCGACGAACTCGCGGCGCGCCTCGGCCCACGAGACGAGGTTGACGTCGCCGCCGTTGGGCTCGATGACGAGGGGGCCCCGCCGCCCCTCGTCGAGGTAGGAGGTCTTGACCAGTTCGGCCGACGTGAGCCGGACGGCCTTGCGCCGCGCGGGTTTGAACTCTCCGGTGCTCGACATCTCGAAAAACCTGCCTGCCGTTAACGTGCCCCGCCCGAAGGCGTCTCAACTGGCGCCGCCGGCGGGGCGCTTGACGGGCTGCCGCCTGACCGACATCAGCTTCTTCACGCTCGCCTCTTCCCACTCGCTCTGCCGCGCCGCCGCCTCCCTGCGCTCCTCCTCCGAAAGCATGTCCAGCGAGGCGAGCCGCGCCTCCGGGTCGGCGACGACGCTGCGGAGCACGGTCTCGAAGCGGCCCTGCATGCGCCTGATGGTCTCGGCCTCGAAGAGGTCCGTGCTGTAGGTCCAGGCGGCCGTCAGCTCGCCCTCGCCCTCCAGCATCCAGAGCGTCAGGTCGTACCTCGAGATGTCGGCCTCGAAGGCGAGCGGGCTCAGGCTCAGGCCCGGCAGCTTGAAGCTCCTGAGGGGCGCGTGTTGCAGCCCGAAGGCGACCTGAAAGAGCGGCGACTGCGTGAGCGCGCGCGCCGGCTGCAACTCCTCGACCAGCTTCTCGAAGGGCACCTCCTGGTGCATGTAGGCTTCGAGCGTCACCTCCTGCACGCGCTTGAGCAGCTCGCGGAAGGTGGGGTTGCCGGAGAGGTCGGTGCGCAGCACCAGCATGTTGATGAAGACGCCGATGAGGTCTTCTATCTCGGCGCGGTTGCGCCCGGCGATGGCCGTGCCGACGACCATGTCCTCCTGCTTCGTGTAGCCGTAGAGCAGCGTCTTGAAGGCCGCGAGCAGCGTCATGTAGAGCGTCACGCCCTCGCGCCGGCTGAGCGCGGCGAGCCGGCGGTAAAGCCCCGCCGGCAGCTTGTGGAAGAACTTGGCGCCGCCGAGCGTGGGCTCCTCCGGCCGCGGGCGGTCGGCCGGCAGGGTCAGCGTCGGCAGGGCACCGCCGAGCGTCCGCTTCCAGTATGCGAGGTGCGATTCGAGCACCTCGCCCTGCAACCACTCGCGCTGCCAGTGCGCGTAGTCGGCGTACTGGACGGGGAGCGGGGCCAGCGCCGGCGCGCGCCCGGCGAGCAGCGACTCGTAGAACGCGGCGAACTCTTTGACGAAGATGGCCGTTGACCACCCGTCGCTGACGATGTGGTGCATCGTCAGCAGCGCGACGTGCTCGTCGTCCTTCAGGCGCAGCAGGCTGACGCGCAGGAGCGGCCCGTGCGTCAGGTCGAACGGGCGCTTCAACTCCTCGTGCGCCAGCGCGCGCACCTTCGCGGCGGACTCGTCCTCGGGCAGCGGGCGCAGGTCTATGAGCGTGAGCGGGACGGGCTGGACGGCGGAGACGACCTGCACGGGCTGGCCGTCAACGGTCGTGAAGGTCGTGCGCAGCGCCTCGTGGCGGCCGGCTATCTCGTTGACCGCCTGCCCGAGCGCCGCCACGTCGAGCGCGCCCTCGAAGCGCATCCCGCCCAGGATGTTGTAGGCCGAACTGCCCGGCGCGAGTTGGTGCAGGAACCAGAGGCGCTGCTGCGCGAAGGAGAGCGGCAGCGGGCCTTCGCGTTCGACGGGCAGGATGGGCGGGGCCATGAACTCCTGCATCGCCTGCCGGAGCATCTCGACCCGCCTGACCAGCTCCTCGCCCTCGAAGCCCTCGCTGGCGAGCGGCGCGGGGGGCTCCCCGCCTTCGTCCTCCGCCGTCACGATGACCTCGCTCGCGCGCAGCATCAACTCGACGTGCGCGGCCAGCTCCGCCACGGTCGGCGCCTCGAAGAGGGCGCGCAGCGGCAGCTCCAGGTGAAACGCCTGGCGCACGCGAGAGACGACCTGCGTGGCGACGAGCGAGTGGCCGCCGAGGTCGAAGAAGTTGTCGTGGACGCCGACGCGGGCGAGGCCCAGCATGCCCGCCCAGATGTCCGCCAGCTCCTCTTCGACCGGGGTGCGCGGCGCCAGGTAGGCGCTCTCCGCGTCGGCGAGCGTCTGCTCCGGCTCGGGCAGCGCGGCGCGGTTGACCTTGCCGTTCGGCGTCAGCGGCATCTCGTCGAGGATGACGAAGGCCGACGGAATCATGTACTCGGGCAGTTGCTCCTTGAGGCGGCGCCGTAACTCCCCGCTCGTCGGCGCGAAGCCCGGCCGCGTCACGATGTAGCTCACCAGCAGCGGGGCGGAGTCGCCGCGCCCGCGGGCCACGACGACCGACTCCTGCACCTCCGGCTGCTCGGCGAGCGCGGCCTCTATCTCGCCCAACTCGATGCGGAAGCCCCTGACCTTCACCTGATGGTCAACGCGCCCCAAAAACTCTATCTCACCCGACGACAGGTAGCGCGCAAGGTCGCCCGTCCGGTAGAGTCGCGCGCCGGGCTCGCCCGAGAACGGGTCGGGGACGAACCTCTCAGCCGTCAGCGCCGGGCGGTTGAGGTAGCCGCGGGCGAGGCCGTCGCCGCCGATGTATAGCTCGCCAGCCACGCCGACCGGGGCGGGCGAGCCGACCCCGTCCACGATGTAGACCCGCGTGTTGCTCACCGGGCGGCCGATTGGCGGCACGCCGTCGCGGCCCCTTTCAATCACCGCCCACGTCGAATAAGTGGTGTCCTCCGAAGGGCCGTAGAGGTTGACGACGCGCCCGACGCCGCTCTTTTCGTAGACGCGCTGCACGAGCGCGTTCTGGAGCGCCTCGCCCGCGAGGTTCACCGTCCGCACGGAGGCGGGCATGCCCTCCAGCCGCAGCAGCTCGGCCATCGCCGACGGCACCGTGTTGACCAGCGTCACCTCGGAGGCCGCGGGCAGTTCCGGCAGCGCCAGCGCGTTGGCCGCCATGATGACGGCGCCGCCGCAACTGAGCGGGACGAATATCTCGAAGACCGAGAGGTCGAAGCAGACCGAGGTCGAGGCCAGCACGCCCCGCAGGCTCTCGGGGTCGAAGTTGTCGCGCGCCCAATGCACCAGCGTGACGGCGCTGTGATGTTCGATGGCGACGCCCTTGGGCCGGCCCGTCGAGCCGGAGGTGTAAATCATGTAGGCGAGGTTTTCGGGCGACGCGCCGTCGCCCGGGTCTTCCTCGCTGTGGGCCGCAATCTGCTCCCAGTCGGCGTCGAGGCGGACGACCCGCGCGCCGTGCCCGGCCGGCGCCTGCTCTAACAGACGCGCCTGCGTCAGCAGGACGGGCGCCCGAGTGTCTTCGAGCATGAAGGCGAGGCGCTGCGGCGGGTAGTCCGGGTCGAGCGGGACGTAGGCCGCACCCGCCTTGAGGACGCCGAGCAGTGCGACGACCAGTTCGACGGAGCGTTCCAAGAGGACGCCGACGAGCGCCTCGGGGCCGACGCCGAGCCCGCGCAGGTGATGCGCCAACTGGTTCGCACGCCGGTTCAACTCCCGGTACGTCCAACGCTCGTGCTCGTAGATGATTGCGATTGAGTTCGGCGTCAGCTTCGCCTGCGCCTCGAAGAGTTGGTGCAAAGACTCGCCGCGCGGGTAGAGGGCGCGCGTGTCGTTCCACTCGACGAGCAGGCGGCGCTCCTCGGCGGGCGAGAGCAGCGGCAGCGCCGAGAGGCGGCGGCCCGGGTCTTCGACCACGCCGCGCAAAAGCGTCTCGAAGTGCGCCATCATGCGGCGGACGGACGCGCGGTCGAGCGCGTCCGAGTTGTACTCCCAACTCCCCGCGAGCCCGCCCCCGGCCTCCCTGACGAAGAAGATGAGGTCGAATTTCGCCGTGCCGGTGTCCACCTCGACCTGACTGACCTTCAGCCCGCGTAGCCTCATCTCCGGCAGCGGCGCGTTCTGCATCGCCAGCATCACCTGAAAGAGCGGCGTGTGCCCGAGGTCGCGCGCCGGCTGCAACTCCTCCACAAGCATCTCGAAGGAGACGTCCTGGTGCGCGTGCGCCTCCAGCGTCACCTCGCGCACGCGCCCCAGCAAATCTTCGAAGCGCGGGTCGCCCGAAAAATCCGTCCGCAGCACGAGCGTGTTGGCGAAGAAGCCGATGAGGTTCTCGGCCTCGACGCGCGTGCGCCCCGCGACGGGCGCGCCGATGACCACGTCTTCGAGCCCCGTGTAGCGGTGGAGCAGGGTCTGAAAGGCCGCCGTCAGCGTCATGAACAGCGTCGCCCCGCGCTCGCGCCCGAGCGCCTTCAGCCGTTCGGCCAGCTCCGCGGGCAGCGACCACGGCTCGTTGGCGCCGTTATAGGTCGCCTTCGGCGGCCGCGTCTTCTCGCTCGGCAGCTCGACGACGGGCAGCGCGCCGCCGAGTTGTCGCCTCCAGTACGCCAACTGCTCGTCGAGCAGGCGGCCCGCGAGCCGCGCGCGCTGCCACTGCGCGAAGTCCGCGTACTGCACGGGCAGCTCCGCGAGCGGCGAAGGCTCGGCCGCCGAAAAGGCTTCGTAGAGCGCCGTCAGCTCGCGGACGAAAACGCCGATCGACCAGCCGTCCGAGACGATGTGGTGCATCGTCAGCGTCAGCACGTGCTCGTCGTCGCGCAGCCGCATGAGCGCCGCGCGCAGCAGCGGCCCTTCGGCGAGGTCGAAGGGCGTGCGCGCCTCCTCGACGGCCAGACGCAGCGCCTCGGCCTCCCGCGCGTCCTCCGGCAGGTTTCGCAGGTCAATGACCGCGAGCCGCCAGGGCCCCGGCGGGTTGATGAACTGCGCCGGCTCACCGTCCACGAGTTTGAAGGTGGTGCGCAGCGCCTCGTGGCGGCGCACTATCTCCTGCACGCAGGATTCGAGCGTGTTGATTTCGAGGCGGCCCGCGAGGCGAATCGCCAGCGGGATGTTGTAGGCCGTGTTGCCCGGCTCAAGCTGGTCGAGGAACCAGAGGCGCTGCTGGACGAGGGAGAGCGGCAGCGGGCCGCCCCTCGGCGCGCGCTCGATTGGCCCGGCCGCGGCGGCGGCCGCGTCCACGCTGCCCGCCGCGTGCGACACGCGCTCGGCGAGCCCGGCCACGGTCGGCGCCTCGAACATTAAGCGCAACGGCAGGTCAACGTGGAACGCTTCGTTGAGCCTTGAGACGACCTGCGTGGCGATTAGCGAGTGGCCGCCCAGCTCGAAGAAGTTGTCGTTGACGCCCACGCGGCTCAGTCCCAGCACGCCCGCCCAGACGTCCGCGATGACCTCTTCTATCTGGTCGCGCGGGGCCGCGAACGCCTCTTCCAGTTCCGGCCGCGCCCCCTGCGGCGCGGGCAAGGCGCCGCGGTCAACCTTCCCGTTAGGGAGCAGCGGCATCGCTTCGAGCGCGACGAAGGCGGAGGGAATCATGTACTCCGGCAGTCGCTCGCCCAGGAACCGCCGCCAGGCGCTCGCCGAAGTGCCCGTCCGGCCGCCCGTCACGACGTACGCGACGAGGCGCGCGTCGCCCGGCGCGTCCTCGCGCGCCACCACCACGCACTCGCTCACCGACTCGTGCTCGGCGAGCGCCGCCTCAATCTCGCCCAGCTCGATGCGGAAGCCCCTGACCTTGACCTGATGGTCAACGCGCCCGAGGAACTCCACCTCGCCGCCCGGCAGGTGGCGCGCGAGGTCGCCCGTGCGGTAGAGCCGAGCGCCCGGCTCGGCGGAGAACGGGTCGGGGACGAAACGCTCGGCCGTCAGGCCGGGGCGTCGGAGGTAGCCGCGGGCGAGGCCGTCACCGCCGATGTATAGCTCGCCCGCGACGCCGACGGGCACGGGGCGCAACTCTTTGCTGAGGACGTAAATCTGCGTGTTGGCGATGGGGCGGCCGATGGGCACGACGCGCCTTCCGCCGTCGCGCTCGCAGGCCCAGTAGGTCACGTCCACGGCCGCCTCCGTGGGGCCGTACAGGTTGTGAAGCTCGACCTCCGGCAGCAGCGAGTAGAAACGCTCTTTGAGTTCGTAAGACAGCGCCTCGCCGCTACAGATGACGCGCTTGAGCGAGGCGGCGCGCGCGGCGTCGGCGCGCGCGAGAAACGCGTGCAGCATCGAGGGGACGAAGTGCAGCGTCGTGATGCGCTGCTCCTCAATCACCGAGGCGAGGTACGCGGCGTCCTGGTGCCCGCCGGGTCGCGCCATCACCAGCCGCGCGCCCGCCAGCAGCGGCCAGAAGAACTCCCACACCGAAACGTCGAAGCTGAGCGGCGTCTTCTGCAAGACGGCGTCGGAGGGCGACAGGCGGTAGGCGTCCTGCATCCACACGAGGCGGTTGACGATGCCCCCGTGCGTGTTCATCGCGCCCTTGGGCCGGCCCGTCGAGCCGGAGGTGTAAATCATGTACGCGAGGTTCGCGCCGGAGAGTTCGACGGCGGGGTTATCCGCAGGCTCGCGGGCGATTTGCTCCCAGTCGGCGTCGAGGCGAACGACCCGCGCGCCGTGCCCGGGCAGCACGCCGAGCAGCCTTTGCTGCGCGAGCAGCACCGGCAGCCGCGCGTCTTCGAGCATGAAGGCGAGGCGCTGCGGCGGGTAGCCCGGGTCGAGAGGCACGTAAGCCGCGCCGGCCTTGAGGACGCCGAGCAGCGCGACGACGAGTTCGACGGAGCGTTCGAGCAGGACGCCGACGAGCGCCTCGGGGCCGACGCCGAGGCCGCGCAGGTGGTGCGCCAACTGGTTCGCACGCCGGTTCAACTCCCGGTAGGTTAACTGCCCTTCGTCCGACACGACGGCCAACGCGTCGGGCGTGCGCTCCGCCTGCTCTTCTATCAACTGATGCAGCGGAACGTCGCGCGGGTAAAGGGCGCGTGTGTCGTTCCACTCGACGAGCAGGCGATGCTCCTCGGCGGGCGAGAGCAGCGGCAGCGCCGAAAGGCGGCGGCGCGGGTCTTCGACCACGCCGCGCAAAAGCGTCTCGAAATGCGCGGCCATGCGCTCGACGGTGCGCGCGTCGAAGAGGTCCGTGTTGTACTCGAAGGAGGCCAGCAGCGCCCCGTCCGCCTCGGCCGCCGAGAGCTTCAGGTCGAACTGCGCGACGCGCTGCGCCAGCGACACAGATTCGAGCGCGAGCCCGCCGAGCCGAGCCCTCGCGCCCTCCTCGCCCAGCGCCAGCGAGGCGATGCCCTCGTCCTTCAACAGGCGCGCCTGCTGCAAGACGAACATCGCCTGGAAGAGCGGCGAGCGGCTGGCGTCGCGCTCCGGCTGCAAACGCTGCACGAGCAGCGCGAAGGGGTAATCCTGGTGCGCGTATGCTTCGAGCACCGTGCGCCGCACGCGCTCGCGCAACTCCTCGAACGTCGGGTCGCCGGAGAGGTCGGCCCTCATCACGAGCGGGTTGACGAAGTAGCCGACGACGCGCGAAAAGACCGCCGCGTCGCGCCCCGCCGACGGCGAGCCGACCGCGAAATCCTCCTGCGACGTGTAGCGGTGGAGCAGCGCCTCGAAGGCCGCCAGCAGAACCATGTAGAGGGTCGCGCCGCCCTCGCGCGCCAGCGCTTTGAGGCCGCGCGTCAGCTCCTCGTCGAGCCGGAAGGCGTGCGAGGCGCCGAGGTAGGTCTGCACGGGCGGGCGCGGCCGGTCGTGTGGCAGGTTCAGCGCGGGCGGCGGCGTCCCGAGTCGCCTCTGCCAGTACTGCCAAAGGCGCTCGCCCTCCGCGCCCTCCAAAAGCTGCGCCTGCCGCCGCACGTAGTCCGCGTAACTGGCGCGCGGCGGCGCGAGGTCGGCCGGCGCGCCCCGCCGCTCGGCCTCGTAGAGCAGTCCCACCTCCTGCAACATGATAGCCAGCGACCAGAAGTCTACGACGATGTGGTGGGCGACCATCAGCAGCACGTGCCCCACGCCCTCGCGCAGCAGCAGGCGGACGCGCAGCAGCGACCCTTCGTCGAGCCTGAAAGGGCGCCGGGCCTCTTCGGCGAGCCACCCGTCAACGTCGCGCGCGCCCCACGACGCGCCGTCCACCTCCGCGAAATCCGGCGGCGCGTCTTCGCGCACGCGCTGGACGGGCGCGCCCCCTTCCGTCGCGAAAGTAGTCCGCAGCGCGGGGTGTCGCGCGGCCAGCGCCTCGAAGGCGCGCCGCAGCGCCCCCGCGTCCAGTTCCGACTGGACGCGCACGGCGGCGGCGACGTTATAGACGGCGCTGTCGGGCGCCATGCGGTGCAGGAACCACAACGCCTGCTGCCCGTAAGAGAGTTCGTAGGACGCCCCGTCCGTCGAGTCGGCCGAGCCGTCGCGCGCCGCCTCGCGCCCCGTCAGTCGCCGCCGCGCCTCCTCGGCCAGTTCGCGTATGCTCAGGTCTTGCAGAAAGCCGACCGCCGGCATGCTCACCCCGAGCCTCGATTCGAGGGCGTGCGCCAACTCGACGGCCACCAGCGAGTCCACGCCGTAACGCGTGACGGGCTGCTCCGCGCCGATGCTCGCCGCCTCCACGCCGAGCTTCGACGCCAGTTGCCCGCGGATGAAGTCGGCTATCTCTTCCGGGCTTTCGAGCGGCCCGCCGGCGTCGCCGTCGTCGGCCGGGGCGGACGGTCGCGCCGCGGCTTCGCCGTCCGCGCGCCACTCGGCCAGGGGGGTGAATTGCGCCGACAGAAACATCTGCCGCGCGAGGCGTCGCTGAAGCTTGCCGCTCGACGTTCGGGGGACGCCGCCCGCCTTCACCAGCAGCACGGCGTGAGTCTGCGCCTCGTGCTCCTCCGCGACCGCCTGACGGACGGCGGCGATAACTTCGGAGGGGTCGCGCATCGCGCGGTGGTCAACCTCGTGCACGGCGACGAGACGTTCTTCGCCGTGCGCTTCGACGGAGAAGACGACGCCGCCGCCCGGCCTCAGCGCGGGGTGACTGGCCTCGGCCGTGCGCTCGACGTCGTGCGGGTAGATGTTGCGCCCGCGGATGATGAGCAGGTCTTTGAGCCGCCCGGTGATGAACAGCTCGCCGTCGCTGACAAACCCCAGGTCGCCCGTGCGCAGGAACGGCCCGCGCCCCGTGTCCGTCAGGTACGCGCCGAAAGCGCCCGCCGCCTCCTCGTCCCTGTTCCAGTAGCCGCGCGCCACGCTCGGCCCGCTGACCCAAATCTCGCCCACCTCGTCGCCCGCGCAGGCGGTCAACGATTCCGGGTTGACGACGAGAATCTGCTGCTCGTCGAGCGCGCCGCCGCACCCGACCAGCACGCGCCCGCGCTCGTCACGCTCCGCCCGCGGGCGCACGCGGCCGCCCTCCAGGGCCGCCTTCTCGAAAGTCCTGACGGCCGGCGGCCCCGACGCCTGTTTGCCGGAAACCAGCAGCGTCGCCTCGGCCAGCCCGTAGCAGGGGTAGAAGGCTTCGCGGCGGAAACCGCAGGGCTCGAAGGCTTCGGCGAACCTCTCAAGCGTGGCCGCGTGGATGGGCTCGGCCCCGTTGAAGGCGACGCTCCAACTGCTCAGGTCGAGCCGCGCCCGCTCCTCCGCGCCCGTCCTGCGGACACACAGGTCGTAAGCGAAGTTAGGCCCGCCGCTGGTCGTGGCGCGGTAGCGCGTGATGGCTTCCAGCCAGCGCACGGGCCTTTGCAGAAACGCGTTGGGCGACATCAGGACGCAACGCCCGCCGACGTAGAGCGGCTGCAGGACGTTACCGATCAACCCCATGTCGTGATAGAGCGGCAGCCAGCCGACGATGACCGACTCGGTGTCCTGTGCGAACGCGCGTTTAATCAGCCCCTCGTTGTGCAGCAGGTTGCCGTGACTGACCATCACGCCTTTCGGCGTCGCCGTCGAGCCCGAGGTGTATTGCAGGAAGGCGAGCGTCGAAGAGTCGGCCTCGGGCTCGCGCCAGTGCAGGGCCGCCCCGACCTCCACCTCTTCGGTCTGCACCCAGCGCAGAGCGCCCAGCCCCGGGACCTCGCCCAGAAGGGGCTTGAGGCGTGAGAAGACGTTGGCGGTCGTCAGCGCCGCCGCGGCCCGCGCGTCCGCCACGACCGCCTGCAAGCGTTCCGTGTGGCGGTTGAGGCGCGGCGGGTAGGCGGGCACGGCGACCGCCCCCGCGTACAGACACCCCCAGAACGCCGCCACGTATTCGAGTCCCGGCGGGTACAGCAACAAAACCCTCTCGCCGCGCAAGTTCAGGCCCTGCAACCACGCCCCGATGGCGCGCGCCTGTCGCTCCAACTCCCAGTAGGTGAGGTGCGACTCCTCGCCCTCGCCGTCGCGCAGGAAGGTGAAAGCCAGTCGCTCCGGATGCCGCGCGGCCCTCGCCTGTAGCAACTCCACCAGGTTGGCGAAGTTCCGCTCGGCTTCCTCGAAGCGTCCGTGATAGGTGCTCGTGCCTGATGACATAGCTGGAGAATCAGCGTCTCGCAGACGCCGCCGGATACGAATACCCTTCGGCCGCGTTACCCGACCCGCGCGCGACGCGCGGGCACGGGTTCAAACGCCGCGCCCGCGCTCTAAACGGATGCGAACCGCCCCGTGCAAGCCGAGGCCGCGCCATCCCGAATGTTGAAGACGTGTGAGAAAAGTCGTGGACTGCTTGAAGAGATTGAAACCGCCGGCGCCTTCGACGGCCGCGCCGGCCGGGCGTGATTCGACCGGGCCAGTCAACCAGCTACTTCACGGCTCAAAAACCGCCGCGCCCTTTGTAACTCTTACGGGGAAAGCGGCGCTGGGCAGGACGCCGAGTAGCGGGTCGAAACAGATTTTAAGCAGGCAGGCCGCGGAAATCGCTGTGCGGGGTGGCCTCCACCTGTGTTTACGGCCATTCGCCGCCGAAAATTCTGCACTTGGAGGCTGAAAAGTCGCCTAAGCTCGCGAAAACAGAAGTTCGCCCGCGCCCGTTTGAAGACAAAGCTACCGCGCGTCGAGTTTTAGACTCAACCTCTCAAAGGCGCTTCGACTGTTCAGAAGGAATCTACGGCCGAGTATCAATCATCCGCCAAATAAAGACGCCGCCGCAGTAATACAAAATCTTTATTTGGCAGGCGAGACTCCGCCGCAGTTCACCGTTTCGGGGCCCGATAGCCTGTGTGAATTATTAAAACCCGGCCCGCCGGCTCACACGCAAAACCTTGAAACAAGCTCTGTTAGGGTTGACTCTCCTAAATATTCTTCTCAGGTTACGACGCGAGGCTGGGGGGCAAATCTGTATACTGATAACTGATATTGGGGAGAAGTCATGATACATTTTTTCGTAACCGTGTCAACACCAGCCATCAGGTTCGAAGGGGCGAACGTGTGTAAAAAGATTATTTCCCTTACGGGACAGGAAATTAGAATAGAGCCGCTAACGTCAACGTATAATTGTCGCGCCGCGCTTCCGCGGATACTCTGTCAGTGCGACGCGAAGGCCGAGCCTGCCGACATGCCCCGAGAAGAGTCAGGATTTTCCATAACGACTGCGCCTGCGTAGACCTTCACGGCGCGACTTCGACGGCGGAGCCCTCTTTAACGAGTGCGCCGAGCCTGTCGGCCGCGGCGGCAATCTCCCCCAAATCCTCGACAAAGCGAGAGCGCCGAAGGGTGCGTAAAAGTTACACGCACGTCCGCCCCTTTGTTCAACTTAAATCTGCGCCGCATGCGCCCGCGGTGTGCTGAGATGCACGCCCGAACCGCCCGGGGCGAACGCCGTTCCGGGTGTAGGGAACCTGGCGCCACGTGCTCGCGTTTAGACTTTTGTGTGACATGGAATTTAACAGGCGAAGAGCCGAATCCATTACCATTATTAGCCGAAAGTTGGTCATATTTGTCCCGAAGATACAAGGATTTTTGCATGCGCGCTTGACAGAAATACAAATGGCTGTATTATATTTTCCGTCCCGTTTCGGCAAAAAGACGATCTCACTGATAATTCCCCCATTCCATTTTCCGGTAAGTGATATCGCAGGAACCCATGGGCCTCTTCTCGCATCGAAAAGGTCTTTGAGGGTGAAAGGTATGGGTTAAAGTGACTTGCCCGGCATTTAACCTCAGCGTAAATTTTTCATGCGACGTGGGACGACCGAAGCCCGTTTGCTACTCGCTGCTAGTGACAGGGAGCCTGACCCAAACCCCCAAATCAGTTGCAAAGGATGCATTAACCTGACCGCACGCGCCTTAAGGTGAACGCGGTTGGTTAGTAGCTCCGACAATGCAAGGCCGGGACAGTCCCGCGCCATCGAAAGGGCATCATACACAGGGGGTCAGTAAGCTTTACCCCGAGGTGGACGCGGCTCGTTCAGCCATTTGCAGATGGCGGCGAGCTTCAGACTAAAAAATCAACCACTGTTAGTGCAAAAGGTGCATCGCCTCGACAGCCTGCTTCCGGATGCAAAAACAGTGGCCACTAACTCTTACGAGGAGCCTCGTTTTTGCACATGACCCAACCGTCGTTCCGTCTCAATTCAAACGCCGGCCTCTGGCTCTCCATTAATGTGCAAAAAACTTTCTGTAACTGAGGCGCCTGCCTCCGGCCGGGGGTCTGTTCCCCCGCGCCGGGCGAGCGCCCCGAGCAAGGCTAGTAGTTACACAAAGCCGATGTGCGTAACGGGGAAACAGCCATGGATCAAGGGAAGCAGGAACTTCGCTGGCACGTAATTCACACTAAACCGAATCAGGAAGCGCGCGCCGAAAGTAATTTGAGAGCGTGGAATGTTGAAGCCTTTGCGCCCAAGGTTAAAGAATCCCGGTTCAAGCTACACACGGGCGAAAGAACACACGTCATCAAGCCCCTGTTCCCCGGCTACATCTTCGCGCACTTCGACGCCGACAAGATGTTGCACAAGATTCATTTCACCAGGGGGGTGCACTGTGTCGTTCATTTCGGTGAGAAGGCCACGCCGGTGGACGACGAGGTGATTCGCCTGATTCAATCGCAGGTGGCGGAAGACGGCTTCATCAGGCTCGGTGAGGATTTCAAGCGCGGCGACAAGGTGGTGATCAAAGACGGCCCGTTCACCGGTTTGAACGGCATCTTCGAGCGCCGCGTGAAGGACATGGACCGCGTGATGGTGCTTCTGACGGCCGTCAAATACCAGAGCCGCATTCTGACGGAGAGCGCCCTCATTAAGAAGATAGCCTGACGGTCCCGTCAACCGTAGAGCGCGACCCGACGGCCGAAAGTATTTAGCCTCCGCCGCTTGTGACTCGGCGCCGCGGTCCGGAGGGTTCGGGGTCGGAGGCGAAATCTGATTTAGCCAATAACCTGCTGGTCAGAGAAAAGTTAACCCGCCCGAAACGCTTTCGGGCGGCGCCGGGTTGTTCGTGAGGTCGAAAATTCTCAAGAAGATTCACGTCATACGTGGTATGACATGCGGTAGCTTTGTCTCCGGGGCGGCGGGCCATCGAATCGGCCGCCGCCCGTCTACTCCCCTCGTGATTTCGTCCGGGGAGGGCGGCCGGCGTCGGATTAAAAAATAATGGCGGCAAGCGACAGCGCAGGAAGCTCGACGTCGGCCAGCCAGTGGGTGACGCGGCAGAGGCCCAACCCGCAGGCGGCGCTGCGCCTGTTCTGTTTCCCATATGCGGGGGGCAGCACGCACATCTACCGCAACTGGGCCGAGCACCTTCCGGCGAAGATCGAAGTGTGCGCCGTCCAGTTGCCGGGGAGAGGCAACCGCCTGCGGGAGGCGCCTTTCACGCGCATGGACTCGCTCGTGCGGGAAGCGGCGAAAGAGATTGCGCCGCTCACCGACAAGCCGTTCGCGATCTTCGGCCACAGCATGGGCGCCGTCATCGGGTTCGAGCTTGCGAGGCTTCTGCGCCGCGAGTATGCGACAGAGCCGGTGCGCCTGTTCGCGTCCGGGCGAATCGCGCCGCAGATTTCCAGGGATGATAAACAGACGTACAGCCTGCCGGAACAAGAGTTTATCGCCGAGCTGCGACGTCTGAACGGCACCCCGAAAGAGGTCCTGGAGCACCCCGAACTGATGCAGGTGATGACGCCGGTGCTGCGGGCTGATTTCGAAGTGACGCAGACTTACGAGTACAGGTCGGAGCCGCCGCTCGGCTGTCCCATCTCGGCGATGGGCGGGCTGCGAGACACGGACGTGCCGCGTGAGGATTTGCAGGCCTGGCGTGAACAGACGACCGGGGCATTCTCTTTACGGATGTTTCCCGGGGGCCATTTCTTCATAAACACGGACGGGGCGCTGCTGCTTCAGGCGGTGGCGAGAGAGCTTTATCAGTCCGGGGTTTTGGGCGAGGCTTCCAGGAATTATGCGGGCTGAGGGGCGCAGCGGAGGTGACGGGGGTGGGACGTCTTCCCGCGCCGTGGCGCGCGCGCGAGGCCGGCAGCAAATAGCTCCGTCGCCACTTGCAGGTAGCGACGGAGCCGCGCCGACAATACAACCGCTGCTAGTGCAGAGGGTGCATCGCCTCGACGATTCGCATTATACACAAATCCAATAGGCAAACAACTTGAGATGTTTTGCCGCCGGCACGCGGCGCGGTGACGCGCCGTCGAGCCGTACGTTTAGAGACAAAGTTCGGGCGGCCATCCGGCGGGCCCGGTCAAATACCGTTTCGGCGGCTCAGTAACTCTCCCCGACCGTCCGCCTGAGTTTTCAAATCCCCCATGCTCTCCCGCATCGCCCCGCTGGTCTCGTGCGCCGCCTTTCCGACTGCTGCCCGCAGTCGAGAGTCTTAATTTCGGGCGCGGCGCGCGCAGCGAACCCAACGCAGTTTCCGTCCCCGTTCAGGCCGGAGATTGCCTCCCGTTAAAAGGTAAATGAGTCTCGGCGGGCGCCGCGCGGGCGCGCCCGCCCGGAGACGTTCGCGCGGCGCAGACGGCCGCGGGCGCGGATGGTTGCACGCGAGGCCGACGACGGACGTAGTAGAGGTGGCGCATGGCAGTCGAAAAAGTGTATCTGAGGCAGAACGTCAAGGTGGAGCCTTTGTTCAACCAGTGGTACGCGTGGTCGTGCCTGGTCGCGCCGGCGACCGCGGCCATGTACGTGGCCAACTCGCACCTGAAGATAATGCAGTCGTTCGTCGCCTCGCCGCAGATACACGCGTCGGCGCTGAAGAACCCCGCGATGAGGGGCGGCCCCTTCATCAACTACGACGTGAGCAGGGTGGCGGACGTCAAGGCTTTGATGGAGCGGACGACGCGCGCGAGCGCCCCGCTGCTGGAGTTCGCCAAGGGGGTTCAAGCCGTCAACGAGCTGCTGTCGAACGAGGGCGACGGCTCGTCGCTCGAACCCCTCTATTCCAAAGTGCCGGAGGCCCTGCGCGGCTACGTCGAGCTGGTTTACGACCTTAACAACAACCCCTCGGCGCGCTTCATCGAGGGGCTGCTCTACAAGAGCCCTTACTACGACGAGTCGCTGCAAAGCGTCGCCCTGTCGCTGGTCGAAGAGGACGAGCGCCCCTTCGCGCTCAGCACGCCGAGTCTCAAGAGGGGCGACAGCCTGCACCTGAACATCCCCTTCCGCGCCGAAGAGCTGGCGCAGCTTTTCGCCATGAAGGACGCGCCCCAGCCGCTCGATTACGTCAAAGAACTCCTGCGCGTGTCGAAGGAGGACGAGGAGTTGTTCGCCTCCTTTTTCACGGCCGAGGCGCCGCCGCCGCGCGAACGCTACGCGGGGAAGGGGGTCAGGGTTCGTTATTTCAACCACGCCTGCGTGCTCATCGAGTCGGCCGAGGCCAGCGTGCTCATCGACCCGCTCGTCAGCT
This sequence comes from Pyrinomonadaceae bacterium, assembly GCA_036387195.1. GTDB lineage: Bacteria > Acidobacteriota > Blastocatellia > Pyrinomonadales > Pyrinomonadaceae > QHXN01. Next base: position 13,579 of record DASVUF010000260.1, on the reverse strand, counting down.
ACAGCTACCCGAGCGACATCCCGCGCTACACCTTCGCCGACCTGCCCGAGACGATTGATTACGTCGTCATCACGCACAACCACCAGGACCACTGCGTGTTCGAGACGCTCTTACAATTGCGCCACAAGACGCGCAACGTCATCGTCCCGAAGAACAACGGCGGCGGGCTGGCCGACCCGTCCCTGAAGCTCGTGTTGCAGAACATCGGATTCCGCAACGTGCGCGAGCTGGACGAGATGGAGACTTTCGAGATTGAAGGCGGCGGCATCACGGGGCTGCCCTTCCTCGGCGAGCACGCCGACCTGAACATCAAGACGAAGATGGCGCACCTCGTCGAACTCGACGGGCAGACGGTCTTGTGCTGCGCCGACTCCAACAACATCGAGCCGCGGCTCTACGACCACATCCACCGCCAGGTCGGCGACGTGGACGCGCTCTTCCTCGGGATGGAGTGCGACGGCGGGCCGCTCTCCTGGCTCTACGGCCCTCTGATGACGAAGCCCATCCCGAGAAAGATAGACCATTCGAGAAGGCTCGACGGCTCGGACTACGGGAAGGGCATCGGCATCGTCGAAAAGCTGAACCCCGGGCAGGTCTACGTCTACGCGATGGGGCAGGAGCCGTGGCTGACTTTCCTGACCTCCATCCAGTACACGGACGAGTCGCACCCCATCGTCGAGTCGGACAAACTCGTCGCGGATTGTCGCGGCCGCGGCATCGTGTCGGAGAGGCTGTACGGCCAGAAAGAGATTTTCCTCGGCGGAGAGCTGGGGGCGAGCGCCACGCGCTGACGCGCGGCGCGAATTAAGGGCGCGCGGCGCGAATAAAAACGCGGCGCCGCCGAGGGTCTGCAACTTTTCCCCGTCGCAGGTCACTCACTACCAGGACTGTACGAGACTGCCGCCGCGAAGAGTTCGCGCCGGGGCGTCGCGCCTTCGGCGGCCGTGCGGCGGGCGGTCTCTACGAAAAGAGTGAGACGAGGGGGCGTAGTTGAATGACTAAGAAGAGGCTGTTGATTACTTTCATGCTGGTCGCGGTCTGCATCGCCGCGGCCGTCGCGCAGACGCGGGATTTCGTCAACGTGTCGGGAACGAGCCTGGAAAATCGGCTGGATGAAGCCCTGAGGCAGGGTCGCGCGGGCGGCGGGCGCTTCTGGGCCGCGTACTCTTACCCGCTGCGCCCGGGCGTCGTCATCAGCGACGCGCGCGGCGTCGAAGGCCCGGTCATCGAGCGTTACGCGGAAGTGAGTCCGCAGGACGCGGGCGGCGCGCGTCCTGCCGCCGGCGCGCGCGCCGCGCTGTTCCTGCTCTATCAGGCGGACGGCGGCGAGCCGACGCTCGTGCGCGCCGAAATCAGCGACGCGAGCCGCCAGCGCGCCAGCGTGGCCGGCGGCGAGAGAGTCTACTGGCTGGGCGAGGCCGGGGGGGCCGAGAGCTTTTCGCTGCTGCGGCGTCTGATTGACAGCAGCGACGCCGAGGCGAACGCAGCGAGACGCAGGGAGGACGTGGCCGCGCGGCTGACCGACGCCGTCGCGCTTCACGAAGACGCGCCGGCCGGCAGCGTCACGCCGCTGCTCGAACAGTTGGCGCGGGGCGCGCGCGCGACGGGCGCCCGCCTGCGCGCCGTGTCGTGGCTGGGGCGCACCCCGGGCGAGTCTTCGTTCGTCCTGGGGCTCGCGCGCGAAGAGGGGCAGCCGCGCGAGGTCAGGCGGCTCGCCATCCGCACGCTCCTCAAGAGCGCCGAGGCGTCCGGCGGCGCGGCGGGCGCGGGCGTCGTCAGCCTGCGGCAACTCTACGACGCGGTCGGCGATAAGGATTTGAAGGCCGAGGTCATAGACGCCTCGCCGAAGCGCAGGAACAAGGAGGAGGTGACGCAGTTTCTACGGGACGTCGCGCGCGACGACCCCGACACAGAGCTGCGCGAGCGCGCCGACTGGCGCCTGAACAGCAAGAAGGTTCTCGGCGAGAAGGGCGCGGGCAGGCGCCGCCGGCCGTAACTCACCCGACGACTCTCCCGATTCACCCGGCGCGCCCCGCCAGAGGGGTTCCGCCGCGCCGCGTCAGGAACGAAAGCGACCTTCAGCGCAGGGTCGCTTTCGTTTATCTTACAAAGCCCCCGCGCCCGCTCAGCCCGAAACCACCCCGAAGGCCGCCCCGCCCGTCGCGAGTTGTCCGAGGCGACACGGCGGCCGCCGCCGCGACCCGTGCCGAAGACCCTTCACACGCGCGCGAACGCCACCCCGGCGACACACGAATGGAAGCAGAAAGGAGGGCGTAAGTGAGTACTAACCTTCACCCGCAGGACGTGAGGCCGTCGTTCATCCTCTCGCACATACGCACCGGCTCGACGCTGCTGAGGTACATCATTGACACGCACCCGGAGCTTTGCAGCCCCGGCGAACTCTACATGGCGCGCCTGTGCTCGCTCCTCATACAGACGGCCGACATGACGTTCGGCGAGGCGTCGGGGGTCGCGGACGCGGCCGAGCGCGAGCGCCTCGTCCACGGCAAAGTCCGTCAGATGATGGACGACCTGATGGGCGGCTACGCGCGGAGCAAGGGCAAGCGCATGTGGTGCGAGAAGACGCCGAAGAACGTTGACTTCCTCCACGCGCTGGTGAAGGTCTACCCGGACGCGAGGTACATCTGCCTCTACCGCCACGGCATGGACGTGGTTGATTCGTGCCTCGAAGCGGCGCGGGACGGGCTGACCGCGGAGCTGCCTTTCTACGCGCGCAACGAGAACAACCACGTCGCGGTGTTCCTCGACAGTTGGGTCGAGAAGACGACGAAGATGCTCACGTTCGAGCGCCGGATGGGGGCGCAGTGCATGCGCGTGAAGTACGAGTCGCTGGCGCTCAAGCCGGCCGAGACGCTGCGCCCCATGTTCGAGTTCCTGGGCGTGGCCTGGGACGACGCGCTGGTAGACAGGGTCTTCACCACGCCGCACGACCGCGGGCGCGCGCCCGGCGACGAAAAGGTTCTCTACACGAGACAGATTCACACCCAGTCGCTCGGCCGCGGGGCGCGCGTGAACTGGCGGATGATTCCGCCGCCCCTGCTGGAGAGGACGAACGTGCTGCTCGGCGAACTCGGGTACACGCCGGTCGGGCCGGGGTGGGAGCAGACTTTGAGCTTCGACGGCGCGCCCGCCGCGGCGCGCGCGCCGCGCGGGGCCGCCACGAAGGTCGAAGACGTCTTCAACGTCTACCTGCCCGAACTGCTCAAGCAGCGCGCCGAACACCTGCGGGGCCTAAACGCGACTTACAAGTTCGTCGTCATGGGCGAGGGCGGCGGCGCGTGGGTGCTCGACCTGACGAGTCCCGACGGCCGCATCACCGAGGGCGACCGTGAGACGACCTGCGTGATTCACGTCTCTGCGAGCGACCTGCTCGGCGTGGTCAACGGCGAGATCAACGCCGTGGAGGCTTTGCAGCAGGGGCGGATGAGCATCGGCGGCGACATGGCGCTCGTCGCGCGCATGGCGCAAGTCCTGCTCGTCTGAGGCGCGGTCCCCGCGCGGGCGCCGCGGCGTGCGGGGCGCACGCGGCCGTGTAGCGGTCAAACTTCCGAGCGCCGGCCGGCGCGAGACTTCAAGGCAAGAATCATTTCAAGGGGGAAGGCGGCGTCCGTGCGTTCGGGGCCGCTTTCGCGAGGCGCTACGACGCGCCGCCGGGCGGCGGCGGCGAAGCTCCACTCGGGTTGTTATGAAGAAAGAAACATCGGAAGCCAAAGGCCATCTGGAACGGTTGGGCGAACTCTCCCCGGAGAAGCAGGCGTTGCTCGAACTCCTGCTGCAAGAAGGGGGCGGGGGGCCGGAGACGTTTCCGCTGTCTTTTGCGCAGGAGCGCCTGTGGTTTCTGCACCAGCTTGAGCCGGACAGCGCGGCCTACAACATCGCCGGGGCCGTGCGCCTGCAGGGCCGCCTCGACGTTTCGGCGCTCGAACGCACGCTCGACGAGATTGTGCGCCGGCACGAGTCGCTGCGCACGACCTTCTCGCTCGCCGACGGGCAGCCCGTGCAGGTCATCGCGCCGGCCATGTCGCTGCCGCTGCCGCTGGTTGATTTGAGCGCCGCCCCGGGGCGCGACGCCGAGGTCACGCGCCTGAGCGCGGAAGAGGCGCGGCAGCCCTTCGACCTGGCGGGCGGGCCGCTGGTGCGCGCGAAGCTGCTGCGCGTGGGCGAGGAGGAGCACATCCTGCTCTTCACGATGCACCACATCGTCTCGGACGGCTGGTCCATGGGCGTGCTCGTCGGCGAGGTGGCCGCGCTCTACGCGGCGTTCAGCGAGGGCCGGCCGTCGCCCCTGCCGGAACTCCCCATCCAGTACGCCGACTACGCCGTCTGGCAGCGCGAGTGGCTGCAAGGCGAGGCGCTCGAAGCCCAGCTCTCATACTGGCGGGAGAGGCTTGCGGGCGCCCCGGCGGCGCTCGAACTGCCCGCCGATTACCCGCGCCCGCCGGCGCAGAGCCACCGCGGCGCGGAGGTCGGCTTCCGCCTCGGCGCGGCGCAGGCGGCGCGGCTGCGCGGCCTGGCGGTGAGCGAGGGCGCGACGCTGTTCATGGCGCTCGTCGGGTGCTGGCAGGCGCTGCTGATGAGGCTGAGCGGGTCGGAGGACGTGCCGGTGGGCACGCCGGTGGCCGGGCGCGGGCGGCGCGAGCTTGAGGGGCTGGTCGGCGTCTTCATCAACACCCTGGTGCTGCGCACGGACCTCTCCGGCGACCCGACGCTGGCCGAAACCGTGCGGCGCGCGCGCGAGGTCTGCCTCGGCGCCTTCCAGCATCAGGACATGCCTTTCGAGCGGCTGGTGGAGGAGCTTCGCCCCGAGCGCAGCCTCGGCCACACGCCGCTCTTCCAGGTCCTGTTCACCCTTAACGCGGCGAGCGGCGAAGCCATCCGGGTCGGCGGGCTGCGGCTCGAACCCATCCCGCGGGCGCTCGCCACGGAGAAGTTCGACCTGACGATGACGGTGGAGGAGACGGCCGGCGGCGGGTTCGAAGGCACGCTCTCCTACAGCACGGACCTCTTCACGGAGGCCACGGCGCGGCGCATCGTCGCCGCCTACGAGCGCGTGCTGGAGGCGGCCGCGGCCGACCCCTCGCGGAAGGTCTGGGACGTCGCCCTGCTCGGCGAAGACGAACGCCGCCGGGCCGTCGAGGTCTGGAACAGCACGCGCCGCGACTACGCGCGCGAGCAGACCATACACGAGCTGTTCGAGGCGCGCGCCGCCCTGCGGCCCGAGGCGCCGGCGCTGGAGGCGGGCGGCGAGGTCGTCACCTACGCTGAGCTGAACGCGTGGGCCAACCGTCTGGCGCGCAGGCTGCGCGCGGCCGGCGTCGGCCCCGAGTCGAGGGTGGGGCTGCTGGCGGGGCGCGGGTGGCGCACGGTGGCGGCGCTGCTCGGCGTGCTCAAGGCGGGCGGCGCCTACGTGCCGCTCGACCCGCGGCTGCCGGCGCGGCGCATCGGCTTCATCATGGACGACGCCGAGATTGACGTGCTGGTGACCGAGCAGGAGCACGTCGGCGGGCTGCCGCCGCCGAACCGCGTCCGCCGGCTCGTCCTGCTCGACGCCGAGTGGGATGAGCTGGCGGGCGAGAGCGCGGGGCCGCTGGCGGGCGGGGCCGGCCCGCAGAGCCTCGCATACATCATCTACACGTCCGGCTCGACGGGTCAGCCCAAGGGCGTGATGATTCAGCACCGCTCCGCGCTGAACCTGCTGGAGGGGTTGAAGGCTGCGGTCTACGCGCGCCACGACGGCGGGCCGCTGCGCGCGAGTCTGAACGCGCCGCTCTCGTTCGACGCGTCGGTGCAACAACTGCTGCTGCTGCTCGAAGGGCACACGCTCGTGATGACGCCGGAGGAGGTGCGCGCCGACGGCGAGGCGATGGCGGAGCACCTGCGCCGGCGCGAGATTGACGTGCTCGACTGCACGCCGTCGCAGTTGGCGCTGCTGGTCGCGGCGGGGCTGCTCGAAGAGGGGAGGCGCAAGCCCGGCGTCTTCCTCGTCGGCGGCGAGGCGCTGGACGCGGGGATGTGGCGGACGCTCGCGCTCGCGCGCGAGTCGAAGTTCTTCAACGTCTACGGCCCGACCGAGTGCACGGTTGACGTGACCTCGGCGCTGGTGACGGCCGAGGTGGAGAGGCCGAGGATAGGGCGGCCGCTGGCGAACACGCAGCTCTACGTCCTCGACAGGAGCGGCGAGCCCGCGCCGGTGGGCGTCACGGGCGAAATCTACATCGGCGGCGAAGGTCTGGCGCGCGGCTACCTGCGCCGCCCCGGCCTGACGGCCGAGCGTTTCGTCCCCGATTCGTTCTCCGGGAAGCCGGGCGCGCGCCTCTACCGGACGGGCGACCTCGCGCGCTACGCCGCCGACGGCGAGGTCGAGTACGTCGGCCGCGTTGACCAGCAGGTCAAGGTCAGGGGCTTCCGCATCGAGCTGGGCGAGATTGAGGCCGCGCTCTCGCGCCACGACGCCGTCGCCGAGGCGGTCGTCGTCGCCGCGCCCGACGCCTCGGGCGACGCGCGCCTGGTCGCATACTTCACGCACGCGGGCGAGGCGCCGCCGGCCGCCGCCGAGCTGCGCCGCCACCTCCTGCAAACGCTGCCCGAGTACATGACGCCGTCGCTGTTCGTGCCGCTCGCGGCCATGCCGCTGACCCGGAACGGCAAGGTGGACCGCCGCGCGCTGCCCGAGCCGACGCCGCTGCGCGACGCCGCGGACGGCGCGCGCGTGGCCCCGCGCACGCCGGTCGAGGAGCGGCTGGCCGAGGCGTGGGCCGCGCTGCTCGGGCTCGACGCCGTCGGCGTTGACGAGAACTTCTTTGAGCTCGGCGGCCACTCGCTGCTGGCGACGCGGGCCGCCTCCCGCCTGCGCGAACTCTTCGGCGTCGAGTTGCCGCTGCGCTCCATCTTCGAGCACCCCACAATCGCCGGCCTCGCCGGGGTCGTCGAGAGGGCGCTGCGCGAGCGCGAGGGGCCCGCGGCGCTGCCCCTCGCGCGCCGCGAGCCGGGCGGGGAGCCGCCGCCGCTCTCGTTCGCGCAGGAGCGCCTGTGGTTCCTGGACCAGTTGGAGCCGGGCGGCGCCGCCTACAACATCCCCGGCGCGTTGCGCCTCTCCGGCCCGCTCGACCTCGCGGTGCTGGAGCGCGCCCTCTCCGAAATCGCGCGCCGCCACGAGGTGCTGCGCACCACGCTGACGCTGGAGGGCGGGCGGCCCGTGCAGGTCATCGCGCCCGCGACGCCCGTGAGCCTGCCGCTGGTCAGTCTGCGCGCGCTCGACGAGCAGGAGCGCGAGGCCGAGGTGCGGCGGCTGGCTGAGGAGGAGGCGCGGCGCCCCTTCGACCTCGCGGCCGGGCCGCTCGTGCGCGCGCGCATGCTCGCGCTCGCGGCCGACGAGCACGTCCTGCTCTTCACGATGCACCACGTCGTCTCGGACGGCTGGTCGCGCGCCATCCTCATCGAAGAGCTGGCCGCGCTCTACGAAGCCTTCGCCGCGGGCCGGCCGTCGCCGCTCGCGGAACTGCCGATACAGTACGCCGACTTCGCCGTCTGGCAGCGCGAGTGGCTTCAGGGCGCGGTGTTGGACGAGCAGCTTTCCTACTGGAAACAGCAGTTGGGCGGCCCCGTCCCGGCGCTGCAACTGCCGACCGACCACCCGCGGCCGGCCTCCGGCGTTTCTAAAGGCGACCGCCTCCCCCTGCGAATCGAGCCCGCGCTGCTGCGCTCGCTCACGGAGTTGAGCAACCGCGAGGGGGCGACGCCGTTCATGACGATGCTCGCCGCCTTCTACCTGCTGCTGATGCGCTACAGCGGTCAGGAGGATGTGGTCGTCGGCTCGCCCATCGCCGGCCGCAACCGCGCGGAGGTCGAGCCGCTGATAGGCTTCTTCGTCAACACGCTCGCGCTGCGCACAGACCTCTCGGGCGACCCGACCTTCGCGGAACTGCTCGGGCGCGTGAAAGAGGTCGCGCTCGGGGCCTACGCGCATCAGGACTTACCCTTCGAGAAGCTGGTCGAGGAGCTTCATCCGGAGCGGCGGCTGGGGCATACGCCGCTGTTTCAGGTGATGTTCATCTTGCAGAACACGCCGCCCTCGACGCCGCGCCTGTCGGGGGTGCGCCTCAGCCCCGTGCCCGTGACGACGCAGACGGCCAAGTTCGACCTGACGTTGGAGCTGAGGCAGGAGGAGGCGGGGCTGGTCGGAGAGGTCGAGTACAGCACGGAGCTTTTCGAGCGCGGAACCGCGGAGCGTGTTGCGAGGGATTACGCGCGGATACTGGCGGAGGTGGTGAGGAGGCCGACGGCGAGGCTGTCCGAGGTGGAGTTGCTGGACGAGCCGGAGCGGCGGCTGGTGCTGGAGGGGTGGAACGAGACGGAGGCCGCGTACCCTTCCGGCTCCTGCCTGCACGAGCTGTTCGAGGCGCAGGCCGCGCGCGCGCCAGAGGCCACCGCGCTCGTCTACGGCGACGAGCGCGTGAGCTACGGGGAGTTGAACGCGCGCGCCAACCGATTGGCGCACTACCTGCGGCGCGCGGGGGTGGGCGCGGAGACGCGCGTGGGGGTGTGCCTGCCGCGGTCGCCCGAGCTGGTCGTGGCGCTGCTGGGGGCGCTCAAGGCGGGAGGGGCGTACGTGCCCCTGGACCCGCAGTACCCGCGCGAGCGCCTCTCCTTCATGGCCGCCGACGCGGGCATCTCCGTGCTGCTGACGCGGGAGGAGCTGGCGGACAGGCTGCCCGAGCACGGGGGCGCGGCCGTGCTCCTCGACGCGGAGCGTGAGCGGATTGAGGCCGAGAGCGCCGAGAACCCCGGGCGCTTGGCGACGTCCGAGAACATCGCATACGTCATCTACACGTCGGGCTCGACGGGGCGGCCTAAGGGCGTGCTCGGCTCGCACCGCGCGTGCGTCAACCGCTTCGAGTGGATGTGGAGACGCGACCCGTTCGGGCCGGACGAAGTCTGCTGTCAGAAGACCTCGCTCGGCTTCGTGGACTCGGTGTGGGAAATCTTCGGCCCGCTGCTGCAAGGAGTCCCTTCGGTCATCGTCCCCGACGAGGTGGTCAAAGACCCGCCGCGCCTGGTGGAGTTTCTGGCGCGGCACGAGGTCACGCGCATCGTGCTCGTGCCCTCGCTGCTGCGCGCCATCCTCGACGCCGAGAGGGGCGACGAGTTGTCGCGGCTGCGCTACTGGGTGAGCAGCGGCGAGGCGCTCGGCGCGGAGCTGGTCGAACGCTTCAAGCAGAGGGACGGCGGGCGGCGACTGATTAACCTCTACGGCTCTTCGGAAGTGTGCGCCGACGCGACGTGTTACGAGACGCCGCGGGAACTCGGGCGCCGCAGCGTCCCCATCGGCCGCCCCATCGCCAACACGCAGGTCTTCATCCTCGACGCGCGTCTGAAGCCGGTCCCGGTCGGCCTGCCCGGCGAGATTTACGTGGGCGGCGCGGGGCTGGCGCGCGGCTACCACGACCGCCCCGGCCTGACGGCCGAGCGGTTCATCCCGCACCCTTACGGCAAGGAGCCGGGCGCGCGTCTCTACCGCACGGGCGACCTCGGGCGGCATCTGCCCACGGGGGAGGTCGAGTACCTGGGCCGCGCCGATTACCAGGTGAAGGTGCGCGGCTACCGCATCGAGTTGGGCGAGGTAGAGGCCGTGCTGAAGGAGCACCCGGCGGTGGACGGCTGCGTCGTCGTCCTGCGCGAAGGCGCATCCGACGGCGAGCCGGGCTCCGACGCGCGGCTCGTGGCCTACGTCGCGGCCGGGGCGGAAGTCCCGTCCGCGGCGGAACTGCGCGGCTACGTGCGCGAGCGTCTGCCGGACTACATGACGCCCTCGCACTTCGTCACGCTCGGCTCGCTGCCGCTCACGCCCAGCGGCAAGATAGACCGCCGCGCGCTGCCCGCGCCCGACCTCTCCGGCGCGGCCACCTCGGACGGCTACGTCGCGCCGCGCACGGGCGTGGAAGAGTTGGTGGCCGAGGTCTGGGCCGGGGTGCTCGGCGTGGGGCGCGTCGGCGCGCTCGACAACTTCTTCGACGCTGGGGGCCACAGCCTGCTGGCCACGCAGTTGTTGGCGAGGCTGAAGGAGGCGTTCGGCGTAGAGGTGGGGCTGCGCGCCTTCTTCGAGGCGCCGACGGTCGAGGCCGTGGCGGCGCTCGTCGAGGGGGCGATGCGCGAGGGCGGGGCCGGGGCGGCGTCGCCGATAGGGAGGGCGAACAGGGAGGAGCCGCTGCCGCTCTCCTTCGCGCAGGAGCGCCTGTGGTTCCTGTACCAGTTAGACCCGGACAGCCCGGCTTACAACATCCTGATTCCGCTCCGCGTCAGGGGCGCGCTCGACACCGCGCTGATGGAGCGGAGCTTCGCCGAAGTCGTGCGCCGGCACGAAATCTACCGCACCACGTACCACATCGTCGGCGGCCGGCCCGTGCAGGTCGTACACCCGCAGGTGGATGTCAGTTGGTCGGCGGCGGATTTAAGCGAGACGCCCGAGGGGGAGCGAGAGGCGGAGGCGCGCCGTCTGGTCGTCGAAGAGGGGCGGCGCCCGTTCGACCTCGAACGAGGGCCCCTGTGGCGCGTGCTGTTGCTGCGGCTGCGCGAAGATGAGCACGTCATCGTCCTGACCGAACACCACATCGTGCACGACGGCTGGACGGAAGGCCCTCTGGTGCGCGACTTCCTCGCGGCCTACGCGGCGCTGTCGGCCGGCGAGCCGTCGCCCCTGCCGGAACTCCCCATACAGTACGCCGACTTCGCCGCGTGGCAGCGGCGACACTTCGGCGGCCGGGCTCTGGAGGGGTCGCTCGCCTACTGGAAGGGGCGCCTCGGCGATTTGCCGCCCGTGCTCGAACTGCCGACGGACAGGCCGCGCCCGGCCGTCCAGACGCTGCGCGGCGGCGCCGCGACCTTCGAGCTTCCGGCGTCGCTGACGCGCGAACTCAACGCCGTGAGCCGCCGCGAGCGCGTGACCCTGTTCATGACGTTGACGGCCGCCTTCAAGGCGCTGCTCCACCGCTACACGAACCAGACGGACATCGTGGTCGGCACGCCCATCGCCAACCGCACGCACGTCGAGACGGAGCAGTTGGCCGGCTTCTTCACCAACACGCTCGCGCTGCGCACGGACCTCTCGGGCGACCCAGCCTTCACCGAACTGCTCGGGCGCGTGCGCGAGACGGCGCTCGGCGCCTACGCGCACCAGGACATGCCCTTCGAGAAGCTCATCGAAGAGTTGCAGCCCGAGCGCGACATCAGCCACAACCCGCTCTTTCAGGTGATGCTCGTCTTCCAGAACGCGCCGCGCGTGGCGCTGGAAATCCCGGGCCTCAGCGTCGAGTCGTGGCCCGTCCACAACGGGACGGCCAAGTTCGACCTCCTGCTGATGATGCGCGAGCTGGACGGGGCGCTTTACGCCGACGTCGAGTACAACGCGGACCTCTTCGACGCCTCGACCATCGAGCGGTTCGTCGGACATTTCAGGACGCTCCTGGAGCTGGTCGCCGCGGACCCGACGCTGCGCATCTCGGAAATACCCCTGCTCGGCGACGAAGAGCGCGCGCGGCTGCTGGAGGGGTGGAACGAGACGGAGGCCGCGTACCCTTCGGGCTCCTGCCTGCACGAGCTGTTCGAGGCGCAGGCCGCGCGCGCGCCAGAGGCCACCGCCCTCGTCTACGGCGACGAGCGCGTGAGCTACGGGGAGTTGAACGCGCGCGCGAACCGATTGGCGCACTACCTGCGGCGCGCGGGGGTGGGCGCGGAGACGCTCGTGGGGGTGTGCCTGCCGCGGTCGCCCGAGCTGGTGGTGGCGCTGCTGGGCGCGCTCAAGGCGGGAGGGGCGTACGTGCCCCTGGACCCGCAGTACCCGCGCGAGCGCCTCTCCTTCATGGCCGCCGACGCGCAGATGCCGTTGATTCTGACGCATAGCCGTCTGGCCGAGGGGCTGCCGGAAACCGGCGCCGCCGTCCTGCGGCTCGACGCCGACGGCGACCTCTTCGCTTCCGAGAGCGAGGCCAACCCGGAGAGCGGCGCGACGATTGACAACCTGCTCTACGTCATCTACACGTCGGGCTCGACGGGGCGGCCCAAGGGCGTCGCCATGCCGCACCGCCCGCTCGTCAGCCTGCTGACGTGGGTGGGCCGCGAACTCGACCTGCCGCCCGGGGCGAAGACCTTGCAGTTCGCCTCGCCGAGTTTCGACGTGTCCTGCGAGGACATCTTCTCGACGCTCCTGACGGGCGGCGCGCTCGTCGTCGTCCCAGACGAGGTGCGCAACGACATCCCCAACCTGCACCGCGTGCTGGCCGAGAAAGAGATAGAGCGCGTCATCCTCACCCCGGCCGCGCTCCAGCAGTTGGCGGAGTCCATTTCGCGCGACGGCCGGGACGCGCCGTCGCTCCGCAGGGTCGTCGTCAGCGGCGAGCAGTTGCAAATCACCGAGGCGATTGCGAGACTTTTCGACGCCGCGGAAGACCGCGCCCTCCGCAACGAGTACGGCCCCACAGAGACGCACGCCATCACGGCCTTGACGCTCGCGCAGCCCGCCGCCGGGTGGCCCGCGCGCCCCTCCGTCGGCCGCCCCGTGAGTAACGCGCGGGTGTACATTCTCGACAGGCACCTTCAGCCCGTGCCCGTCGGCGTGCCCGGCGAGTTGTACGCCGGCGGCGTCAGCCTCGCGCGCGGTTATTTGAACCGCCCCGGCCTGACCGCGGAAAGATTCATTCCCAGCCCGTTCGGCGCGGAGCCGGGCGCGCGCCTCTACCGCACGGGCGACCTCGCGCGCTACCTGCCCGACGGGAACATAGAGTATCTGGGGCGCATTGACGAGCAGGTCAAGATTCGCGGCTTCCGCGTCGAGCTTGGCGAGATTGAGGCCGTGCTGGCGCAGCACCCCGCGGTGCGCGAGGTGGTCGTCATGGCGCGGGAGGTTCAGCCCGGCGATAAGCGCCTGGTGGCCTACGTCACGGGCGACGGCGCCGGCGCGCAACTGGCTTCCGATTTGCGCGCCTACGCGCGCGAGCGGCTGCCCGACTACATGACGCCCTCGCACTTCGTCACCCTCGATTCGCTCCCGCTCACCCCCAACGGGAAAGTTGACCGCCGCGCGCTGCCCGCCCCCGACCTCTCCGGCGCGGCTTCAGACGGCTACGTCGCGCCGCGCACGGGCGTGGAGGAGTTGGTGGCCGAGGTCTGGGCCTCGGTCTTAGGCGTCGGGCGCGTCGGGGCGCTCGACAACTTCTTCGACGCGGGCGGGCACAGCCTGCTGGCCACGCAGTTAGTCTCCCGATTGCGCGAGAGTCTGGGCGTCGAGGTGGGTCTGCGCCAGCTCTTCGAGTCGCCGACCGTCAGGGGGCTGGCCGCGGCGGCGTCCGCGGCGCTGGGCGCGGAGGCGGGCGCGGCGGCCCCGCCGCTGGTGAAGGCGGAGCGGGAGGGCGCGCTGCCGCTGTCGTTCGCGCAGCAGCGGCTGTGGTTCTTCGAGCAGTTGGAGCCTGGGACGAACGCCTACAACGTGCCGCTGGCGGTGCGGCTGAGCGGGGATTTGGACGCGGGGGCGCTGGCGAGGGCGCTGGGCGAGGTGGTGCGGCGGCAC
>DASVUF010000259.1:0-18043 GCA_036387195.1 Pyrinomonadaceae bacterium | reverse complement strand
AAGCGGCGCGTCCCAACCCGGTGGGTCGGACGCGCCGCTTCCGTGTCTGCCGTTTAGCGTCTGCTTACAGGGCGAACTCGCGCGCGAGCCGCAGCTCGGCCTTGCGCAGCTCGTAGCGGCCGCGGCCGAGGTTGCCTTCGGGCTTGAGCGTGAGCACGACGAAGTACTCGGGCGAGAACATGCGCGCGAGGATGCGCCCGCGCTCGAAGTGGACGAACAGCTCCTGCGGCGCGCCGAGCCCGGTGTTCGAGCCGGCGCGGACCGCGCCGCGGACGAGCGAGGTGACCTCGGCCGCCGCCACGTCCATGTTGGCGTCGCTGCCCTCGGGCAGGAAGACCCGCTCGACCGCGATGCCGTCCATGCCCATGATGAGCGCGCCGGTCGCGCCCTCGGTGCGTTCCACTATCTCGGATAGGGCCTGCTTGAACATCTCTCGCTCCTCCTTCCTTGCGGGCCTTAGGGGCGCGCGGCCGGCGGGTTGGCCGTCTGCGCCTCGGGGGCCGGCGTGACCAAAGGCTGGACGAAGACGGGCGCCTGCTGTTGCTGCTGCGGCTGCTGCGGGCCGGCCGGGATGGACGTCGCGGGCGTGTTCGTCGAGGGGTTGCCGAGCGGGACGGGCTGCGGCAGCGTCACCGAGCGCGTGCCCGTCGCGGGCTCCGCGTCCACGCGGCGGCCCTGGTAGTCCGGCCGGTAGATGCGCGGCGTGATGAAGAAGAGTATCTCGTCGGTGCTGCGCGTGATGGCCTTGCGCTTGAAGAGGTTGCCGAGGACGGGCACGCTGGCCAGCCCCGGCGTGCGGTTCTGCGTGTCGGTCTCGCGGTCGTTCAGGACGCCGCCGACGACCGTGGTGCCGCCGTCGGGCACGAGCACCTCGGTCTGCATGCGCTGCGTGTCGATGCCGGGCGTGCCGAGGGCGTTGACGAACGTGCGGTTGACCGTGTTGTTCTCCATGACGACGCGGAGGATGACCGTGCCGGCGTCCGTGATCTGCGGCGTGATGGAGAGCCTGAGCGGGACGGAGACGAAGGTCGTCGTGAAGACGGCCGTGCCGCCGCCCGTGCCGGTCTGCGGCGTGATGATGGGAATCTGCGCGCCGCTCTCGATCTGCGCCGAGCGGTTGTTGAGCGCGGTGACGCGCGGCGTGGCGACCACCTTGGCCTGCCCCTTGCTCTCGGCCGCCGTGATGAGCGCGCCTATCTGCGCCGTGCCGAAGATGCCGGTCGTCAGGCCGATGACGGTCGTCGCGCTGGTGGCGCCTAGCCCGGGCGCGGCCGGCGGCGTGTTGCCGAGCCCGCCCGGCAGGCCGTTGCGGATGAGCCCGCCCTGCGTGTTCGTGAAGTTCTCGAAGGCCGCGCCGCCGCCGCGGCTCGGGTTGAAGACCGCGGCCGAGAGCTGGACGCCGAGGTCGCGGCTGAAGCTGCGGTTGGCGACGACGATGCGCGTCTCTATCTCGACCTGCGGCTCGGGCTGGTCGAGGAGCTGGACGAGGCGGCGGACGGCCTCGATGTTCTCGCGGACGTCGGTGACGATGAGCGTGTTGCTGCGGCCGTCAACCTCGATGCCGCCGCGGCGCGAGAGGCGGCGCGCGATGATGGGCAGGATGCCCGAGTCGCCGCCCGAGCCCGCGCCGGCCGACGAGCCGCCGCCGCCGACGAACCCGTCGGCGCCGCTCGCGGCCGAGGCCAGCGAGCCAGAGGCGCGCGCGTAGTTCAGGCGGATGAACTCGGTGACGAGCGGCGAGTTCTGGAGCTGCGCCTCGCGCAGCGCGGAGCGCGCGGCCTCCTCCTCGGCGCGAATCTTGGCCTCGTCCTTGAGCACGCCGAGCGTGGCGACGCGCAGGATGTTGCCGTTGACCTCGACGCCGAGGCGGTTGGCCTTCAGGATGGAGTCGAGCGCGAAGTTCCAGGGCACGTCCGTCACGTTGATGGTCACGGGCACGCCCTGCACGGAGGAGTCCACGACGAAGTTCACGCCGTACTGCTCGGTGATGTAGTTGAGGATGTCGCGGATGTCGGCGTTGACGACGTTGAGGTTGATGGGCTCGCCGACGAAGTTGGGCTGGCCGTACTGCGCCCCCTGCGCGGCCTGCGTGGGCTGCGCGGGCTGCGGGGCGCCGATGGGCGTCGGGGTGGGGCGCGCCTGCGCCGGGTCCGCGCCGGCGACCGCCGTCGTCGCGTCGCCGGGCATGAGTTCGAGCACGAGGAGCGCGCCTTCGAGCCGCGAGCGGTCGCGGGCGGGGGCGCGCAGCGAGACTTGCAGGCTGGCGACCGGCTCGGCGCCGCGCAGCTCGCGCTTGACCGTCACCGCCTCGACGAGCGGCGAGGAGACGCCGTAGGCCGGCGAGAGCTGCGAGCCGTCAACGCCGTTCAGCTCGACGACGATGAGCCGCGGCTCGGGCCGCCTGACCGTGTAGGCCATCGGGGCCGAGCCCTCGACGGTGATGAGCGTGGCCGCGCCCGAGATGACGGCGCGGACGTTGGTGGCGACTACGGGACGGCCAGCCGCCGCGCCGACGGGGCTGCCGGCGAGCGCCGACGGGACGAACGCGAGCGCGAGCAGGAGGACGAGCGCTCCCCCGGCCGTCGCCGCGTTTAAGATTTTGGTGTGTGACATGTTCTTCATCCTTCGGGGACACGCCCGCGGCCGAGAGCCGCCACGCGCTAACGCTCGTACGGGTCGGCGTCCTCTTCTGTCGAGGCCGCCCCCTTAAAAGCGCGCGCCGCACAACGCGGTTCGCCGCAGGCCGTGTTGTCAAAAAGAGTCGCCGCGGGGCGCGGCCGGACGGGTTGCTTCACCTCCGTTCGAGACTGGGCGGGACGGGGCGTCGGGGTTCCGTGGCTTCGGCTCTGGCGCGGCGCGGGGGCCTTGCGCCGGCGGGGTCTTCAGGGCCTTCCCTGCTGCTGCTGCGTCTGGGACGCCGCTTCCGCGCCGCCCTGCTGCGGCTGCGGCTGCGAGCCGGAGGAGGCCAGCGCCTTCAGCGCCTCGACCAGCGCGCCCAGCTCGGACTTCTTCTCGTCGGTCTTCTCCGCGGCGGCGGCCGCGGCGGGCGCGGCCTGCGGCGCCGCGCGGCGGGCGGTCAGCGCGTCGGCGGCCGACGGCTGGCGCAGCGCCTTGGTCTCGACGGCCACGTCCGTGCGGCCGTCGGTCCAGCGCGTCTGCTTGCGGAAGACGAGGCGCGTCTCCTCGATGGCGACCAGCATGCCGTCGTAGAACTGCTCGCCGGGGTAGACGACGTAGGAGAGCTTGATGGGCGTGGCCTCGACCATCGCGGCGTAGCCGCGCGGCGTGCGGAAGATGCCGATGACCTGCACCTCGCCGAGCAGCAGCGCCGTCGTCGGCTTGGGCGCGGCCTGCTGGAGGTTCATCGCCGCCATCTTCTGCGCCTTGTAGCGGTCGATGCGCGCCCTGATGTCGGGCACGGCGACCGGCGCGGCGACCTTCTTCTCGACCCGGCGCTTGAGCGCGGGCTTGAACTTGGCGAACGGGTCGCGCTGCGCGCCGCGGTAGGCGCTGCTCGCGGTCTGCGCGGGCGCCGCCACCGCGGCCGCCGCGACGAGCGCCGCCGCGACGAGTCCCTTAAGGGTGCTGGGCGTGTTGGTGTTTCTCATGACCTCTTCTCGGCGTTACGGCTCTGGAATCCTTCCGCCCCCGGGCGGCGGCGGCTGATGCTGCGGGCGCTGACGCGGCCGGCGCTCACTCGGCGGGCTTGGCCTGCGGCGGCTGCGCGCCCTTCTTGTCGGCCGGCGGCTGGAGCTTTTCGGGCGAGACGTAGTAGGCGGTGACGAGGAACTCGGCCGCGACCGTGCCGCCGTCGCCGGCCAGGACGGCCTTCTCGCCCGTCAGCTTCGTGACCTTGAAGTCGGTGATGGAGACGATGCGCTGGTACGAGGCCATCTGCGCGAAGAACTGGCCGAGGTTGTTGTAGTTGCCGGTGACCTCGACCGCCACGGGCTTGCCCGTGTAGAAGTCCTGCTGCACCTCTTCGCGCGGCGTGAACTTGCGCAGGACGAGCCGGCCGCGCGCCCTGTCCTGCACGTTCTGCAAGACCATGGTCAGCTCGCGCTGCTCGGGCAGCAGCGCCTTCAGGTCCTCGTAGTCGGCCTTGGCGCGCTCGTAGTTGGCCTTGAACTCGTTGAGGCGCTGCGAGGCGACGACCGCGCCGGCGTTGGCGCGCTGCAACTGCTCGACCTTCGCCTCGACCTCGGCCGTCTCGGCGCGCGTCCCCGAGGTGACGAAGTACCAGAAGGCGCCGTAGACGAGCAGCGCGGCCGCGCCGAAGGCGGCGAGGTGCGCGTACCAGGGTTTCTCTTGGAGTGAGTCGAGTTTGGACATCGTTCGTTTCCTTCCGGGCTGTCGGGGGCGGCGGCGGCCGTCGCCGGCGCGCGTTCGGCGGCTACTTCTGCGCGACCTGCTGGCCGGCGGCGGCGGGCGCGGCCGGCTGCGCGTTCTGGCCGTACTTGCACTTGATCTTGAACCTGAAGACCTCGGGCTTGACGCTCGTGTCCACGGGGCCGTCGGCCGCGTAGTCGGCCGGGTTGATTTCGACCGTCTTGCGCTCGGCCTCCAGGCTGACGTTGACGAAGAGGCCGTCGGAGAACTCCAGGCTGCGGCCGAACTGCGTCACCGAGTACTCGTTGGGCGACTGCCCCTCGATGGTCAGCTCGCCGCCCTTCTGCTCGATGGTTTCGAGGCGGAAGGCCGGGTCGCTGGGGATGCGCGCGTTGAGGTCCGAGAGGAGCGAGACGGGGCCCTGCTGCGAGCCGCGCAGCTTCTTGATGACCTCGATGCGCGACTGGATGTCCTTGAGCTTCTTCTCGAGGTCGGCCTGCTCCTGGTTGACGGTGGCCATCTGCGCGGCGATCTGCTCCTGCCGCTCCAGCTCGGCCTTGGCCTTCGCCTGCGAGGCCGAGGCGCTGTAGTAGTCGAAGACCATCGCGAGGCCGAGCAGGCCGAAGACGGCCGCGCCCATCATCCACATCCGCGCGGCCGGGTTGGCGACCCGCTCCTCGACGACCGCGGCGCTCGACTGGCGCTCGGTGACGGAGTCCAACAGGTTGACCTTGATCATTTAAGCCTCCACTCCTCTCAAAGCGAGCCCCACGGCGACGGCCATCTCGGGCACGACCTCCTTCATGTACTCGGGGTCGAAGCGGCGCGCGTCCACGCGAATCTTGCGGAACGGGTCGAGCCGCTCGACGGGCATCTCGAAGCGGTTCGACAAAAACTCGGGCAGCCCCTTGAGCTTCGAGCCGCCGCCCGAGATGAGAATCTTCTGGACGCTGCCGTCGCCGTCCTCGGCCGTCGCGCGGTAGAAGTCGAAGGTCTTCGAGATTTCGAGCGCCAGCATGTCCGAGACCGACTCCATCGCGCCGTCGATGTCGGCCGCCTGGACGTGGCTGGGCGGCGCGCCGCCGCGCTTGACGGCCTCGGCCTGCTCGTAGGTCAGCCCCAGCTCCTTCTGCAAGAGCGCCGTGTACTGGTTGCCGCCGACCGAGACGTCGCGCGTGAAGACGCTGCGCACCCCGCGCAGGATGTTGATGTTCATCGTCGAGGCGCCGACGTTGAGGAGCGCCACCACCAGCCCGTCGGCCGGCTGGTAGTTGACCTCGTAGCAGTTCTGGAGGGCGAAGGCGTCCACGTCTATGACCGCCGGCTGCTTGCCCGCGAGCTGGATGGCCTGCTTGAGGTTGGCGACGAAGTCGCGCTTGCAGGCGGCCATCAGCACGTGCAGAGAGTCCGCGCCCGAGCCGACGACCTGGTAGTCGAGGCTCACGTCGGAAATCTCGAACGGGATGTGCTCCTCGGCGTGCCAGTCGATCGAGCCCTCAAGCTCCTCGCGCGTCATCTGCGGGACGATGATGTTCTTGACGATGACGCTGCTGCCGGAGACGCCCGCGGCCACGCGCTCGGTCTTGAACTGGTGCCGGCTGAAGACGTCCGAGATGACGCCCGAGACGTCGTTCAGCTCCATGATCTGGCCGTCAACGACCGTGTCGGGCTGGAGCCCCTCGAACCCGAGGTTGACGAGCGAGAGCGAGCCCGGCTTGCCGGCCAGCTCGACCGCCTTGACCGAACTCGAACCGATGTCCAGGCCGACGAGGCCCTTGTTGCCGAGTTTCTTTCTGAACATGACTTATGCGTTCCTCGAAGACTTAGACTGTCGCAGGCGGTGGGTGCGGCGGAGGCGGGCGCGGGCGCGCAGCAGCCTCGCGTGGGTCGTGCGCCAGGTGGGCGCATGCGTGTTCGTCGCGTCGGGCTTCATCTTTCGCGGGGCGCCGCCGCGCGCATGGCGGTCGGGCCGCGCGTGCGGTGTGCGGGGGAGGGTTTGTGGCGTTGAAGCTGTGTGCGTCCGAAGGCGGGGGCGCGTCGCGGCGAGCGGCGTGAGCGGCGTGAGCGGCAAAGTGGCTCCGCTGCGGCTCAAAGAATCTCCCCTTCGGCAACCCGGCCGAGTCGAAGCAGTCTCGACTCCCGTCGGCTTTGCGGCCCACGCTCGCGCGTGGTGTGCCCTTCTCGGTTGAGTCTCAAAGCCGGCCGGGTCTGCCGGACGTTAGAATCCCGTCCGCCGCGCCCGCCGACCTTTCAAAGATGTCCCGCCGCGCAGGCCGCCCTTACAGGCGCAGAGTCGGCGGAACAACTCCCAAAGAGACTATAAGATACTGAGCCAAACTCTGTCAACCAGTATTTTGCTTGGTTTAACTCTTGCTATTTCTCAATTTAGGGCGATTTCCAGGATTGCCGGAGCCTGTTTTCCAGAAATTTCTGGCGCCCGGCTGTTTATCACGCTCGGCGTACATTCTTGCCTCGCCCACGGGGCGGCGGTTAGGATGGGCGCTTATGGTCAACCTCCGGAGGGCGCTCGTCGCCGTTCTACTGCTGGCGCTGTCCGTCTTCGCGTGGCTGTGGTTTACGCGCGCGCGGAGGGTTGACATGGCGGCCTACGCCCCAGCGGATTCAATCATTTACGCGGAGACCGACAGCCTGCCGGCGGTCTTCGACGCCTTCACCTCGTCTGACGCCTGGCGCGAGCTTGCGCCGGCGGCGGGCGTCGGGGCGCGGCCGGCGTGGACGGGCTGGCTGCCGGGCTTCGTCTCGTTCACGGGTCTGGGGACGGCCGACGCCGTGGTGCTTTCGCGCGCGCAGGTGGCGGTCGCCGTGCTCGGGTTTCAGGCGGCCGAGGAGTCGGAGACGACGCTCAAGCTCTCGCCGCGCGTGGCGCTGGTGGCCGAGACGCACACGAGCGAGTGGCGCGTGAAGGGGGCGGTCGAGTCTCTGGTGGGCGACTTCGCGCGCAGGACGCTCGGGGCGCCGCCGCTGGAGCGCAAGGAGGTGGACGGCGTCCCCTTCTACCTGTGGGCCGAGCAGGGGGGCGGGCGGCGCAAGCTGGTGGCGGCGGTCGAGGGGAGCGTGGCCGTCGTCGGCAACGACGAGGGGGCGGTGCGCGCGTGCCTGGACGTGCGGCGCGGGGCGCGGCCGAGCCTTGCGGGCGACGGCGGTTTGAAGGAGATGCGCGCGCGGCTCGGCGGCGAGGGCGCGCTGGCCTTCGGCTACGCGCCGCGCGGGAGTTTGACGAAGGGGGTTGAGGTCTTCGCGCCGGCCTTCGTCGGCGGCGTCTCGCAGGAGCCGCAGATTCAGAGCGTGATGGCGACGCTGCTGCCGCAGCTCGTTGACCGGACGCTCGGCGACTCCGGCTGGGCGGCGCGCGCCGCGGGCGGGGGCGTCGAGGACGTCTACTTCGTCACGCTCGCGGGCGGCGTGTCGGAGCGGCTGCGGGCGCCGCTCGCGCTCGCGGGCGGCGCGGACGACGCGGAGGCGGCGGCGCTCCCTGCGGACGCGCATCAGGTCTCGTTCTACGACTTCCGCAGCCCCGAGGAGGCGTACCGCGGGACGGGCGCGGCGCTCTCGTCGCAGTTGGACGTGGCGGGCGCGGCGCTCGTCACCCTGGGGCTGAGGGCGCTGGTCAAGCCGTTCGGCGTCGAGAACCCGCGCGAGTTTTTGGGCGCGTGCGGCCCGCGGCTGGCGACGGCGCGGCTCGGCGCGGAGAGCGAGGGCAAGGTGCTCGTCGCGCACGTGCGCGACCGCGCGGCGCTGCGCGAGCAGGCTTTGGCGCGCGTCGGGCGCGGGGCGCGCGCCGAGCGCGAGGGGGACGTGGAGCTTCTCGTCTCAAGCGACCCGGAGCGCGGCGCGGCGGCCTTCGCGGGCGACCTGCTGCTGATGGGCTCGGAGGAGGACGTGCGCCGCTGCCTGGAGGCGCGGCGGGGCGGGCGGACGCTGCGCGAGGCGGAGGCGCTCAAGGCCGCGCCGCGCGCGTTTCTCGAAGGCGGCGGCGCGCTGGTGCGGACGCTCGCGGACGACCGCGAGTCGGCGCGCGCGGTGCTCGCGCGGTTCGGGGGGCGCGCTTCGGCGGGCCAGCTCGAAGGGGCGCTGGCGCGGCGCGGCTACAGCGTCTCGGAGTCGCGGCTCGCCGACACGGGCTTCGAGAAACGGACGCGCTCGGCCTTCGGCGTCTTCGGCGAACTCGTCACGCGCCTCGCGCCGCGCTGAGGAAGGACGCAGGCGGCGGGCGGTTAAGACCGAAGGCGAGAGCGCGCCGAAGGCGAGGAGCGGGTGAAAGGCGAGAGCGCCGAAGACGAGGAGCGGGCGAAAGGTCGGAGGCGGCGAGTGATGAATCTCGCCGCCTCCGTTTCGTTCCGACTCTTTCTTCGTTTTAACCGCCCGCGGCCTTCTTCCCTTCCGCCTTCACCCCTCCTGATTCGGGTCGAAGGGGTGGCCGGCGAGGACGGCGCGCATGCCGACCTGGCCGAAGAGTGTTTCCAGGTACGCCTCGAAGCGGTGGAGTGTGCGCGACAGCTCGCCCGCGCCGCGCGCCGCCTCAAGCTCCTCAGCGAAGCGTTCGAGCGACTCCCAGTCCTTGTACATGAGGTGGCTCTGCGCGCCCTCGCCGAAGGCCGTGAGCGCTTCGAGCACGCGCGCGGCCTTCGCCGCCCCTACGTCGGCCGAAGCCTCGCGCACGAGGCGGACGAGCCTCCACAGCTCGCGCCGCAGTTCGAGCGACTGTTCGAGCTTCGTCCTGAAGGAGCGGAAGAGCGCGCCGCCGTCGAGCGCCGGGTCGAAGCTCTGCGCGAGCCCCACGACCGACTGCTGGTAGCAGTCGCGCAGAAGCCCCGCGGCGTTCTCCACCTTGGCGAAGATTTGCGGCGGCTGGCGCACGGAGCAGAGCCCGGTCAGCTCGTGCGCGAACGCCTTGCGCATCTCCATCCGCACGGCGTAGGCCGTGGCGTCCAGCGTCTCGCTCGCGCCGCTCCCGACGCCCTCGACGCGCAGCGCGCGCCCCTCTATGAAGTCGAGCAGGGCGCGCGTCTCCTCGTGGACGAGCGTGAAGACGGGCAGCAGCCGCTTGAGCTGCTCGTCGGCCCTGAGCGACAGCTCGACGAAGCGCAGGCGCGAGAGCAGCCGCGAGAAGGCGCGGAAGATTTCGAGCACGTCTTCGCCGAGGTCGTCCGGCGTGAGGCCGTGCGCCAGAATCGCCAGCGACTCCTGCAACTCGCCCGCGCCCGCCGCCTGCCCCGCGGCGAGGATGAGCCCCGCCGCGTCCGAGCGGCGCAGCTCGCGTTCGAGCAGGCTCCCGAGGCTCGACCACGCGGCGAAGCCGACCGCCTGCGATTCGAGCAGCGCGTCGCACAGCCGGCACACGTCCTTGAAGACGTCGCCCAGGTCGCCGAGCGACTCCTTCGCGCCCGAGAGCCCGAGCGCGGCCGCCTCGCCCGACGCGCCGGGCAGCGGCTCGCCGCGCGCGACGCTCCCGAGCAGGTGCAGGCAGCGCACGAGCGCGTCGCGCGCCACGCCCGTCTCGCACTTGAAGTTGCGCTCGCCGAGCGCCGCGCGCTCCGCGTCGGCGAACGGGTGGTTGGCCGGGTCGAAGAAGCTCTGGAGCGCGCGCAGCCACACGGCGAGTTCCAGCGCCGGCGGGAACGCCTCGGGGAGCGTGAGATGTCGGGACTGTTCGTTCACTCGTCCGCCGCCGCCCGCGTGCCAAACCGCGCGGCCCGGTTCTAGAATGACTGCCGTAATGAAAGCTTAGGAGAAGGGGGGAACGCCGGCCCCCGACGATTCTAAACATGAACGCCGCGGGCGGCAATGCGTTTTGACGCCGACCCGGCGCGCGGACGGCCGGCGACGACGACCTTCATGCGCGAACAGACCGAGCTTCTCGTCGCCACCGGCAACGCCGGCAAGGTCAGGGAGCTTTCCGGCCTCCTCGCCGGACTCCCGCTGCGGCTGCGCCTGCTCTCCGAGTTCGGGGGCGTGCCCGAGGCCGAGGAGACCGGCCAGACCTTCGCCGAGAACGCGGCGCTCAAGGCGCTGCACTACTCCTCGCGAACGGGGCTTTTGACGCTCTCGGACGACTCCGGCCTCGCCGTAAACGCGCTCGGGGGCGCGCCCGGCGTCTACTCGGCGCGCTACGCAGGGGCGGGCGCGACCTACGCCGAGCGCATGGCGAAACTGCTCGGCGAAATCGAGGCGGCGGGCGGCGGCGACCGCGGCGCGCGCTTCGTCTGCGTCATCGCCCTCGCGGACCCTTCGGCCGGGACGCTTGAGACCTTCGAGGGCGTCTGCGAAGGGCGCATCGCCGACGCGCCGCGCGGGGCGGGCGGCTTCGGCTACGACCCCCTCTTCATCCCCGAAGGCCACGACCGGACGTTCGCCGAGCTGCCCGAAGAGGTCAAGCGCTCCATCAGCCACCGCGCCCGCGCGCTCGCGCTCGCCGCCCGCAGCCTCCGCGCGCGCTTCGCCTGACGCGGCTTGACCCTCGAAGGAGGCCGTCTGTTAGAATGCCGGCGCGGCGAAAAGAATTGACGTTCCTTCCTGGATAACAACGGGGCGTAGCGAAGCCTGGTATCGCGCTCGGTTTGGGACCGAGAGGTCGGGGGTTCGAATCCCTCCGCCCCGACTTTCAACTCACGCCCGATTCAACATTCAACTTCCTTTGGAGGCCAGCGGCTCGTCCTCGGGTTCGAGGGTGGCGAACTCGGCGATGACCATGCGCTCGCCCGTCCCGGCGCGGCAGGACTCTTCGTCGGGCGGCGCGACCTTGCCGTCGCCGCCGCCCGGGAGCCAGAAGGCGACGAGCAGCGCGAGCCCGGCCAGCGCCGTCCCTGTCCAGAAGACCTTGTGGATGGAGGCGGCCATCGCCTCCTGCAACTCGTCGAGCACGACGGACGAGAGCGCCGCGCGCGCCTGCGGCTCGATGAGCGCGTTCGGGTTCGAGGCCAGCTCCGCCGCGCGCTCCGGCGTCAGCGCCCCCGCGCCCGAGCGCGCGAACGCCTGCAGGTGCGACGCCAGCCCCGCCGACAGCACCGCGCCCATAATAGCCACGCCGACCGCGCCGCCGATGGAGCGCGAGAACTGGTTGAGCGAGGTCGCTATCCCCAGCTGCGCGCGCGAGACGGCCGACTGCACCGCGATGAGCAGCGTCAGCATCGTCAGCCCCAGCCCCGCCCCGATGAGCACCAGGTCGACGTAGAGCCACACGCGCGGCGTCGCGCGCTGGTAGCTGGAGAGCATCGCGAAGCCGACCGTCAGCAGCGTCAGCCCCGCCAGCGTCGTCGGCCTGTAGCCCACCCTCAAAAGCAGACGCCCGCCGACGACCGACATCCCGACCCAGCTCAGCATCAGCGGCGTCAGCAGCGACCCGGCCTCGGTCGCCGTCGAGCCCAGCGCGCCCTGCGCGAACAGCGGCACGAACGAGATGACGCCGAACATCGAGACGCCCGCCAGGAAGCCGGCCGCGACCGACACCGACACCACGCGGTTGCGGAACAGCCCGAGCGGCACGATGGGGTCGCGCGCCCTGCGCTCGACGTAGATGAAGACCGCGCCGAAGGCGACCGCCGCGGCCACCAGCGACAGGTTGCGCGCCGACGCGAACTCCCTGAGCGTCGCCCCGCCCTCGACGAGCCCCAGCATCAGAAGCGTGATGGAGGCCATCAGCAGCGCCGCGCCCGCGTAGTCGATGGACGGGCGCGAAGTCCGCCTCGGCTCCTTCAGCGAGAGCTGCATGATGACGGCGGCGAGGATGCCGAACGGCACGTTGATGTAGAAGACCCAGCGCCACGAAAGCTGGTCGGTGATGAAGCCGCCGACGATGGGGCCGACGACGCTCGAAATCCCCCAGACGCCGCTGAAGAACGCCTGCATCCGCGCGCGCTCCTCGACCGTGTAGACGTCGCCGATGATGGTCATCCCGAGCGGGATGAGCGCGCCCGCGCCGAGGCCCTGCACCGCGCGGAAGACGATGAGCTGCGTCATCGTCGCCGCCATCCCCGACAGCACCGAGCCGACGAGGAAGACCGCGATGCCGAGCTGGAAGAAGAGCCGGCGGCCGTAGAGGTCTGACAGCTTGCCCCAGACGGGGACGGTGACGGTCGAGGTGATGAGGTAGGCCGAGAAGACCCAACTGTAGTGGCTCAGGCCGCCGAGCGACGCGATGACGGTCGGCATCGCCGTCCCGACCACCGTCGCCTCCAGCGCCGCGAGGAACATCCCCGTGATGACGCCGAGCGTCACCGCGACGCGCCGCCGCGACGACATCTCCAACACCTGCGCGCCTTCCGAAACCGTGTGACCTTCCATAAAGCGGCGATGATACTACGCGGCGCCCCGCCCCCTTGTGCGCGCCGCCTGAAGATTGTGGGACAAAAATTTCACCGCCGACCTAGGTGACCACCGTCGGCTCGTCCGAGCCGAAGCGCTCTCTGAGCCGCAGCAGCCCGCGGACGTCGCGCGTGAGCGGGCCGAGAATCTCTTCGACGTCGCCCGCGCCCCCGTCGTCGCGGAAGCGTTCGAGGTAGACGCGCAAAGTCGCGCCCGCCGTCCCCGTCCCCGACAGCCGCAGCACCGCGCGCGAGCCGTCTTCGAGGAAGAGGCGCACGCCCTGCCGCGAGGTGACGCTCCCGTCCACGGGGTCTTCGTAGCCGAACTCGTCTGCGCGCTCGACGCGGCTGCCGGCGAGCGGCGCCCCCGCGAGCGTCTGCAAACTCTCCGTCACGCCCGCCATCATCTCGGCGGCGGCCGCGGCGTCGAGCCCTTCGTAGTCGTGGCGCTGGTAGTAGCTCCGCCCGAACCTGCGCCAGTGGTCGCGCGCCACCTCCTCGACCGACTTGCCCGTCTTCGCCAGAATCGAGAGCCAGCACAGCACGGCCCACAGCCCGTCCTTCTCGCGCACGTGGTTCGAGCCCGTGCCGAAGCTCTCCTCGCCGCAGACGGTGGCGAGCCCCGCGTCGAGCAGGTTGCCGAAGAACTTCCACCCCGTCGGCGTCTCGTAGCACCTGACGCCCAGCGCCCCGGCGACGCGGTCAACGGCCGTGCTCGTCGGCATCGAGCGCGCGACGCCCGCGAGCCCGTCGCGGTAGCCGGGGATGCACTCGCGCGCGTGCTCGGCGATGACGGCCAGCGAGTCGCCGGGCGTGACGAAGAAGTCGCGGCCCAGAATCAGGTTGCGGTCGCCGTCGCCGTCGCATGCCGCGCCGATGTCGGGCGCCTCCCGGCCGCTCATGCGCAGGACCAGTTCGGCCGCGTGGACGAGGTTCGGGTCCGGGTGGTGTCCGCCGAAGTCGGGCAGCGGCGTGCCGTTGAGCACCGTGCCCGCGGGCGCGCCGAGGCGGCCTTCCAGGATGTGCGTCGCGTAAGGGCCTGTGACGGCGCTCATCGCGTCGAAGAGCATCCGGTGCCCCGAGGCGAAGTAGGCGCGCAGCGCGTCGAAGTCGAACAACTCCTCCATGACGGCCGTGTAGTCTTCGAGCGGGTCAACGACCACCACCTCCGTCCCGCCGACGCGCGCGCCCCCGACCGTTTCGAGGTCTACGTCCGGGTGGTCGAGCGTGAGGTAGCGCGTGAGCCTCTGCGTCTCGGCGTAGACGCGCTCGGTGACCGACTCGGGCGCGGGCCCGCCGTTGCGCGTGTTGTACTTGATGCCGAAGTCCTCTTCGACGCCGCCGGGGTTGTGGCTGGCCGAGAGCACGAGGCCGCCGAAGGCCCCGCGCCGCCGGATGACGGCCGAGACGGCGGGCGTCGAGAGGATGCCGGCGCGCCCGACGAGGAGGCGCCCGAAACCGTTGGCGGCGGCCATGCGGATGATGATTTGAATGGCCTCGCGGTTGTAGAAGCGCCCGTCGCCCCCCACCACCAGCGTCTCGCCGCCGAAGTCGCCGCCGGCCTCCGCGCGCACGGCGTCGAAGACCGACTGGACGAAGTTCTCCAAATAGCCCGGCTGCATGAAGACGCGCGTCTTCTTGCGCAGCCCCGAGGTGCCCGGCCGCTGCCCCTCGAAAGGGCTCGTCTGGACGGTTCGCACGCTTCCGCCGCGAAATGGAGTCAAGGCTCGCTCCCCCCTGTCATCTGTTTAAGATTCGCTTGGCGGACAGTTTATTCCCTTCCCGCACGGGAGGCAAAACAGTCGCGCAGGAATTGCGGCCTTGAAGCCACGCGCGGCCGCCGCGGCAAGCGCCCGGCGGCGCGTGACGCGCTCCGGCCGGGGCTTTTCGACAAGTGGCAAAGGTCGTAATTCAAACTCCTGGCGCATTTAGCCGATTTTTCGCCCGCTCGCCCCGCCGGCCCGCGCGGTCGCCGGAGTCCGCCGTCACGCCGTGGCCGCGCTCGCGGCGGCCGGTCGGGCTCGCTCTTTTTTTTAGAAAATTGCCGAAAAGGGGCATTTTTTCGAGACGCAAGGCCGTCCTGTGTGATATATGTCCTGACGCAAGCTTTTTGAGTTCTTCCCGATTTTTAGGAGGTCGTGCACAACCCAATGGCGTCGAAAGCAGGCAAGAAGCGCATGTCGCAGTCCGAGGTTATCAACCACTTCGCCGAGAAATTCGAGCTGAAGCGCTCGCAGGTGAAGGAGCTTTTCGAGGAACTCTCGACCCTCGCGTCCAGCGAGGTCAAGTCGAACGGCGAGTTCGTGCTCCCGGGCTTCGGCAAGATGGTTCTCTCCGAGCGCAAGGCTCGTGAGGGCCGTAACCCTCAGACCGGCGAGACGATACAGATTCCGGCCAAGACGGCGCTCAAGTTCCGTCTGAGCAAGGGCCTCAAGGACTCGGTCGTCCCCAAAAAGTAGGCGGCCTCCTCGGCCGACCTCAGGTCATACTTTTTCCACATACCCGAAAAGACCGCCGGCGGGTTTTGGCAGGCCCCATTGCGCCTTCCGACTTCGCCGGCGTCTCTTTTTCACGCCGCCACACGCCACGCCGCCGACCCCGCCTGAGCCCGCATCCGCCTCATTCATAAAGGCTTAGCCGCCATGCCGAAATTTCTGCGCTGAGGCTCGACGCGGGTCGAGAACACGGCCCGAGTGTTTAAAAAAACTTCTGGCAATCTAAATAAAATCAATGTAGAATGCGTTT
The DNA here is from genome assembly GCA_036387195.1 of Pyrinomonadaceae bacterium. Classification (GTDB taxonomy): domain Bacteria; phylum Acidobacteriota; class Blastocatellia; order Pyrinomonadales; family Pyrinomonadaceae; genus QHXN01. The sequence continues at coordinate 2,648 of DASVUF010000259.1, read as the reverse complement.
TTCTTCTAGCCCCCTTTTCCCCTACAGGGTGTAATGATTCGCAGATGGCGGGCTGGACTGTGTGAAATTTCCGGGGATTGCAACGATTTCGCATCCCTTCGATTCCCGGAAGCATCTAAATTGTCACTAATACTGAGCCCACCCGACGAGATTGATTTCCGGGGGCCCGAAAAAATAAGGAGCAGACGAAAAGTGATCGCTACCGAGAAATTTCCGCTGGCAGAGAGGCTGAAGATGATTGACCACATCCAGGCGCGCCGCTACTCGAAGCTGGGCGGGCCTGCCCTCGACATCGCGACCGAGGGGATCATCCGCCACCTGCGCGCCTGTGACCGCATGGACGTCAACCCCGACGTGGCTGCCGTCCGCGAGATCATTGACGACGCGCTCAATGGTCGCCGCGTCTTCGCGGAAACCTTCAACAACGCTGCCTAAAGAACTTAGGGCAGTTTCCTCGCCATAAATACAAGAATGCCGCCGGTTTTGAAGCCGGCGGCATTCGCTTTTTAACCCAGAAGGCTCAAAGGGGCGAGGCGGCCGAGGCGGCCGACCCGATTTCACGCAAGTTGTTGTCGTAAAAAGAGCTGTTGTATTGCGAGCACGCTGAGCGCGTCCGTGATTTCGCCCGAGTTGACCATCCGCAGCGCCTCCCCGAAGCTCACACGCCGCGCCTGAAGCTTCTCCGTCCCGTCGGGTCGGCGCTCGCCCTGCTCCAAATCTTCGGCCAGAAACCAGACCGCCAGCTCGTCCGAGACGGAATTCGAGAGGTGCGCCCGGCCCATCTTCGTCCAGCGCCGCGCGCGCAGTCCCGTCTCCTCTTCAAGCTCCCTCTTCGCGGCCTCCAGAGGGTCTTCGCCCTCGGGGCAGCCGCCCTCCGGAATCTCCCACGAGTAGAGGCCGAGCGGGTAACGGTATTGCCCGACGAGCCAGAGCGCGCCATGCTCGACGGCCAGGACGCCGACGGCGACGTTCCTGAAATGGACCACGCCGTAGACTCCGGGCAGGCCGTCGGGGCGCACCACCTCGTCCTCGCGCACGCGTATCCAGGGGTTTTCGTAGACGACACGCGTCGAGATTGTCCGCCAGGGGTTGTCGAAGTCCTCGGCGCTCACCTGTTCAGGACGCTTCCTTCGCCTCGGCGCGAATGTCGGACTGCTCTTCGAGGAGGGTGTCGCGGTGGGGCGGGCCGGACGGCGAGCCGTCGGCCTGGCGGAGCACGTCGAGGAGCGCGATGGTGATGGCGACGATGACGGGGCCGAGCACGAGCCCGATGACGCCGAAGACCTGTAGGCCGCCGAGCACCGAGAAGAAGACCAGCAACTCGTGGAGCCGCGTCCGCTCGCCGACGAGTTTGGGGCGCAGGAAGTTGTCCACGCTCCCGATGACGAGCGCGCCCCAGACCGTCAGGATGATGGCCTTCCCCCAGTCGCCCGTCAGCAGGAGGTAGAGCGCCGCCGGCACCCACACGATGAAGGCGCCCGCCATCGGGATCATCGAGAGGAAGATCATCACGACGCCCCACAGCAGCGCCGACGGCAGCCCCAGCGCCCAGAAGGCCAGCCCGCCCAGCACGCCCTGGATGACCGCGATGACCAGCACGCCGTAGACGCTCGCCGAGATGACCTCGCCCGTGCGGTAGAAGATTTCGCCCGCCTTCTCGTCGCTCAGCGGCACCATGCCGTAGGCGGCCTCGCGCAGACGCTCGCCGTCGCGGAAGAGGTAGTACATCGTGAAGATGACGAAGAAGACCTCGACGATGAAGCCGACCGCGCCGCCGACGAAGCCGAGCGTGCGCGAGGCTATCGCCCCGCTGACGCCCTTCAGCCGCTCGGCGATGAACTGCTGCGAGCCGAGCTGCTCAAGGTTGACGTACTGCCCGAGCCAGCGCACGAGGGGGCCGAGGTAGGGGTGGTTCGGGTCGAGCAGCCCGGCCGCCGCGCCCGCGGCGCCGCCCGCCCCGCCCTCCTTCGGCTGGAGCATCTGCGCGAAGTTAGCCAGCTCGTTGACGACGGCGAGGGTGAGCAGCGTGAGCGGGACGAGGATGACGACGATGACGAGCAGGCAGGAGAGCACGGCGCTCCAGCCGGGGCTCCCGACGCGGCGGAGTATGCGCCTGTGGATCGGGAAGAAGACGATGACGAGGACGACGGCCCAGAGCACCACCTCGATGAACGGCAGCAGCATCAGCCAGCACAGCCACAGCAGCACGATGGTGGCCACCAACAGCCCGATCCAGCGCAGCAGCTTGCCCTTCGGCTCGACCCACTCTCCCATAATCCGCACACTGTATCACACGCCCGCGCCCACGCCTTTTCATAATCCTGTTACGGAACCTGCTCTATTTGACACGCGGCGCGGGCGGTTTTGTCGGCAAAGGGGCGCGTGTTAACATCTCGCCGCGCCGCCCGTGCCGTCGGGGTTGGGCTGGAGCATCTGCGCGAAGTCGGTCAGCTCGCCCACGACGGCGAAGGTTAGCAGCGTGAGCGGGACGAGGATGGCGAAGATGACGAAGAAGACCTCGACGACGAAGCCGACGAAGCCGCCGACGAAGCCGAGCGTGCGCGATGCTATCGCGCCGCTGACGCCCTTCAGGCGCTCGGCGAGGAACTCCTGCGAGACGAACTTGTTCAGGTCGACGTACTGCCCCA
>DASVUF010000258.1:0-28909 GCA_036387195.1 Pyrinomonadaceae bacterium | reverse complement strand
ACTTCAAATCTCGACTTTGAAGTCCCGCGGGCCGCGCCTCCGCGTACGCCGCGGTCGGTTCTTAAAGTCCGTGGACGAGTTAGGCCCTCAAAGTCCGCGGACGTGTCGAGTCCTTAAAGCCCGAGGACGTTGACCAGCTCCTGCACGGAGGCGGCGCTCTTCTGGAGGGCGATGCGCTCCTCGGCCGTGAGGTTGATTTCGATTATCTGCTCAAGGCCGCGCGCGCCGAGCTTGCAGGGCACGCCGACGTACAGGTTGTTGACGCCGTACTCGCCTTCGAGGTAGGCGGCGCAGGGCAGAATCTTCTTCTTGTCTTTGAGGATGGCCTCGGTCATCTCGACCGCGGCGGCCGACGGCGCGTAGTAGGCCGAGCCGGTCTTGAGCAGGCCGACGATTTCGGCGCCGCCGTTGGCCGTGCGCTTGACGATGGCTTCGAGCTGCTCCTTCGGCAGCAGCTCCGTGACGGGGATGCCGGCGCAGGTCGAGTAGCGCGGCAGCGGCACCATCGTGTCGCCGTGGCCGCCGAGGACGAAGGCCGTCACGTTCTCGACCGACACGTCGAGGGCTTCGGCGAGGAAGCAGCGCATGCGCGCCGAGTCGAGCACGCCGGCCATGCCGATGACGCGGTGCTTGGGGAAGCCCGAGCGCTTGAGCGCCACCTGGCACATCGCGTCGAGCGGGTTCGAGACGATGATGAGGATGGAGTCGGGCGAGTGCTGGACGACGTTGTCCACGACGCTCGACACGATGCCGGCGTTGGTCTTGAGCAGGTCGTCGCGGCTCATGCCCGGCTTGCGCGGCAGCCCCGAGGTGATGATGACCACGTCGGAGCCGGCCGTCGCCGCGTAGTCGTTGGTCGCGCCGACCAGCGCCGCGTCGAAGCCCTCGATAGGCGCGGCCTGCGCCAGGTCGAGCGCCTTGCCCTGCGGCATCCCCTCGACGATGTCCACGAGCACGACGTCGCCCAGTTCCTTGCTGGCCAGCCAGTGTGCGGCGGTCGCGCCGACGTTGCCCGCGCCGACCACCGTGACCTTGTTTCGCTTACCCATCTCAATCTTCCTTTCTGAAGTCGCTGAAAAATGTCGGATTCAATAACGCCCTTCTGCGGCGCGCCGCGCGAACGGCGGGGGCGCGCGTGGCCGCCCCCGCCCGTGCCCCGCGTCACAGCCCATGCGCCCTTACCGGCGCGCACATTGTCGGAGTTGGAAGACGGCGAGTGTAAGGTGCGCCTCCGGCGGGTGTCAAGGTACACTTCCGGCGGCCCGGAGGCCGGAAAGGCCCGCGGCAGGTGGATGATGAGACTCTTACGAATGTTGACGGCGCTGCTGGCCGGACGCCGCGGCGAGGAGCCGCCCGCCGCGCCTTGCGGCGAGGAGTCCGAGCCGCCCTTCGACCCTTTCCCCGAGCCGGTCACGCTGGAGATTACGGACGTTTTCGACCTCCACACGATACCGCCGAAGGAGGCGCGCGCCGTCGTCGAGGAGTACCTGCTCGAAGCCCGGCGGAAGGGCTTCCGCCACGTCCGCATCATCCACGGCAAGGGCGTCGGCGTGCAGCGCGAGATGGTGCGTGCGGTCCTCGCCCGCACGCCCTTCGTCGAACGCTTCTCGGACGCCCCGCCCGACGCCGGCGGCTGGGGCGCGACCGTCGCCCGCCTGAAAACGGAACCGGAACTTTAAAATCAAGCCTTCGAAATCGCGATTTCGGGCTTTTGCATCACGATGTTAAAGCCCGAAATCGCGATTTCAGGCTTTAACATCGCGATTTCAGGCTTTTGCATCGCGACGGAAAGCTTTTGCATCGCGATTTCGGGCTTTAACATCGCGATGGAAAGCTTTTGCATCGCGATTTCGGGCTTTTGAATTACGATTTCGGGCTTTTGCATCGCGATTTTAAAGCCTTCTTCCGCGTTTATTTGCTTGAGAATTACGGTTTCTGAACATAAAATCGCGCGCGCCGATGCGAAAACCTCGCGTTTGAGGGGCGAAAACGACCATTTCCCCCGCAAATTCGCATCCGGCGTCCAGAACGGGCGGCGACCCCCCGGAGACGAAGCGCGTCAGGGGGCAAAGGCCGGCCGCCTCCAACGGAAACGTCGCGCCCCTTCGCGCCTCACGTACACGTCCGACACGAACCTTACAAACGTGCGCCCTCAACGCGCACAGAAAGGATTGACAGACATGGCGGGTCCGAAAGACACAGAGGAGAGGATTGCGAGGATGGTCAACGCATGGCGGACGCTCGCGCCGGACAAGTCGTTCGGCGGGATGACGCTCGCGCAGTTCGAGGCGTCGGCGGCGCCTTCGACGGCCGCGCGCCGCAGGATAAGCGAGCTGGAGAATCAGCTTGCGGAGCAGATAGCCGGGCGCGAGGCGGCCGACGACGCCTTCAACGCCAAAGCGCAACTCGTCGTGGCGGGCGTCCTCGCAGACCCGACCGAGGGGTACGACAGCCCGCTCTACGGGGCCTTAGGCTACACGCGCAAGAGCGAACGCAAGACGGGCATGACGCGCAAGCGCAAACAGCCCGAGCCGGCGAACGACTAACGGGCGGCCGGGGCGCGGGCGGGTCTTGTCCCCGCCCGCGCCCCTCATGTAAAAAGGATTCGGGCGCGCCGGCGGCCGCGCGCCCGCACAGTTATGAACCGGACGAGGCTTTGCCTGAAAAGTGGCTCTTGCCCAAAAAGGTAAAGCCGCGGCCCCTCCTCTTGCAGTCGTTGACACCTCGCCGCGACGGGCGTATCGTTCCCGTGTTCCCTTTGCGTCGCGGCCCCTCAACCTCAAAGGCTAAATCTACTCACAACCTAAGGAGAACATTATTTTGAAACGTCACACTCAGGGCCTCGCCCGTCGGCTCCTCATCCTGTTCGTACTCGTCGCCTGCCTGGCGGGCGCCGCCCCCACGAGGTCTACGCAGTCCAGGAGGTGTCAGGAGACGTACAACGAAAATGGCGAGTGCATTTGGCTCTGCTGCCCCGTGGACGGCAGCCCTTGCACCTGGTCGTACTGCTAGTAAATGAAGGGCGGCGAGAGAAGGTTTTAACGGAGGGGGCAAGGCTAAGGAGCCTTGCCCCCTCCGGCTTTTCTGCCGCGCCGCTACGGCGACGACCCGGGCGTGCTGCGCGACGCGATAGCGGACGAGTCGGTTGACCTCGTCTACTTAGACCCGCCCTTCAACTCTGCGGCCAACTACGTTAGAGAGATAAACCGCGAACGGCGGACGGTAAAAAAGCGGCGGCGCGCCCCGGTTGATGCCCGGGACGCGCCGCCGCGGTCTTTCTTCCGCCCGTGGGGCGGCCGTCCTACTTCCTGAGCCAGCCGAAGAGGCCGTGGACGACCGTCTCGCGGTTCTCCTCGTAGATGGCCTTGGTCAGAGGGATGGACATGGGGCAGGCGCGGACGCAGTTCTGCGCGTTGCCGCAGTTGGTGATGCCGTCGTCGCCCGTGATGCCCGACAGCCTTTCGTCGCGCGTGATTTTGCCCGAGGGGTGCATGTTCTGGTAGCGCACCTGCGCGATGGCCTGCGGGCCGATGTAGTTGCCGTCGCCGTACTGCGGGCAGGCTTCGAGGCAGCAGCCGCAGGTCATGCAGCGCGAGTAGGCGTAGCGCTCCATCACCTCCTCCTGCGACATGCGCGGCCCCGGGCCGAGGTCGTAGGAGCCGTCAATCTCTATCCACGCCTTGACGCGCTTGAGGTGGTCGAACATCTCCGAGCGGTCGACGACGAGGTCGCGCACGTTCGGGAACTTCGACATCGGCTCAAGCGTGATGGGCTTGTGCGGCTCAAGGTTGTCCACGAGCGCCGAGCAGGACTGGCGCGCGCGCCCGTTGATGACCATCGTGCAGATGCCGCAGACCTGCTCCAGACAGTTCATCTCCCAGACGGGCGGGGTCGTCTGCCTCCCCTCGCGCGTGACGGGTTTCTTCCTGATCTCCATCAGGCAGGAGATGATGTTGAGGTTCGGGCGGTAGGGGATGGCGAACTCCTCCCAACGCGCCGCCGCGTCCTGCCGCTCGCGGCGGCGGATGCGGAGCACCACCTCCCGCGGCGGGTTCCCCAGCCCCTGCACCTGCTGCTCGGCTTTTGCTTCTGCGCTCATGAATTGAAATCCACCCTGTCGTAGACTGCGCCCAAGTTCAAAGTACACTCGATTGACGGCAGCGCGAGCGAGCTTTCCGCCCCGGCCGCCGCCCTGTACCGCCAACTGCCGTCGCCGTTCCTCACGTACTGCTCGGCCAGCGGCCTGTCCTGCGAGACAAGCACGTACTCTTTCAAAGACTCGACCGCCCGGTACGCCTCGAACTTCGCCCCGCGGTCGAAAGCCTCCGTGCTCGGCGACAGCACTTCGACGACGAGCACCGGATTGGTGATGATGTCCCGCCGGTCGTCGTGAAACTGCGGCCCGCCGCAAAAGACAAACACGTCCGGGTAGAAGAATTTTCGTGACCCCTGTACCCGGACTTTCGTATCCGTCGCCAGCACGTCGCAATCGCGCCCGCGCAGCTGGATGACGAGTTCAGTGGCTATATTGATGACGATTCTGCCGTGGTTCAGGCTCGCTCCGGTCATCGGACAGACACCTCCGTCGAGATACTCGCTCCTGGTTTCCGATAACCTCTCGGCGGCGAGGTACTCTTCGGGCGTCACGTGCGTGACCGTTAAGGTTGACATAACTCTCACCTGAACAGGGCGCCGGCGTCCCGCGATGCCCGCGCCCCCTGCGCGCCTACTGCTTCTCGGTCTTCCCCCCCGCCTCGTCAATCGAGTCGCCGCGCTCGGCGCGCGTGGCGACCTCGCCGGCGACGGCGTTGTCAACCGCCTCCTTCTTCTGACCCCAGACGGCCGGGCCCGAGGTGTTGGGCGGCTTCTGCTCCCAGCCGGCGGCCGGGAACTGCGCCGCGCCGTCCTTGGTCGGCGAGTTCTCGGCCCCGCCGCCCGCGGCGGCCTTGGCCTGCTTGCCCTTCGTGTAGTCGCGCTTGCGCGGCTCGATGAGCCCCACGTCCACCCCCTCCCACGAGAAGACCGGGCCCTCGCCCGAGAACTCGGCGATGGTCGTCTTGAGGAAGTTCTCGTCGTCGCGGTTGGGGAAGTCCGGCTTGTAGTGCGCGCCGCGCGACTCGTCGCGGTTGAGCGCGCCGAGCGTGATGACGCGCGCCAGTTGGAGCATGTTGTAGAGCTGGCGCGCGTGCGGCAGCGCGTGCGTCGCCCACATGTTCGAGTCGTTGAGCGAGATGCGCCGGTAGCGGTCTATCAGCTCCAGCAGCTTGTCGTCGGTCGCCTTCAGCTTTTCGTTGTAGCGGACGACCGTCACGTTGTCCGTCATCCACTTGCCCATCTCGTCGTGGATGACGTACTGGTTCTCCGTGCCCGACTGCTTCAAAAGCCCCTCGTTAATCTCCTGCTGCCGCTTCAGCTCGTCGTCGTAAATCTTCGAGCCGTCGGCGCCGTTGCGCTCGACGTTCTTGGCGAACTCGATGGCGGCGGGCGCGGCCACGAAGCCGCCGTAGACGCAACTGACCAGCGAGTTGGCGCCCAGGCGGTTCGCGCCGTGGATGGAGTAGTCGCACTCGCCCGCGGCGAGGAGCCCCGGAATGTTCGTCCGCTGCTCGAAGTCCACCCAGAGGCCGCCCATCGAGTAGTGGACGCCGGGGAAGATGCGCATGGGGACGTGGCGCGGGTCGTCGCCGACGAACATCTCGTAGATTTCGAGAATCGCGCCCAGCTTGCGGTCGAGCGTCTCGGCGGGGATGTGCGTCAGGTCGAGGTAGACCTGGTTGTCGCCGTAGACGCCGAAGCCGTCGAGGCAGACCTGGAAGATTTCGCGCGTCGCGATGTCGCGCGGGACGAGGTTGCCGTAGGCCGGGTACTTCTCTTCGAGGAAGTACCACCGCTCGGACTCGGGGATGGACGAGGGCTGCCGCTTGTCGCCCTTGGCCTTCGGCACCCAGACGCGCCCGCCCTCGCCGCGCGCCGACTCCGACATCAGGCGCAGCTTGTCCTCGCCCGGGATGGAGGTCGGGTGGACCTGTATGAACTCGCCGTTGGCGTAGCGCGCGCCCTGCTGGTAGCAGGCCGAGACGGCCGAGCCCGTGCAGACCATCGAGTTCGTCGACTTGCCGAAGATGAGGCCGGGGCCGCCCGTCGCCATGATGACGGCGTCGGCCGGGAACGCCTTCAGCTCTAAGGTCGAGCGCTCCATCGCCACCAGGCCGCGGCAGACGCCGTGGCCGTCCTGCACGAGCGAGAGCATCTCCCAGTGCTCGTACTTCTTGACGCGCCCCTCGGACTCCTGCCGCCTGACCTGCTCGTCGAGCGCGTAGAGGAGTTGCTGCCCCGTCGAGGCGCCGGCGAAGGCCGTGCGGTGGTGGAGCGTGCCGCCGAAACGCCGGAAGTCGAGCAGCCCCTCGGTCGTGCGCGAGAAGGGGACGCCCATGCGGTCGAAGAGGTAGATGATGGCCGGCGCCATCTCGCACATCTTCTGCACGGGCGGCTGGTTGGCGAGGAAGTCGCCGCCGTAGACCGTGTCGTCGAAGTGCTTCCAGGGGCTGTCGCCCTCGCCCTTGGTGTTGACCGCGCCGTTGATGCCGCCCTGCGCGCAGACCGAGTGCGAGCGCTTGACGGGCACGACCGAGAAGAGGTCCACGGCGTGCCCCCCCTCGGCGATTTTCATCGCCGCCGCGAGCCCGGCCAGCCCCCCGCCGACAATCGCCACGCGTAACTGTGTGTTTGCCATGTTATGCCAGTCCTATCAGCCCGAGGAGCCCGCCCTCGCGCACGAAAGCCACCTGCGCGTTGACGCCCACCGCCAGCAGCAGCAGCCCGAAGGCGATGCAGGCGTAGCCGGTCAGGCGCTGCGCGCGCTCGCCGATGACGATGCCCCAGTCCACCGCGAAGAGCCACAGCCCGTTCGCCAGGTGCCACACGGTCGCCAGAATCCCGACCAGGTAGACGACGAAGATGACGGGCATCACGAACTCGCGGCTCACGATGTCGTAAGCCTCCATCGGGTAGTGCGCCACCGACCGCTCGTTGAGTCCGGGGATGAGCCCGAAGCGGAAGTTCAGGACGTGGAAGGCGATGAAGAAGAAGAGAATCATCCCCGTCACGCGCTGGATGGTGTAGAACCAGTTGCGCGGGTAGGGGTAGGCGAGGTTGTTGGGCCGCGCCTCCCACGTGATGAACAGGCCGTAGACCGCGTGGTAGATGAGCGGGATGAAGATGCCGCCTATCTCGATGAAGATGATGTAGGGGATGGACTGGAGGTCGCTCACCGCGTTGTTGAAGTCGGCGCGCCCGGTCATCGCCTTCGAGTTGGTGTAGAAGTGCTCCAGCAGGAAGACGCCGAGCGGGACGATGCCCGTGAGCTGGTGCAGCTTCCTGAAGATGAACGTGCTACTCAGACGGACGGCCATGTCAGAATCGCCTCTCCTCCGCGGCGCGCGCGCGGCGGCGGCCCCTGTGCCGGCCCCGCCCCGCAAGCCACTGCGCTGAAACGTTAAAGTCTGGTAGGTCGGCCATGATTATAACCACAGGTCGCCGAAAAGCAATCGCGCCCGGCGCGGGCGTGCCGGCGTCGCGCCCACGCCGCCCGCGCGCCCGCGCCGCCCGCGCCCGCCCCCGGCCTAAAGCGCGGGCCACAGCCACAGCAGCGCCAGCAGCCCGAGCGCGGGCGCGAGCAACAGCGCCCCGGCCGCGGCGTACGTCGCGAGGCTCGCCGCGGCCCAGAAGGCGAACGCCGCGCGGTCGCGCCGCGACGGGCGCGCGCCCGCCCCGTCGAGCCCCAGCCTGCGCCGCTCGTCGCCGACGCGCCGCGCCAGAATCGAGTCGTCCCACTCCTCCGAGTAGAGGTTTCGGCTGCGCCGGCCGCGCGCGAAGGCGCGGTAGACGCCGCGCGGGCAGACCGCCAGCCCGCACGCGAAACCGAGCAGGTCGAGCAGCCAACCCTCCCAGTACCTTTTGACGCCGCCCGCCGCCACCTCCCACGCGGCTATCTCGAACTCGCCGCGCCACGTCGTCCGGTACCCGGTCAGGACGTGGTGCAGGTCGTGGAACCTGACGGCGCGCCGGCGCCCGCTGGTGTTCGGGAAGGCGAAGGGGATGCGCCACAGCCTCAGCCACACCCACTCGTCGCCGTACCCGCCGTCGGGCGCGAAGCCGCTCAGCGCGAACATGCGCGAGCGCGCCTCGCCCAGCGTCAGCCCGGGGGCGAAACCGCCCTCGCCCGCCCCCGGCGCCGCCAATGCCTCCCTCGCAGCCATTTTGTTCCTGCTCCGTTGGGCTCAGTGTAGTTCAGCGTTGATATAAGATAAAATGAAAAATCTAGGGCAAGCATCTGAGAGGTTCTTATAAAGCCGTGCAAATCGAAACGCTGAAAATCTTCTGCGACCTGGTCGAGACGCGCAGCTTCTCGCAGGCCGCCGAGCGCAACTTCGTCACGCAGTCGGCCGTCAGCCAGCAGGTGCGCGGGCTGGAGTCGAAGTTCAAGCGCCGACTGCTGGAGCGCGTGCGCGGCCGCCGCGAGCTGCACCTGACGCAGGCGGGCGAGGCGTTCTTCGAGGCCAGCCGCGAAGTCCTACAGGCTTTCGGGCGGCTCGAAGAGAACATGCGCCAGCTCTCCGGGACGGTCGGCGGGACGGTGCGCGTCGCCACCGTCTACAGCGTCGGCCTTCACGAGCTGCCGCCCGTCGTGCGCGAGTTCATGGCGCTCTACCCGCGCGCCAAGATTGACCTCGAATACAGCCGCACGACGCGCGTCGTCCGCGACGTGCTGGGCGGCGCGGTGGACGTGGGCGTCGTCGCCTACCCGGAGAGGCGGCGCGGGCTCGAAGTCGTGACGCTCGGCGGCGACCGGCTGGTCTTCATCTGCCGCCCCGAGCACCCGCTGGCGAAGCGTAAGAAGCTGAAGGCCGCCGACCTCCAGGGCCAGAACTTCGTCCACTTCGAGCGCGACATCCCGACCCGCCGCGCCACCGACCGCATCCTGCGCGCGCACGGCGTGGGCGTCCACCGCGTCGCAGAGTTCGACAACATCGAGACTATCAAGCGCGCCGTCGAAGTCGGGCTCGGCGTCGCGGTCGTCCCGCGCCCGTCCGTTCTGGACGAGCGGCGCTCGGGGCAGCTCGCCGTCGTCCCGCTGGCCGAGCCGGAGTGGGAGCGGGCGGTCGGGGCCGTCTACCGCAGCGACCGCGCGCTCTCGACGGCCGCGCGCAAGTTCGTCGAGCTTTTGCAGCGCCACGGCTCGTCGGGCGCGGGCGCGGAGGCGGCCGACGGCGGCGGCGGCGACGGGGGCGAAGGCGTGGCCGGCGTCGCCGCGCGCCGCGCGAGGAAGGCGGACGGCGGCGCTTGATGAGGCGGATTCTGGTCATCGGCTCGGGCGGCGCGGGCAAGTCCACGCTCGCGCGCAGGCTGGGGCGCCGGCTCGGGCTTGAGGTCTTACACCTCGACGCCTTCTTCTGGCGGCCCGGCTGGGTCGAGACGCCGAAGGACGAGTGGCGGCGCACGGTCGAGGGGCTGTGCGGGCGCGAGGCGTGGGTGATGGACGGCAACTTCTCGGGCACGCTCGACGTGAGGCTGGCGGCGTGCGACACGGTCGTCTTCCTCGACCTGCCGCGCGCCGTCTGCCTGTGGCGCGTGTTGAAGCGCCTGGCCATGTACAGGAACGGGCGGCGGCCGGACATGGCCGAGGGCTGCGGCGAGCGGCTCGACCTGAAGTTCCTGCACTGGGTCTGGACTTTCCCTTCGAGGAGCAGGCCGAAGGTTCTGGCGCGGCTCGCGGAAATGGCCGCCGGCAAGCGCGTCGTGCGCCTGCGTTCGGACGCGGAGGTCGAGAGGTTTCTGGCGGAGGTCGGATGAAGGCTTTTGACGGCGACGAGTTGACGCGAATGTCCGCGTCGGAGTTGGCGCGGCGCGTCCGCGCGCGCGAGGCGTCGCCGGTCGAGGCGGTCGAGGCTTACCTGCGCCGCCTGGAAGAGTTGAACCCGCGGCTCAACGCCGTCGTGGCGGTCGCGCCCGACGCGCTTGAGCGCGCGCGCGAGGCGGAGGCGGCCGTCGCGCGCGGCGCGAGCCTGGGCGCGCTCCACGGCGTCCCTTTGACGTTGAAGGACACGGTTGACGCGCGCGGGCTGCCGGCGGCGGCCGGCTCGCGCGTCCGCGCGGGGCGCGTGCCCGCCGAGGACGCGCCGGCCGTGGCGCGGCTGCGCGCGGCGGGCGCCATCATTCTGGGCAAGACGAACTGCCCGGAGTTCGCGCTCGACTACACGTCCGATAACCCCGTCTACGGGCGGACGAACAACCCGCACGACGTGGGGCGCACGCCGGGCGGTTCAAGCGGCGGGTGCGCGGCGGCGGTCGCCGCGCGTCTGACGGCGTGCAGCCTGGGCAGCGACCTCGCCGGCTCCGTGCGCATCCCGGCGCACTTCTGCGGCGTCGCGGGGCTGAAGCCGACGGCGGGGCGCGTGCCGGGCGCGGGGCACACGCCGCCGCTCTCGGGCCTCCACTCGCTCGGCGCGGCGCTCGGCCCGCTCGCGCGCACGGTCGAAGACCTGCGGCTCCTTTTTGAAGTGCTCACGGGTCGCGCCTCGTCAAAGGAGTTTGACGAGGCGGCGGCCGGGCGCGACGCCGCCGCGGACGCGCGGGGGCTGAAGGGGCTGCGCGTGGCCTTCTACGCGGAGGCGGGCGCGTCAGGCGCGTCGGCCGAGACGCGCGCGGCCGTGCGGGACGCGGCGCGCGCGCTCGCCTCGGCCGGCGCCGAGGTCTTCGAGGAAGTCCCGCCGGGCGTCGAGGGCGCGACCGGGTTGTGGCTGTCGCTCTTCGAGTACGCCACGCAGCGCTTCCTGCGCGGCGAGTACGAGGGGAGGGAAGATGAGGCGGGGCGCGCCGCGCGCCTGATACTCGAACGCGCGGCGCGGCGCGGCGAGCCGCCTTTGGAGAAGATTCTCGCGGCGTGGGAGGAGCGCGACCGCGCGCGCGCGGCGCTGCTCGGGTGGATGGAGCGCGCGCCGCTGCTGCTCTCGCCGGTCGGGGCCGTGCCCGCGTTCAGGCACGACGAGTTCGCCCGCGTCGAGGTCGAGGGGCGCGACGTCCCGACCTTCCGCGCCTTCTCATGCGCGCACGCGGCCAACGTCTACGACCTGCCGGCCGTCTGCGTGCCGGCCGGGGCGACGGCCGGGGGTCTGCCCGTCGGCGTGCAACTCGTCGCGCGCCCGCACGAGGAGCGCGCCGCCCTCGCCGCGGCGCGCGTCGTCGAAGAGGCGCTCGGCGGCTGGCGGCCTCCGCCCGAGTCCCTTCCTAATGTCTGAGGCAATCCGTTATAGTCTCGGCCAACCCGGGGCGCTGGCGGCCTGTTGGAAATTTCGCACCTGAGATTCGGAACCCCGACGGAGGTCACATGGAATTCGGCTTTCTCATCTTCTTCCTCTTCATCGCCATCGCCACGCTGGTCGTCGCGGCCAAGACGATTAAGATAGTCCCGCAGGCGACCGTGATGCTCATCGAGCGGCTGGGCCGCTTCAGCCGCGTCGCCGCCAGCGGGCTGAACGTCATCGTCCCGTTCCTCGACAAGCCGCGCGGCGTCTACTGGTCGAACGTCCGGCCGGGCCTCGCCTCCATAGACCTGCGCGAGCAGTACATAGACCTGCCGCCGCAGCCCGTCATCACCCGCGACAACGTGACCATCCACGTGGACTCGGTCGTCTACTGGCAGATCACCGACCCCATCAAGGCCGTCTACGAGGTCACGGACCTCATCGGCGGCATCGTCCAGCTCACCATCACCGGCATGCGCTCGGTGATGGGCGAGATGGATTTAGACCACACGCTGTCGTCGCGCGACCAGATAAACTCGAAGCTGCGCATCATCCTCGACGAGGCGACCGACAAGTGGGGCGTCAAGGTGACGCGCGTGGACGTGAAGAACATCAACCCGCCCGAGGACGTGCGCGTCACGATGGAGAAGCAGATGACGGCCGAGCGCAACCGCCGCGCGCTCGTCCTACAGGCCGAGGGCGAGCGCCAGGCCGCCATCACCCGCGCCGAGGGCGAGAAGCAGTCGGCGATTACGCGCGCCGAGGGCGAGAAGCAGTCGGCCATCCTCCAGGCCGAGGGCGCGGCGCAGGCGCGGCTCCGCTCGGCCGAGGCCGAGGCCGAGGCCATCTCGCAGGTGGCGCGCGTCATGCTCGACCACGGCAACCCGGCGCAGTACCTCATCACGCAGCGCTACATCGAGAGCCTCAAGGAGATGTCGCGCGGCCAGAACTCGAAGGTCGTCTTCATGCCGGTCGAGACTTCCGCCATGCTCTCCTCCATCGGGGCCATCAAGGAGATGCTCTCGGAGACGGGCGAGAAGCGCGGCGACGGCGGCGGCTCCGGCCCGCAACTCCCGCCCGGCCGCCCGCGCCAACTGCCGAACGGCTGAGCGCCGGCCCGGAAAAAAGATTCGCCACGGCGACGCGAGGGAGAGACGCGGCTCAAGGCATTGACTTGCCGGCCGCGTCTCGGCGTCTGTGTGGCGAATCTTTTTTTAGCCGCCGAGCGAGTGTTTTGACAGGGGCGTGTAGCGCGAGCCGCCGGGGCCGAGCTGGCTGCGCATGAGGAGCAGTTCGGAGACTTTGAAAACGTGCGGGCCGAACGGCTGACGCCTGTGCGCCTCGGAGAGCGCGTGCGCGTCTTTCGGCGAGCGGAGGCGCGCGAGCGTGAGGTGCGGCTTGAAGGCGCGCGCCTCGCGCGGGAAGCCGGCGGCCTCGCACACGTCTTCGAGGCGGCGCTGGAGGCGGGCGAGCGCGCCCGAGGCGTCGAGCACGCCGAGCCACAGGACGCGCGCCGCCCCGCGCGGCGGGAACGTGCCCGCCTCCTCGACCGACAGACCGAACGGCTCGGAGCCGGCGGCGGCGGCCGCGGCCGCGCGCGAGAGAACGTCCACGCGCTCCGCCCCGACCTCGCCGACGAACTTGAGCGTGACGTGCAGGCTCTCGGGCCGCGCCCAGCTCGCGCGCGCCTCGGGGAACTCGCGGCGCAGGCGCGCGGCGTGCGCGGCCGCCGCCCCGCGCGCCTCCTCCGAAAGCTCCACCGCGAAGAAGACGCGCACCGCGCCGCCCGCGTTCGCAGCCGCCTCGGCGTCCCTCCCGTCAATGCTCACTTCAAAACCCCCTTGCGGCCAAAACCCGCTCGCGCGCGACTGTGAAGATGCGCCTTCACTTCGGCGAGAGCGTGTGCGTCAGCCGCGTGGCGCGCGCGACCGCGCCGGCGGTGAAGGGGAAGACGCGCGGCGTGACGGCGCGCCAGTCGGCGAGCTGGTCCTGCCAGTGCGGGCTGCGCGGGTCGCCCGACTGGCCGAGCGCGATGCCCTGCCGCGTCCTGTCCCAGTCGGCCGCGTCGGCGATGAGGCGCATCGAGACGTGCGCCCCGACGTTGGGCGATTCGAAGGTCGCGCCGCCGCCGCCCGTCTGCGGGAAGGGCGCGACCTGGAACGGCCGGCCGACGTTCGGCGCGCCCGCCAGCGGGTGCGGGAAGGCGGCCTGTTGCAGCCCCCACACCCACTTCGTCTCGTCCTCGCCGGCGCGGGCGGCGAGCGCCGCGCGCGCGCCGCGCAGGGAGGCGTCGAGCAGCTCGGCGTAAGAGGCGTAACCCTTCGGCAGCCACTCGGCCGGGCGCTCCCCTATCACGCGGTCGAAGAAGACGGAGCTGGCGGGCCAGCGGTACGCCTTCGCGCGCTCCGCCCCGAGCGCGCCTTCGAGGACCTTCAGGCGGAAGACCTGGAACATCTCGGCGGCGAGCATCGGCGCGCGCGCCTCGGGCGAGAGCCGGCCGTCCCAGGACTCGAAGAGGCGGACGGCCTCGCGCCAGTGCTCGTCCTTCTCGTCGAGCTTAGCCTCGCGCGCGACCTCGGCCGCCTCGCGCGCGAAGGTGTGGCCCGAGATGGTGTAGGAGTCGGCTTGCGCGGCGCTGAAGTCGTCGGCGGTCAGCTTCTGCCTGGCGGTCAGCAGGTCGTAGATGCGGCGCGCGCGCGCGGGCGCGGCCCAGGCGTGCGTGAGGTGGTGCGGGTAGCTCGCGCCGACGACGCGCTGGTTCGCCGTGACGATGATGCCCGAGGGCGGGTCGAAGACGTGCGGCAGCTCGTCGAAGGGGATGAAGCCCTTCCACTCGCCCTCGTCTGTCGCGCCGTCGTAGGGGACGCTGCCGTCGCCGCTCCGGCGGACGGGGATTTGGCCCGCGCCGTAATAGCCGATGTGGCCGTCCACGTCGGCGTAGATGAAGTTCTGCGTCGCGCCGCCGTAGCCCCTGAGCGCGTCCTGAAACTGCCGCCAGTCGCGCGCGCGGTTGAGCTTGTAGATGGCGCCGAACTCGCTGGCCGCGGGCGAGAGCGCCGTCCAGCGCAGCGCGTAGGCGTCGCCGCCCCTTCGGAGCACGACGGGGCCGTGGCGCGTGACGGTGACGTCGAAGGGGACGACCTCCGTCTCGGCTCCGGCGGGCGACTTGCGGACTTTAATCTCCTCGCGGCGCACCTCGGCGTCGCGCCAGCCCGCGGGCGTCATGTAGCGGCGCGGGTTCTCCGGGTCGAACTTCTCGCGGTAGACGTCCTGCACGTCCGGGCCGAGGTTGGTGAGCCCCCAGGCGATGCGCTCGTTGTGGCCGATGACGACGCCGGGGCCGCCCGGCGCGCTGACGCCGGCGACGCGCACGCCCGGCGCGGCCATGTGAATCAGATACCAGATGGAGGGCGCGGAGGGCGACAGGTGCGGGTCGTTGGCGAGCAGCGGCTTGCCCGTCGCGCTGCGCTTGCCGGAGACGACCCAGTTGTTGCTCGCGGCGAGGTCTTCGGCGCGGAGCCCGAGCCGCGCGCGCGTGCGCGCCTCTACCTCGTGGATTGACGCCAGCTCGGCGAGCAGCGCGGCGCGCGCGCCGGGCGCGTCGGGCGGGGCGGAGCCGCGGCCCGCGGGCGCGCCCTTCCTGAGCGGCGCGTCGGAGCCGACGATCGGCAGGTCAAACGGCGAGACGACGGGGAAGAGTTGTCGGACCTTGTCGGGCGGGAGGTCCGCGAAGAGGCCGCGCGTGATGTCGAGCATCCACGTCGTCGAGAGCGCCTCGGCGAAGTTCTTGCCGACGGTGGCTGAGTCGGCGGGCGTCCAGGGGCGCGGGCGGTAGCCGAGAATCTGGAACTCCAGCGGCAGGCTCCGCTCGTCGAGCGACTCGATGTAGGCGTTGACGCCGCGCGCGTACGCGTCCATGACGCGGCGCGTCTGCGGGTCGGCCTGCGCGACGCTCTCCTCGACCACGCGCGCGAAGCCGTAGGCGCGCCGGCGCTTGTCCTCTTCGAGCGTGGCGCGGCCGAAAATCTCGGACAGCTCGCCGCGCGCCGCGCGCCTCATCAAGTCCATCTGCCAGAGCCGGTCGCTCGCCGTCACGAACCCCTGCGCGAAGAGGAGGTCTTCCTCGTCGGCGGCCTCGATGTACGGGACGCCGCGCTCGTCGCGCCTGACGGTCACGGCCTTCTTCAAGCCCTGGAGTCGGATGACGGCGGGCGCGGCCTGCGGGGCGACCGCCGTCTGGGGCGCGGTCTGCGCCGCGGCGACGCGCGCCGGCGGCGAGGCGGCGAGGAACGAGAGCGTCAACGCGAGACGCAGGAAGGGGGCTCTGGCTTTCATCGCATGAGTCCTCGAAGGGAAGGTGTCAAAGGCACGGGCATCTTACGCGAACGGCGCCCGCTACGCCATAGAGAAGGCCGAAGGCCGACGGCTGAAAGACGAAGGACGAAGGTTGAAGGCTGAAAGATGAAGGCTGAAAGTTGAAGGCTGAAAGATGAAGGGCGGGCGGCGGGCCGCGGGAGTGCGGCGCTCGTGGGGCCGCCCCGCGCGGCGAGCGTTGGGCCCGCGGCCCGCGGTTCCGTCGGCGTCGCTCTTAAACGCCCGGCGCCCGGTGCCTACCGCTTCGCCTTCATCCTTCGTCCCTGAGCACGAGGAGGCGCGGCTCGGTCATCTCCTCCATGGCGTAGCGGACGCCTTCGCGGCCGGCGCCGGAGAGCTTGACGCCGCCGTAGGGCATGTTGTCCACGCGGAAGGCGGGCGAGTCGTTGACGATGACGCCGCCGAAGTCCAGCTCGCGGAAGGCGCGCAGCGCGCGCCCCGTCTCGCGCGTGAAGACGCCGGCCTGGAGCCCGTAGCGCGTGGCGTTGGCCTCGGCTAACGCCTCGCCGAAGTCGCCGAAGGTCTGGAGCGTGGCCACCGGCGCGAAGACCTCCTCGGAGCAGACGCGCATCTCCGGGTGCACGTCCGTCAGCACGGTCGCCTCCAGCAGCGAGCCCGCGCGCCGCCCGCCGCAGAGCAGGCGCGCGCCGGCCCCGACGGCCTCGTTAATCCAGCCCTCGGCGCGGCGCGCGGCCGCCTCGTCAATCATGTTGGACAGCTCGGTCGCCTCGTCGAGCGGGTCGCCGGCGCGCAAGGAGGTGGCGTGGCCAACGAAGCGCGAGGTGAACTCGCCGGCCACGCTTTCGTGGACGAGCACGCGCTGCGCGGAGATGCAGACCTGCCCGGCGTAGGCGAAGGCCGAGGCGGCGGCGCGCTCGGCCGCGTAGGCGACGTCGGCCGTCTCGTCCACGACGACGGGCGCGTTGCCGCCCAGCTCCAGCGTGACCGCCTTGCGCGCCGCGCGCTCGCGCAGGAGCCAGCCGACCTCGGCGCTCCCCGTGAACGAGACCATCTGGACGCGGTCGTCACGCAGGACGGAGTCAATCGTCTCTATCTCCATCGGCGCGACCTGGAGCGCCGCGGCCGGGAAGCCCGACGCGAGAAAGACTTCGCCGAGCAGGAAGGCCGTGAGCGGCGTGCGCGGGCTCGGCTTGACGACGATGGCGTTGCGCGAGGCGAGCGCGGGCGCGACCTTGTGCGCGACGAGGTTGAGCGGGAAGTTGAAGGGCGTGACGCCGAAGACGACGCCGCGCGGGACGCGCTCGGTCCAGCCCGTCCGCCCCGCGCCCGTCGCCTGCCCGTCGAGCGCGACGACCTCGCCCGCGAAGCGCCGCGCCTCCTCGGACGCGTGCGTGAAGGTCATCACGGCGCGCTCGACCTCCGCGCGCGCCGTCCTGATGGGCTTGCCGGCTTCCGTGGCGATGCAGCGCGCGAACTCCTCTGCGCGCGCGCCGACGCCGTCGGCGATTGCCCGCAGCGAGTCGGCGACGCGGTGGCGCGGCAGCGCGCGCATCTCCGCGGCGGCGCGGGCGGCCGACGCCAGCGCCTCGTCAACTTCCGCCCCCGAGGCGACCGAGAAGCGTGCGACGAGCTCGGAGCTGTAGGGCGAGCGCACCTCGCCCGCCCCCGCGGTCACGCGCCACTCGCCCCCGATGAGAAGCGGTCTGGTATCCATCGGCGCGATGTTAGCACAGGCGCGGCGGGACGAAGCCCGGCCGCGCGCGGGGGAGTCTCGACGCCCCCGCGCGCGGCGCGCCGAAAGACGGACGCGCCCGAGCGCGGCCCGTTTTCCGACCGCCTGTT
Organism: Pyrinomonadaceae bacterium; assembly: GCA_036387195.1. Taxonomy (GTDB): domain Bacteria; phylum Acidobacteriota; class Blastocatellia; order Pyrinomonadales; family Pyrinomonadaceae; genus QHXN01. Next base: position 11,429 of record DASVUF010000258.1, on the reverse strand, counting down.
GACGCCCCGTGGGGCGGCCGTTACAATTCGCACGCTCGTCGCAAGTCTTCGCCGGGGCCAAATTTTCAAGCATGAAGTCACGCCGCACACAGCTCGCACGCGCCCTCTGCGCGCTCGCCTTCGCGCTCTGCACGGGGACGGCGGCGCGCGCGCAGCAGCGGCCGCTGCTGACCGAGGACGTGGACGTGCTCGAACCCGGCGCGCTGCGCGTGCAGGTCGGCATTGACTTCATGCAGGACGCGAAGTTCCCGGCCTCGGGGCTGACGGGCGACCTGACGCGCGTCGGCGTCATCGGCCTCCACGTCGGCCTCTCGCCCAACGTCGAGTTCTCGCTGGAGGGCGTCGCGCAGAACTTCCTGGGCATCAACACGCGCCGCGCCGGGGCCATCCCGCTGGAGATAGCGCCGGGCGCGAACTCGACGAACGACACGGGCGACTTCCGCCTCTCGACCAAGATCAAGCTGCGCAGGGAGACGCGGCGCGGGCCGGCGCTCGGCTTCAAGTTCGGGGTGGAGCTGCCGAACTCGAACGAGGCGCGCGGCATCGGCGTCAACCAGACGAACGCCTTCGGCATGATGCTCGTCGGCAAGAAGTTCGGGCGCGACGGGCGCCTGAACGCCTTCGGCAACCTCGGCGTCGGCATCTACACCGCGCCGACGCGGCTGTTCACGCAGAACGACATGCTGCTCTACGGCCTCGGCGGCATCTTCCGCGTCAACCGCACCGTCAACGTCGCCGCCGAGGTCAACGGCCGCGCCAACACGCGCGGCGGCGCCGCCCCGCTCGGCACCGAGTCGCTCGGCGAGTTCCGCCTCGGCGTCCAGGTCAGGGCCGCGGGGCTGCGCTTCGACGCCGCGGGCATCAAAGGGCTGACCGAGTTCAGCCCGCGCTCGGGCGTCACCTTCGGCGTCACCTACGACACGCCCTCCGTCTTCACGCCAGTCAAGTAGACAGCCCCGAATCGCGCGCCCGGAGCCCGGAGCCGTGGAAGACGTGTGCGCGGCGTGAGCCCGGCTTTGAACTTTGGGCTTTGAACCTTAAACTCGGACACCATGTTCGACTGGGTGAAGGGGCTCGTCCTCTGGCTGCACGACTTCATCAGCGAGGTGCCCATCTACGTCGCGGGGCCGGCGATGATTCTCATCGGCGCGCTCGACTCGTCGCTGCTGAGCCTGCCGGAGATTAACGACTACCTCGTCGTCGCGCGCTGCTACAGCGACCCGAAGTCTGTCTTCTACTTCCCGCTCTTCGCCGCCGCCGGCTCCGTCCTCGGCTGCACGCTGCTCTACAGCATCATGCAGCGCGGCGGCCAGGCGGTGATGCGGCGGCGGTTCAGCCCCGAGAACATCGCGCGGGTCGAGCGCGCCTACGCGCGGTTCGGCTTCCTGGCGCTGGCCGTGCCGGCGCTGCTGCCGCCGCCGATGCCGTTCAAGATTTTCGTCGCCACGGCGGGCGCGCTCGAATACCCGCGCTGGCGCTTCGTGCTGACCATCATGATCGCGCGCAGCGTCCGCTACTTCGTCGAGGGGGCGCTGGCCGTCTTCTACGGCGAGCGCGTGCTCGTCTTCATGAAGGAGAACGGGCTCTACATCCTGAGCGCGGTCGGCGGGCTGGTCGTCGTCGGCGTCGCGGGCTACGTCCTCGTCGGGCGCTTGCGCGGGGCGCGCCGCGGCGCGGCGGAGACGGTCGGGCCCGGGGAGAGCCCGGAAGCGAAGCCGGGCGAGAAGTCGGGCGAGAGGTCGGGCGAGAAACAGGAAGGGGAGGCGGCTGACTAAGGCTTGAAGTGGCTCATCCGTAAAATCACGAACGGGCTGACGGGGGTCAGGGACTTCCTCGTCCCCTTCGGCGCGTTCGGGCTGTTCGCCATCGCGCTGCTCGACTCGGCGCTCGTCCCGCTGCCGGGCGGGCCGGACGCGGTGATGATTCTCCTCTCGACGCAGAGCCCGGCGCGGATGCCGCTCTACGCGCTGGGGGCGACGGCCGGGTCGGTCGCCGGCTGCGTCATCCTCTACTACATCTCAAGGCGCGCGGGCCGGCGCGCGCTGGAGAAGTTTCCGGAGGCGAAGCGGCGGCGCGTCAAGGAGCTTGTAGACCGCTACGACGTGCTGTCGGTGCTGGTGGCGTCGGTGCTGCCGCCGCCGTTCCCGTTCAAGCTGTTCGTCATCACGGCGGGCGTCTTCCGCCTGAGCCTCGCGCGGTTCACGGCGGCGGTGGCGGTGGGGCGCGCCTTCCGCTTCTTCCTCGAAGGCTTCCTCGCCGTCCGCTACGGCGAGCGCGCCAAAGACCTGCTCGCCGAGAACTACCCGGCCGTCGGCCTCGGCCTCGCCGCGCTCGTCGTCGTCGTGTTCCTTCTGAAGAGACTGCTCGGGAGGAAGAAGGCGGAGGGGGCTGTGGACGGCGGGACGGCGGACGGCGGTCAGTAGACGGCAGTCAGCAGAAGACCTTCTTCAGCCGGGCCGCCACCCTCACGGTCGGCGTCATCAGAGCGGAGCCTGCCGGCGTCAAGCGGGAGCGGAGCCTGCCGGCCACTTACTTCTAATGTCTGCCGTCTACGGCCTTCACCCCCTGGGGCTCCGCGCCCGCGAGCTGCTTGCGGAAGCGGCGCGCGCCGCCGAGGTCGCGGACGCCGTGCTCGTCGAGGTGTTCGAGCAGGCGGATGAAGACGCTGGCGGTGGCGCGCGCGTCGTCGCCGGCGCGGTGGCGCGTGCGGTGCGGGACGGCGAAGTGCTCGGCCAGCGCGCCGAGGCGGAAGCTCTTCAGCTCGGGCAGAATCTGCCGCGCGAGCGAGACGGTGCAGATGTGCGAGTTCATCATCCGCCGGCCGGGGAAGGCGTGCGAGACTTCGTGGTTGATGAAGCGCACGTCGAAGACGGCGTTGTGCGCGACGAGGACGGCCCTGCCGGCGAAGTCGAGCCAGTCGGCGGCCACCTCCTCGAAGGCGGGCGCGCCGGCGACCATCTCGTCGCGGATGCCGGTCAGGCCGGCGATGAAGGGCGGGATGGGCATCCGCGGGTTGACGAGCGTCTGGAACTCGGCGACGATGCGCCCGTCGCGGACGCGCGCCGCGCCTATTTCCATGATGCGGCTGTGGGGCATCTTCGGCCCCGTCGTCTCGATGTCGAAGACGACGAACTCGCTCTCGGAGAGCGCGCGGCGCTCGTCGTCCTCGCAGAGCACCTCGACCTCGCAGCCGTCGCCGTCCACGCGCACGCGCCAGTCCTCGCCGACCAGCTCCGCGACTATCGTGGCGGCGACGCGCGGCTCCAGGTCGGAAAGTTCGAGGACGCAGGCGCAGATTTCGGTCGCGGGCGCGCGGCCGCCGTTCGAGTGGAGCAGCCTGATGGCCTCTTCGACGAGTTGCGAGTCGGTGCCGTCGGGGACGAGGTTGGGGAAGGTCTGCATCGGGCGGAATTGTATCCGCGCGGCGCGGGAAAGGGAAGGATTCGGGGGATGCAGCAACGGGAAGTCGTCGAAAGGTTCCGCCGCACGGGCGCGCTGCTCGAAGGCCACTTCGTGCTGACGAGCGGGCTCCACAGCACCCAGTACCTACAGTGCGCGCTCGTGCTCCAGCACCCGCAGGAGGCCGAGGCGTTCGGCCTCGCCATCGCCGCGCGGTTCGGCGCGGGCGGCGTCGAGACGGTCGCCGCGCCCGCCATCGGCGGCATCGTCATCGGCTGGGAGGTGGCGCGCGCGCTCGGCGCGCGCTTCATCTGGGCGGAGCGCGAGGAGGGGCGGATGACGCTGCGCCGCGGCTTCGCGGTCAGGCCGGGCGAGCGCGTGCTGGTCGTCGAGGACGTGATTACGACGGGCGGCTCGACGCGCGAGACGTGCGACGCGCTGCGCGCGGCCGGGGCGCTGGTCGTGGGCGCGGCCTCCATCATTGACCGCTCGGGCGGGCGCTCGGACGTGGGCGTCCCGCGCGTCGCGCTCGCCACGCTCGACGTGCCGGCGGCCGCGCCCGCCGACTGCGCGCCGTGCGCCGCGGGCGTGCCGGCCGTCAAGCCCGGCAGCCGGAAGAAGTAGCCGCCGACCTCAGCGCGCCGCGGGCGCCGGGCCGCAGCTCAGCTCGTAGACGGCGAAGCCGGTCGTCCCGCCCGGACGCGTGTAAGACCAGAGGGGGCGTGCGCACTTCAGGAGGGGCGCGCCGGCCTTCCGCAGGCGCTGCGGGACGCCGTGGTCGGTCGTCAGCACGAGCAGCGTGCGCCGCCGCGCGCTCTGCCACCTCAGGCTCAGCGCGCTCGGCTCGTCCTCGTCGGCGAGCGTGAAGAGCGAGAGCGAAGGCGACGGCGTGAGGTAGATGTTCAGGCTCTGTAGCGGGTGGTCGGCCCAGTACGTGCGCGCGACCGTGACGCCGCCCGGCGTCGCCGCCGCCTGTTCGCGCAGAAACTCCGTGAGTTCGGCGACGCCGTAGCCCGAGGGCCAGCCCGTCACGAACTGGAAGCGCTCGGCCTCGGGCAGAGCGGCGTCGGGCAGCGCGAAGAGGACTTCGGCGCTTCGCAGCGCGGGCCAGCTCAACACGCCGACGACTAAAAGAGGGAGCGCCGCCGCGGCGAGCGCGGGCCGCCCGCGCAGCCGCCGGCCGGCGAACCCCGCGGCGAGGTCGAGGAGCCGGCCCACCGCCAGCGCCACGGGCAGGACCGCCGCCAGAATGTAGCGCGGGTACCACGTCTGCGAGACGGCCGCGAAGGGCAGGACGGCCAGCCCGAACAGCGTCAGGACGAACAGCCCCGCGCGCCTGCGCCCGCGCGCCAGCACCAGCCACGCGAAAGCCGCCGCCGCCGGCAACGCCACGCCCGGCGTCAGAAGCCCCCACAGCCAGCCGCCAGCCGACGCGAGATTCGCCCACAGCCGCCCGCCCGCGCCCGCGGAGTTCTCCGCGGCCTTCGTCTTCACGATTTGCAGCAGGTCGTAGCTGTAGAAGATAGCGAACAGCGCGACGGGCGTGAGCAGCGCCGGCAGGGCGCGCAGCGCCGCGGCCGCCCTCCGCCCCTCCGGCGCGAGCAGGAGCACGGCCGCCGCCGGCAGCGCGACGAGGACGAGCCCGCTGAACTTGGCGAGGACTGCGGCGGCCAGCGCCAACGGCAGCAGCGCCGCGTAGGGCCAGCGCCCCCCCCGCGCCAGCCGCACGGCGAGGAAGACGGCCCACGCGCCGAAGGCCAACTGCACGCCGTCCGTCATGGCGAGGCTCGTGTAGATGACCGAGAACGGCAGGGCGACGTAGAGCGCGGCGGCGAGCGCGCCCGCGCGCCGCGAGAAGAGGTCGCGCCCGACGAGGTGGCACGCGAGCGCCGCCGTCAGCCCGAGCCCCACGACCAGCAGCCGCGCGGCCACCAACTCGTCGAACGGCGCGGCCGGCCGCGTCGCCAGCGCGAACAGCTTAACGCTCAGCCACTTTCCGTCGAAGCCCGCGTCGGGCGCCGGGTAGCTGTCGGCGGTCGCGCGCGCCCAGTCAACGTGTATCGCCTCGTCAATGAAGATGGGGAAGCGCGCGGCCGCGTAGAGCCGGCTGGCGACGTAGGCGGCGGCCAGCAGCGCGCCCCACAGCGCGCGCTCCGACGCGAGCGCGCCGGCGAGCGCGCCGAGCCGGGAACGACCCTCGACAAGCGTTGGCAATCTGGATGTGCGCACGAGAGAGCGGCCGACGAGTTGAAGCGCGGATTATAAACGAGAAAACGTCCGCCGCAACGTCAACGCGCGTCCCGCGTGCGCGCGGAAACGGCCGGGGTGACTTGCGGTGCGGCCGCGTGTTATGGTCGCCGCGTTTTGCCTCCCGGCCGGCCGCCTATGAACTTTCGCCTGACAATCCAGTACGACGGCACGGACTTCTGCGGTTGGCAGGCGCAGGAGGGCAGGCGAACCGTGCAGGGCGAGCTGGCGCGCGTGCTCTCGCTGCTCGAAGGCGCGGAGGTGGCCGTCCACGGCGCGGGGCGCACGGACGCGGGCGTCCACGCCGAGGCGCAGGTGGCGAGCGCGCGCCTGACGCGCGACATCGAGCCGGGCCGCCTCGCCGCCGCGCTCAACGGCAACCTCGCGCGCGACGTGCGCGTCGTCGAAGCCGCCCACGCCCCCGAACAGTTCCACGCCCGCTACGACGCGCGCGGCAAGACCTACTGCTACCGCGTCTTCAACGAGCGCCACTCGTCGCCCTTCTGGTCGCGCTACGCGCTGCACGAGTCGCGGCCGCTCGACCTGGGGAGGATGCGCGAGGCGGCGCGCGACTTCGTAGGCCGCCACGACTGGACGGCCTTCTCGGCCGCGCAGTCGGACGCCAGGACGCGCGTCCGCGAGGTGACCGGGCTTGAGATAACCGAGCGCCACAGCGGCCGCGGCCGCGGCCGCCTCGTCGTCGTCACGGTCAGCGGCGAGGGCTTCCTGCGCTACATGGCGCGCTCCATCGCGGGCGCGCTCCTCGCGGTCGGGCGCGGCGAGACGGACGCCGCCGCGCTCCGCCGCGCCGTCGAGACGGGCGAGCGCCCGCACGCGGTCGCCACCGCGCCCGCCCACGGCCTCACGCTCGTCGAGGTGCGCTACGACGGGGCGGAGGGCGGAAGGCGGAAGGCGGAAGGCGAAGGGTGAAGGCGAGGCGGTGGACGCCGGGCGGCGCCGGCTGTTGAGAAAGCCGCCGGCGGGGCTCAAGGGGGCAAGCTTTCGGCGCGCGGCGCGCGAGGCGGCCGCCCTCCGGCGGCCGCAGACACGCCTTCGGCCCGCGCCCTTCGGCCCTCGTCCCCGCGTCCGTCCCCAGGCCACTTTGCATTTTCAAGCGGTTTGCGATTAAGATGCGCGGCGGGCGCTCCGGTCTGTCGCGCCCGTTTTCGTATGCTTTCAGACTTCGCCGACGTAGTCGAAGGGGGCTCGCGCGACGAGGCGCTGCTCGCCGAGGTTGACTGGTCGCGCCTGCCGCGCCACGTGGCCGTCATCATGGACGGCAACGGGCGCTGGGCCGCGCGCCGCGGGCAGCCGCGCGTCGCGGGCCACCGCGCAGGCGTCGAGGCCGTGCGCGCCGCCGTGGACACGGGCGCGCGCCTGGGGCTCGGCGCGCTGACGCTCTACGCCTTCTCGACCGAGAACTGGAAGCGCCCGCGGCTCGAAGTGGACGCGCTGATGCGGATGCTCAAGCGCTACCTGCGTCTGGAGCTGGACTCGATAGACCGCCAGAACATCCGCTTCCAGCCCATCGGCCGCATCGAGGGGTTGCGCGAGAGCGTGCGGCGCGAGCTGTTGCGCGGCGTCGAGCGCACGGCGCGCAACACCGGCATGGTCTTGAGCGTCGCGCTCAACTACGGCGGGCGCGCCGAGATAGTAGACGCCGTGCGCGCCGCCGCCCGCGAGCTGGCCGCCCAAGGGCGCGCCGCCGACGAGATGACCGACGAGGACATCGGCCGCCACCTCTACACGAGCGGCCTGCCCGAACTCGACCTGCTCGTGCGCACGAGCGGCGAGCTGCGCATCTCGAACTTCCTGCTGTGGCAGGCCGCCTACAGCGAAATCTACGTCACCGAGACGCTCTGGCCCGACTTCCGCCGCGCGGACCTCCTCGAAGCGGTCGTCGCCTTCCAGCGCCGCGACCGCCGCTTCGGCGGCCTCAAGCTGGCGGCGAACGCGAAGTGAGGAGCAGGCGGCGGGCGTGAGGCCGTTGGCCGGCGGGCTCCGCACCGCCGACGTTGACCTTGATGATGACGGCCCGGCCGAAGAGAGTTTTTTTACTGACCACCGACCACTGTCCACCGCCACTTCATGAAATCCCGACTCATCACCGCCGCCGTCGCGCTGCCCGTCCTGATAGCCTCCATCGTCTTCCCGCCGCTGCAAATCCTTTTCGTCGCGCTCGCGGTCGCGGCCGTGGTCATCGCGCTCTACGAGTTCTGGTTTCTGTCGAAGCGCGTGGGGGCGAGGCCGGACGTGGTCGTCGGCTACGCGGCGACGGCGGCGCTCGTCGTCGTCTTCTTCTTCGGGGAGCCGGAGCTGGTCTACCTGGTCGCGCCGCTGCTGTTCGTGCTGCTGGTCGTCGCGGCGCTGTTGACGGAGATGCTGAGGGGCGCGCCGTTCGACAAGATGATTCTGTCGGTCGGCTCGACCGTGCTCGGCGTGCTCTACGTCGCCTTCCTGGGCGCGCACCTCGTCGGGGTGAGGACGGGGTTTCAGGACGTGCTCGCCCGGCCGGAGACGTTCCTCGTCGGCGACGCCTACGTCAGCAAGACGCTCTCGACGCACCTGCTCGCCTTCTTCTTCCTCGTCCTGATGGGCTCGGACACGGGCGCGTACTACACGGGGCGCGCGCTCGGGCGGCGCAAGCTGGCGCCGGCGGTGAGCCCGGGCAAGACGTGGGAGGGCGCGGCCGGCGGGATGGCCGCGAGCCTCGCGGCGGCGGCGCTCGCGCACTACTGGTTCTTCCCCGAGCTCGCGCTCCCGGCCGCGCTCGGGCTGGCGGCGGTGATGAACGTGCTCGGCGTCGTCGGCGACCTGACGGAGAGCGCCCTGAAGCGCGGCTCGAACGCCAAGGACGCCGCGCAAATCCTCCCCGGCCACGGCGGCCTGCTCGACCGCCTGGATAGCTTGCTCTTCAACGCGCCGCTCATCTACTATTTCGCCCTGTACTACTGGCGTTAGCCCGGAGCCCCCCAGCCGTTCGGCGCCCTGCATAATTAAATGGACACACAAGGCATAGCGATACTCGGCTCGACCGGCTCCATCGGGTGCAGCACGATGAGCGTGGTCGAGTCGTTCGGCGAGGGGCGGTTCCGCGTGGTCGCGCTCGCGGCGGGGCGCAACGTCGAGCGGCTGGCGTCGCAGGTCGAGCGGCACCGGCCGGAGCTGGTCGCCGTCGAGGACGAGGAGCGCGCGGCGCGGCTCAGGGAGGAGTTGAGGCGGCGGGGCGTCGCCGAGCCGCGGGTGGCGGTGGGCGAGGCGGGGCTCGTCGAGGTGGCGACGCACGGGCGCGCGCGGACGGTCGTCAGCGCGACGGTCGGCGCCGTCGGGTTCGTGCCGACGCTGAGGGCGCTCGAAGCCGGCAAGCGCGTGGCGCTGGCCAACAAGGAGACGCTCGTCATCGCGGGCGAGCTGATGACGAAGGCGGCGGCCGAGTCGGGAGCGGAGCTGCTCCCCGTGGACTCCGAGCACAACGCGCTCCACCAGTGCCTGCGCGGCGAGCGGCGCGAGGAGGTGCGCCGCCTCATCCTGACCGCCTCGGGCGGCCCCTTCCGCGAGAAGAGTTCGGGCGCGATGGAGGCGGCGACGGTCGAGGAGGCGATGCGCCACCCGACGTGGAGCATGGGCGCGAAGATTACGATTGACTGCGCGACGCTGATGAACAAGGGGCTGGAGGTCATCGAGGCGCGCTGGCTGTTCGGCTTCGGCGCCGACGAGATTGACGTCGTCGTCCACCCCGAGTCGGTCGTCCACTCGATGGTCGAGCTGGTGGACGGCTCGGTCATCGCGCAGCTCGGCGTCACCGACATGCGCCACGCCATCCAGTACGCGCTCACCTACCCGGAGCGCCACGCCTCGGCGCAGCTCCCGCCGCTCGACCTGACCCGGCTCGGCGCGCTGCGCTTCGAGCGGCCGGACTTCGAGCGCTTCCCGTGCCTGCAACTGGCCTACAGGGCGCTGCGCGCGGGCGGGACGCTGCCGGCGGCGTTGAACGCGGCGAACGAGGAGGCGGTCAAGGCGTTCCTCGCCGGGGGCCTGCGGCTGACCGACATCCCGCGCGTCATCGAGCGCGTGATGGACGCGCACGAGACGCGCGCCGCTTCGAGCCTCGACGTCGTGCTCGAAGTGGACAAGGAGGCGCGCGCCGCCGCGGCCGCCGAGCTGGCGCGGCTGGGCGAGGGCGCCCGGGCGGTGGCCTGATTCGGGTCGAATCCACGGTTCCCGCCCGGAAATTTCAGGCCCGGCCGTCTCCGGCCAGTGGTTTGACGGTTTTAAGCGGGGCACGTAAACTTTTCGGGTGCAACCGGGCGGGGAGGCTCCGCCTCTAATTTTTTTGCGGCCCCCGCTTTAACTTTAAGAGAAGTTGACCTTATGAACCTGCTCGCCCTGCTCGCCTTCGTCTTCATCCTCGGCTCCGCCGTCATCCTGCACGAGTTCGGCCACTTCATCGTCGCGAAGATGCTGGGCATCCGCGTCGAGACTTTCTCGGTCGGCTTCGGCAAGCGGCTCTGGGGCCGGCGCTGGGGGACGACCGACTACCGCCTGTCGCTCATCCCGCTGGGCGGCTACGTCAAGCTGGGCGGCGACGACTCGAACGCGGGGCTCGAAGAGGGCGGGGCCGAGGAGATTCCCGCCAGGGAGCGGTTCGACCTGCGCCCGCGCTACCAGAAGTTCATGGTCGGCGTCGCCGGCCCGGTGATGAACATCCTGACGGCGCTCGCCATCCCGTTCGTCGGCGCGATGACGGTGGGCGTGCCCGCGGCGCCGTCGCCGGTCGTCAGCCAGGTCGAGCAGGGCGGCGCGGCCGAGGCGGCGGGCCTGCGCCCCGGCGACCGCATCGTCTCCTTCGACAACGAGGAGAACCCGACGTGGCGCTGGATGAACGTCGTCGCCACGGTCAAGCGGACGCAGGCCATCCCCTTCGTCGTCGAGCGCGACGGCCAGCGCGTGCCGCTCGCCATCCGCCCGACGGTCGTGCAGGAGAGCGGTCACGAGATAGGCGAGCTGAACTTCCGCCCCGACCTCGGCGTGCAGCCGGTCGTCGTCGGCGAGGTGCAGGAGAATTCGCCCGCGCAGAAGGCCGGCGTGCAGGCCGGCGACCGCATCGTCGCGCTCGACGCGGAGCCGGCGCGCAACACGGCGCAGGTCATCGAGTACATCAAGAAGCACCCGGGCGTGATGCGCGTCACGGTCGAGCGCGGCGGCGAGCGCGTCGAGCTGACGACGCCCGAGCAGCGGCTCGCGGGGAACACCATCGGCGCCGTGTTACAGTCGCCGCAGGGCCCGCTCGAAAGGGTCGGGCCCGGCGAGGCGCTCGCGGTCGCCGTCAACACCAACATCGAAATCCTGCGCCTGACGGGCGTCGCCCTCGGGCAGGTCTTCACGGGCAAGATGGCCGTCGGCGAGGCCGTGGGCGGCCCCATCGCCATCGCGCAGGCGTCCTACCAGGCGGCGGCCAACTACGGCTGGGGCGGGGTCTTCGACATGCTCGGCTTCCTGAGCCTCAACCTCGGCATCTTCAACCTGCTGCCCATCCCCGTGCTCGACGGCGGCATGCTCTTCATGCTGCTGGTGGAGGGCGCGCTGGCCGTCTTCGGGATGACCATCTCGCTGCGCGTGCGCGAGCGCATCCAGCAGGTCGGGTTCGTCTTCCTGCTGCTGCTGATGGGCTTCGTCATCATCAACGACGTGACGAAGTTCGCCCCCGGCTGGTTCCGCGCCAAGGAGAAGCCGGCGGCGACGCAGCAGAAATAAGCATCCGCGGGCCGCGCCCATAAGGCAAC